>JANQLT010000074.1 GCA_028280455.1 Kiloniellales bacterium
GGTGAGGGGGCAGGTCGTTTCCCTTTGGCGGCGGGACGGCGATGACACCTAAGTCGGCAAAGCGCTAGTTACTCGACGCCGACGGCGACCCGAGATCACGCGGCGCGGCACTCGGCGATGAAGGCGATGAGCAGCTCGCTGATCTGCTCGGGCTGGTCTTCCATGGCGAAGTGGCCGCAGTCGGGCAGCAGGTGCAGCACCGAGCCGGGGATGGCCGCATGCAGCTTGCGCGCCCAGTCGACCACCTGCCAGGCGTCGTTCTGTCCCCAGATGATCTGGACCGGCAGGGCCGCCAGCTCCGCCAGCCGGTGGCTGATCTCGGCGGTGTGCTTGTGGTCGTAGTGCGCCACCTGGTGCTGGAACAGGCTGGCCTGGCCGACCGGCCCGGAGATCAGGTCGAGATAGACCTCCAGGGAGCTGGCGGCGAACTTCTCCCGATGCTCGACGGTGCTCAGCAGCCATTCGCGGAAGTGCGCCCGATGCTCGCCGTCCGGCTTCTTGATCAGCGCATCGAGGCCGGCCTTCATCTGCTCATTCGTCCGCTTCGACGGCCAGCTGTCGAAGCTGACGCAGTCGATCAGGGTCAGGCTCTTCGCCCGTTGCGGATGGAAGATGCAGAGCCGCTGGGCGATGGCGCCGCCGATGTCGTGGGCGACGACGTGGGCGCTCTCCAGCCCCCAATGCGCCATCAGGCCCTGCAGCACCGGCACCTGTCCCGTGACGGAGGTGTCGACGGATGGGGAGGCCGGGCGCTCGGAGGCGCCGTAGCCCAGCAGGTCGAAGACGTGCACCCGATGCCCCGCCTCGGTCAGCCGCGGCGCCACCTGGCGCCAGATGTAGGACGACGACGGCGTGCCGTGGACCAGCACCACAGGCTCGCCCTGGCCGATGGCGGCGCAGGCGATGCGATGGCCGGCGATCAGGACGTTCTCGTCGGTGAGGCTGGACATCGCTCGATCTCCCTAGCGGACGATCACTTGTCGTTCAGCGGTCTCATCAGTTCGAGGGCGCGGCCTCCGGCTGGAGCAAGGTCACGGCGGTCTGCCGCGCGGCGCGGAAGGCTTCATGGCCCAGGATGGGCCAGGCGGCCGTCGCGCCTTCGTGCAGAAGGTAGAGGCTATCGGCCAGGTCCGGCCGTCCCGAACGGCGGCCCAGGAGCGAGCGGGTGGCTTCCTTCTGGCGCGCGACCGTGGCGCGGATCTCGTCGTTCGAGGGGTGCGCCGCGAGCGCGTGGAGGAACAGGCAGCCCGATGCGGTTTCGCCGCTCATCCAAGCTTCGATCCGCCCGAAGAGGTGCTCGATCGACGCCGGGCCGTCGGCCGGGGCGCCCGCCTCGACGAAGTCGAGATAGCGGTCGTGGCGGTGCGTGAGCGCGGCGACGACCATGGCGTCGCGCGACGGGAAGTACTTGTAGAGCGTCCGCAGGCTGACGCCGGCGGCATCGCGCAAGGCGTCGACGCCGGGCTCGAGGAACCCGCGGTCGACGAAACAGGCTTCCAGGCGCGCCGCGATCTGGCTCGGCAAATCGGTCATGCTAGACGCAGTAGAACGTTCGTTTTACCTCGTCAAGCGGAAATCGATCGCTGGAACGGCTCTAGCGCCTGAGGTCGTTGCAGACGCAGATCGGGAAGAAGTCGTCGATCTGATGCCGGCCGGCCGAGAGCCCGGGGCAGATGCTCTCGTCCCAGACCTGCAGATGCAAGATATAGCCGCAGCACTCGCCCGGCACCTCCTCGCCGTTCGGCCCGACATGGGCGCGGTCCAGGGTGAGGGCCGGCTCGGCGGGGTTGCAGACCCGGTCCAGGCGCCGGAAGTCGAGGACCGTCAGGATGCCCGGCGTCTTGGGCGGGATGACGCCGGCCGGCGGGTTGGCGGTCGGGCAGCGCACGCCCGGCTCGCCGACCCGGCCGCTGCCGACGAAGGGCCCGCCCCAGGGCGGCCCGCTCGGCCCCGGGATCGGCAGGTTGAACCAGGGGCCGCCGTCCTTCTTGATGCGCAGTCGGTAGCCGCCGAAGTTGTCGCTCGGGTTCGCCGTGTTGCCTTCCTCGATGTACTCGTCGTAGGCGATGCCGAGCAGCGAGGCCGGCCAGGGCTGCAGGCAGTCGCCGCCGTCGGCGGCGAACTTGCTGAGCACGATGCTGCCGCAGGGCGGCAGGCCGGAGACTTGCGTGATCTCGCCGTGGATATCCTTGTTGTCGAACCAGGCCTGCTGCAGGTCGTGCTTGATGCCGCCGCCCGTGTCCTCGACCGAAAGCCGCAGGGTGTAGCGGCCGCTGTGGCAGTTGCTCGTCGGCAGCGGCGTCGAGGCCCAGAGCGCCGGCGCCGGGCAGGGCGGCTCGGAGGGCTCGATCGGGAAGGACTGCGGCGTCTCGGTCGACCAGCGGCTGGCCTGCAGCCAGTTCCAGACCGGCGAGCAGGCGGCCGGCGGCCAGTGCATCTCGCGCCAGCGCGAGGTCAGCGCGCCTTCGAAGATCTTGGTGCTGCTGGCGTCGAGCTGCAGCAGGGTGTTGTAGTCGACCTGCCAGAACTGGACGAAGCCCGGCAGGGTCGGGTCGACCACGAAGCCCGGGTGGTAGCTCAGGGTGAAGCGCTTGATGTCCTGGCCCGAGCAGCCGCCGATGTTGGCGCTGCCGACGACCCGCAGGCGGGTGCCGAAGGCGCGCACCCGGTTGCCGGCGTCGGTGAGCTGGGCGGTCGGATCGAAGATGCCCGGCGGCTCGGCCGCTTCGATGCCCTCGAGGCCGCGGATCCAGACCAGGTTGCGCTGCAGCTCGAAGGTGATCGAGCAGCACTGCGGCGTGCCGCTCTGCGAGGAGTAGAGGCAGAGCCGGATCTCGACGGCGCCGCTGTCGACGTAGGGGAAGGTCTCGAGATAGCCGAGCGTACCGTTGAACAGGCCGCAGGCGCCCTGCGCCGCGCCCCCTGGGTACTTGATGCCGGCCGAGCTGTAGGGCCCGACGCCGCCTTCGCGCCACTCCAAGGTGTAGTGGCTGCAGAAGGCGCCGGCCGCCGTGCCGACGATCTCGACGCCGCGCAGGATGCCGGCGACCGGGATCTCCTGCTCCTCGGTGCAGCCGCTCGGCTTGGCGATCTCACAGACTAGAGGGCCGAAGCAACGCCGCACGCAGAGCCAGTAGAGCAGCAGGCAGATAAGGACCTGCAGGAAGTTGCGCGAGCGCGCCAGGCAGCAGCCGAAGCGGATGGCGCAGAGGCACCAGCAGCGGCAGAACCAGAAGAAGGGCTCCTGCGACAGCTTGGCGAAGGCCTCCTTGCCGAACAGCGCCTCGGCGACCTCCGGGTTGTGCAGCCGCTCGAAAACCTGGCCCAGCTCGGCCTCGCCTTCCTCGCAGTCGATGCGGCCCTCGAGCACGTCGTCCGGGACGCTCGTCGCGAAGTCCATGACCGCGAGCTGCTCGGTCAGGTAGGGCTTGTAGGCGCCGGCGAAGGCCTGCACGAGCTTCTGGAAGTCGGCGCGCTGCTCCGCCGTCAGCGGCTCGGCCACGGGCTGGCCGATCACCCGGCGGACGCAAAGCCAATAGCGGTAGAGGTAGTAGACGAAGGCCCGGAAGTTGCGCGGCCCCCGGCAGACCAGCCAGCCGAAGACCATGCAGCAGCGAATGTGCAGGAAGCACCAGCGCCAGCGCTCGATCGGCCCGAGGGTCTCTTGCGCCTCCTTGGGCAGGATCCGCAGGGCGACTTCTTCGGTGAAGAAGGCCTCGAAGATCCTGTGGGCCTGCTCGATCTCGTCGTCGCAGTCCGGCGGGTTCTTCTCGGCCTCCTTGCGCAAGCGCCCGGCGTCGCGGACCCGTTTGACGTCCTCCTCGACCACCGGCTTGTAGGCCTCGAGCAGCGCCTTGAGAACGACCTGGAAGTCCTCGCTGTCGAGGATCTCCTTGTGCTCTTCGAGCAGCGCTTTGGCTACCGGAACCTCGTTTTCGGGCATGACTCGTCCTCCCCGTTGCGCGCATCGGGCAAAGCTGTGATCCGCCGTCCCCCGGATGTCCCATCCGGGGTCACGCGAGGATCGCGTCGCATGTCGGTTTGGCGCGTTTTCCCCCGCGCGAGACCGATGATGCGGCCGGTCGCCTTCGCGCGGGTGTGACTTGCGCGGGAGAAGCCTGTGGCTTGCTGGTGAGAGAGTTGGGACGTGACCGCAGAGCGCGGCTTAGGAGTTGCGTCTAAGGAACCGGCACCGCGATGCGAATTCGACTCTCGAACGGCGCCGATGCCGCCTCAGGTCGTCGCGTCCCGCCCCTGCACCTGATGCTTGCGCCGCGCCACCTAGTCGGCCAGCGCCTCGTCGGTCGGCGGATCGAGGGGTGGCCGAGATGGCTAGAATGCTGGTAGGGAATCGCCACGATTGGCGAACAAAACAAGAATATGTTGACTTATTAGTTTCAGTATGCAGTCTTTCTGCAATAGAAAGGCTTCAGTCTTGCCAGCAGACATCGTCCAACGCCCGTCTGCTCATCAGAGGTTCGACTCAGTCCAGCGATTGGGGCTGATGCCAGACGACCAGCGAGGCGATGACTTTTTGAGCTCTGAAATGCGCGATGCAGAGCGAACTGCGATTGGTTTGACGAAACCTGAGATCGGTGACGGGAACCTAGATCGTCGATTGCTGGAAGGCTGTAAGCGAATCAGTTCTCTTGCTCGTACCTTCGAAGCGTTGGTAGCAGAAGAATCTGGCCGCGCCCTTCCACCGCTAGTCCGAGCATCGCGCAAGCATGGTCCAGATCTGATGAGTTCGCCATGAATAGGCCTCTGATGAAGCCCGTCGTTCGGTTTTTGAGCGACCTGCAGAAAACTGGCGGGCTCAAGGGAAGCGACATTGCCAACTTCACTGACGTCTCAAAGTCGACAGTCTCTCGTTGGTCCAGCGGTGAGAAATCTCCTCATCCCCAAAAGCAGCTCTTTCTATCCGATCTGCACTACGTGGTTATGCGCTTGAGCGAGTATTATGGCGCCGAGGAAATCCGAGCTTGGCTCTATGCAATGCATCCTCAACTCGACGGAAGGCGTGCGATCGACCTCATCTACGAAGATCGGTCTGAAGAGATCCTGAACGTTCTCGATCGGCTCGATGCGGACGTCTATCTCTAGCGATGGGCCCTCCCATCAGGGATAGCGGTCTGCTCGATGCTCTCGAGCAAATGAAGCAAGAGCCGTTCTCTGGAAATGTTTGGAGGTCAGTTCGAGAAGGTAGGGATCCAACGGAGTGCTCCAGTGCAGGAGGGCGCTGGGATGATCGGTCATTCGATGTTCTGTACACCTCAGAGGCTCGCGAGGGTGCGCTAGAGGAACGGAGGTTCCATCTCTTTAGAGGTCAGCCATTCCCTCCATCCTTGGTCCGCTATGAAATGTTTGAGTTGTTTGCAGAACTCACCGCCGTTATCTCACTCGACAGCCTCGAAACACTCCAAGCAGTTGGGATGAACACAAACAACTATGGTAGGGCTTCGCATGCGGATAGGGTGATCGAGTATCCTCGATCACAAGAGATTGCAGAAGCGTGCTTTTTTCTCGGTGCGGATGGCATTCTGGTACCAAGTGCGCGGCATGCGTCGCGCAATCTCGTGATCTTCTGCGAACAAGAGAAGCCTATGAAGATTGAGCTTATGCGTAGCCACGGGTTCATCGACTGGTCCGAAGGTCAGCCCTAACTTAAGCCCCATGCACCTGATGCTTGCGTCGCGCCACGTAGTCCGCCAGCGCCTCGTCGATGGCCGGGTCGAGGGGTGGCTGCTCGTATTCGGTGAGGAGCTGCTTCCAGATCTGGTTGGCGCGCTGCTCGGCGGTGACCTGGCCGCGCTCGACCCAGCTGTCGTAGTTGTCCCAGTTGGAGAGCAGGGGGGCGTAGAAGGCCTCTTCGTAGCGCGCCATGGTGTGGGCGGTGCCGAAGAAATGGCCGGCCGGGCCGACCTCGCGCAGGGCGTCGAGGGCCAGCGTGTCCTCGTCGACCTGTAGGGGCTGCTGCGCGGCGGCCATCATCTGCAGCATCTCGGCGTCGATGATCAGCTTCTCGAAGGAGGCCGTCAGGCCGCCGCCGAGCCAGCCGGCGGCGTGCATGATCAGGTTCGCCTGGCCGGTCATGGCACCCCAGAGCGCCATCTGGCTTTCGTAGGCCGCCTGGGCGTCGTTGGTATTGGCGGCCGTGACGTTGCTCGAGCGGAAGGGTAGGCCGAGGCGCCGGGCGAGCTGGCCGGAGACCTGGGCGGCCTGGACGTACTCCGGCGTGCCGAAGGCGGGCGCGCCGGTCTTCATGTCGACGTTGGAGGTGAAGCCGCCGTAGAGCACCGGCGCGCCGGGCCGGACGATCTGGGCCAGGGCGATGCCGGCCATGGCCTCGGCGTGCTGCTGGGCCAGCGCGCCGGCCAGGGTGATCGGCGACATGGCGCCGGACAGGGTGAAGGGCGTGACGATCACCGCCTGGCCGTGCGCCGCCATGGCCATCAGGCCCTCGGCCATGGGGATGTCGAGCTGCAGCGGCGAGTTGGTGTTGATGACGCAGGTGAAGACCGGCGTCTCGGCCAGCGCCTCGAGGTCCTTGCCGAGCATGATGGCGGCCATCTCCAGCGCGTCCACGGCCTGCTGTCGGCCGAGGCCCCAGGGCTGCCAGTTCTTGTCCAGCAGCCGGATCTGCGCCAGGTAGAGGTCGAGATGCCGGGTCTCCGCCGGCCGGTCGAGCGCCTCGAAGCCGCCGCCGCCTTCCTGGTGCAGCACCTCCAGGCTCTGCACCAGGCGCAGGAAGTCGCACATCTCCTCGAAGCTGCCGTCGCGCCGGCCCTTGTCGAGGTCCATGCAGTAGGCCGGGCCGCCGACCGAGACGAAGACCGCCCGGTCCGCGGCGATCTCCAGGTTGCGCGCCGGGTTGCGGGCATGAAGCGTGAAGCGCGGCGGCGCCTTGGCGACCAGTGCCTCGACCAGCGCGCGCTCGAAGCGCACGCCTTCGCTGCCCTCGTCGACATCGAAGCCGGCGCCGGCGAAGGCGGCGCGCGCCTCGGCCGACAGCACCTTGAGGCCGATCTCCTCGAGGATGGTCAGCGCGGCCCGGTGGATCGACTCGATCTCGTCGGCGCTGACGATCTCGAGCGGCGCGTTGCGATAGGTGACCGTCTGCCAGGGCCGCTGGCTGAGGGCGCCGACGCTCCGCTCGCTGCGGGCGGCGCGGCGGCGGCGGGCGCTGCTGCGTTCGGTCATGGCCGCACTCCTTCAGGGTCCAAGACTGTCGTGCGCTCGCGGCGCGGCATCTTCACGCTGTCCGGCTCCTCGAGCTCGCGGGCGTAGCGGTGGCCGGCGTGGACGGCGTCGGCGACGGAGGAGGGCACCAGGCAATCGCCGATCCGCGTCACCGACGCGATGCCGGCCTCCTTCAGCGCCTCCGGCTCGGCCATCAGCGCGTCGTAGAGCGCGCGCTCCGGCAGGCGGCCGGTCACCAGGAGCAGCGTGCCGCAGGCCAGCGTCTTCTGACGGCCGGTGTAGATGCAGTCGACGGTGATCGATTGGCCGCCGACGGCCGAAAGCCGGTGGGTCAGGACGGTCTCCAGGCCCAGCTCCATCAAGCGCGCCTGGATGAAGGCCTGCTCGTCTGTCATCTGGGTCCAGGTCGAGAGCATGGTGCCCGGCGTCACCAGGGTGACTTCGCGGCCCTCCAGCAGGAAGCGCTCGGCCAGCGCGCCGGCCATGTAGTAGTGGTCGTCGTCGTAGACCACGAGAGGGCCTTCGGGCGCCTGGCCGGCGAAGATGTCGTCGGGCGTCAGCACGCGGCCGGCGCCGTTCAGGCCCGGCGGCGTCTCGACATGGCCGCCGACGCCGTCGCGCCGCCAGCGGCTGCCGCTGGCGATCACCACGTGCTCGGCGCCCAGCTCGCGGACGTCCTCGGCGCCGAGCGCGCTCTCCCGGTAGACCTCGACGTTGGCCATGGGCTCCAGGCGCTGTGCCCGATAGTCGCGCACGCGGATCCAGGTGCCGAGGCCCGGCAAGGTCGAATCGCGCAGCAGCCGGCCGCCGAGCGCTCGGCCCGCCTCGGCGAGCGTGACCCGGTAGCCGCGGCGGGCCAGGGCGAGCGTCGCCTCCAGGCCGGCCGGGCCGGCGCCGACCACCAGCACCCGGGCCTCGGACCTGGCCGGCTGGATGCGCTCCGGGTGCCAGCCGCGGCGCCATTCCTCGCCCATGGTCGGGTTCTGGGTGCAGCGAAGGGGCGTGCCCTCGTTGTTGGCCGAGCGGCAGATGTTGCAGCCGATGCACTCGCGGATCTCGTCCTCGCGGCCCTCGTCGATCTTGCGCGGCAGGAAGGGGTCGGCGATCGAGGGCCGGGCGGCGCCGATGAAGTCCTGAATGCCGCGCTTGATCTGGCCGACCATGGTGTCGGGCGAGGTGAAGCGGCCGACGCTGACCACCGGCTTGCTGGTCAGGCTCTTGACGAAGGCGATGCTGTCTTCCTCGTAGCCCTCGGCGGAGAAGCGGGCGCTGCGGGAATCGTTGCCGTTGCCGCCGGCCAGGTTGACGTCCCAGAGGTCCGGCAGCTCGGCCAGCATCGCCACCACCTCGCGGCCTTCGCCCTCGCTGGTGATGCCCTTGGGGCCCTTCAGCTCGTCGACCGCCAGGCGCAGGGCCACGGCGCAGCGATCGCCGATCGCCTCCTTGGTGTCTTCCAGCAGCTCGCGCAGCAGCCGCGCCCGGTTCTCGAGCGGACCGCCGTACTCGTCGCTGCGCTGGTTGGTCAGCGGCGAGAGGAACTGGAAGGGCAGGTAGTCGTGGCCGGCGTAGACGTAGACGATGTCGAAGCCGGCGCGCCGGGCGCGCAGGGCCGCGGCCCGGTGCCAGTCGCGAAAGGCGGCGATGTCGGCCTTGTCCATGGCCCGCGCCTGGCCCGGCTGCCAGAACACGGCCGAGTGCTCGGAGGGCGAGAGCATGGGCTCGCGGGTCAGGCGGTTGGGCGAATGGGAGCCGCCGTGCCAGAGCTCGATGCCGGCCAGCGCGCCGTGGGCCTGGATCGCCTCGACCGTCGGCGCCAGGGCCTTCACGTCCTCCTCGTCCCAGAGCGAGAGGTAGGCGTAGGGCGAATCGTCCGAGCTCGGGTGGATCGAGCAGTATTCCGTGCAGACGACGCCCCAGCCGCCCTCGGCCTTGAGGCCGCGCAGCGCGGCGCCGGCTTTCGGCCGGGCCAGGCCCATGCCGGTCGCATGGGGCGTCTGGTAGAAGCGGTTCGGCGCCGTCACCGGGCCGATCCGCACGGGCTCGAACAGGATGTCGTAGCGCGGGTTCCGGGGCATCGGACGCGGCTCACGGCTGCTTGTTGAATGATCGTATAGCAAGATTTGTAGCATGACGCCGGTTCCGGAGGGAACAGGAATCTTATGCAATCCGGGGCGTTGCGCCCACTGGCGGCATCGTGAACGCTGGGCGATTGCGCCGCGGTGCCCGAGGGACCACATGCCCTCCAGCGCGTCCGCCCAAGCCTGTCATGTCACGAGGGAGTCCCGAGCCATGCTGTCGTTCCGTGCCCTGTCGCCGCTCTATTTCCTGCTGGCCCTGGTGGTCGCCGCCCCGGCGGCTCTGGGCAAGGACCCGATCTTCACCTCGACCTTCAGCGACGTCGGCGCCAGCGGCTACGACGTGGTCGCCTACTTCAAGGAGAACAAGCCGGTCGAGGGCAGCGACGCGCACGAGGCCGAGTGGATGGGCGCGACCTGGCGCTTCGCCAGCGCTGAGAACAAGGCGGCCTTCGAGCAGGACCCCGAGGCCTACGCGCCGCAGTACGGCGGCTACTGCGCCTGGGCCGTCTCCCAGGGCTACACCGCCAGCACCGATCCCGAGGCCTGGAGCATCGTCGGCGGCAAGCTCTACCTGAACTACAGCAAGGGCGTGCAGCAGCGCTGGGAGCAGGACATCCCCGGCAACATCGCCAAGGCCGACGGCAATTGGCCCGGCGTGCTCAACTGAGGGATTTCACCTGACGCCAAGGTCCGGCGCGCCGCTCAGGCCGGCCGAGACGGTCCGTCGAGGGCGTCGCGCAGGGCCTTGGCCAGGGGCTCGAGCCGAATAGGCTTGCTGAGCAGGACGGCGCCGCAGCTCGTGGCGCCGTTCTCGCATTCAATCTCCCGCGGATAGCCGGATATGAAGACCACCCTGAGATCGGGCGCGGTCGTGCGCGCCTGCTTGGCGAAGGCCGGCCCCGAGACGCCGCCCGGCAGCACGACATCCGAGAACAGCAGGTCCGGGACGCAGCCGTTCGCCATGACCGCGTGTCCGCTCGTCGCATCGGCGACGTCGACCGTCCGATAGCCGAGCCGCTCCAAGGTGCGGACCGCGCAGGCCCGCACCTCGTCGTCGTCCTCGATGATCAGGATCGTCTCGCCCTGGCCGCGCGGCGTCGCCTCGTTGCTCCAGGGGTCTTCCTGCCGTTCCTCGCCGTCGGCCCGCGGTAGGAACAGCGTGACGCTGGTGCCGCGTCCCGGCTCGCTGTCGATCGTCACGTGGCCGCCCGACTGCTTGGCGAAGCCGTAGACCATGGAGAGGCCGAGCCCGCTGCCCTCGCCGACATCCTTGGTCGTGAAGAAGGGCTCGAAGGCCTTGGCCTGGACCTCCGGCGACATGCCGCTGCCGTTGTCCCGCACCGACAGCGCGACGTAGTCGCCGGCGGCGATCTCCCTGTCGCGGCCGCAGTCGTCCTCGTCGAACCGGACGTTGCGGGCCTCGAGCGTCAGCGTGCCGCCGGCGGACATGGCGTCGCGGGCGTTGATCGCCAGGTTGAGGAGCGCGTTCTCGAGCTGGCCGGGGTCGACCATGACGTGGCCGAGCCCTTGCTCCAGATCGGTTTCGATCTTCAGGGTCTCGCCGAGCGTCCGCCGGGACAGGACCATCGTGCCGGCGACCAGGCGATCGATGTCGGTCGGCCTCGGCTGCAGCGGCTGCTGGCGCGAGAAGGCCAGGAGATGATCGGTCAGGTCCGCGCCCCGCTTGGAGGCCCGCAGGATCGCGTTGACCAGCAGGTCATCCTTGCCGATGCGGTCGGCGATCAGCTCGGCGTTGCCCTGGATCACGGCGAGCAGGTTGTTGAAGTCGTGGGCGACGCCGCCGGTGAGCTGGCTGATGGCTTCCGCCTTCTGGGCCTGATGCAGGCGTTGGGCGGCGAGCTTCCGCTCGGTGATGTCGCTGGTCAGGCTGCAGACCCCGACCACCGCGCCCTCGTCGTCGGTCAGCGGCAGCTTGGCGTTGAAATAGTAGCGGGTCTCGCCGTCGATCTCCTCGCTGGTCTCCTGCTGTATCGCCTTGCCGCTGGCCACCACTTCGGCGTCCGCCTTCATGTAGACCTCGGCGGTCTCCCGGGGCAGGTAGTCGTCGCATCGCTTGCCGATGAAACCGACCGGCGTCTCTTGCATGCGCGCGGCCACGTTGTCGCTCACGGCCATGATCCGGCCGTCGGTGTCCTTGAGGACGATCTGGATCGGCGAGTTCTTGAGGATCGCCCGGAGCCAGCGATCGCGCACGCAGATCTCCTGTTCGGTGCGCCGCTGCTCGGTGATGTCCTGGCTGGTGCCGATCTCGCGCACGACCTTTCCGGTCTCGTCGAGGATCGGCTGGGCTGCCTCGCGCACGTAGCGCGAGCTGCCGTCGGCCGCCAGGGTGCGATACTCGATCTTGACCGCCTGGCCGGCGCGCAGCTTGCGCATCTGCTCCTTGAAGGCGGCCCGGTCCTCGGGGTGGGTGAGGCTGAAGGTGTCTTCCAGTGCGGCGGCGCGGGCGATGTACTGCTCGGGCGTCAGGCCGTGCAGGCGGGCGTGCTCATCGGAGCAGTAGATGCAGCGGTCCGCGACGGCGTCCCAGACGTAGTAGCCGATCTTGCCGACCTGCGAGGCCTGATGCAGCCAGTCCTCGCGCTCGCGCAGCGTCCTCTCCGTCTCCCGCCGCACGGCGATCTCCTTGGACAGGCGCTCGTTGATCTCCGACCGGTGCTGGGATTCGCGCTGCCAGTCCTTCCAGCGCCGATAGGAGAACCAGGCGAAGCCGAGGGAGCCCAGGGCGAGGGCCGTGAAGATCTCGTCGAGCTCCCAGTCCTCGTACGCCGCCGACCACAGGGCGAAGAGCTCGAAGAAGTCGACCCAGCCGGCGACCAGGAACAGGGCGAGCAGGACGGCAAGGCCGAGGACGAGGTCCCGCTTCGCCCGGCTGCGCGCTTTGCTGTCCGTCACGATCTTCCGCCCCGCCATCAGGGATTTCCCTGCTCTGGAGAAAGGGCATAGCCAATCCGGCCGGCAATGAGAAGGGCCCCGGCGCGTACAGCGCCTGCCCTGGGGCCGTCAGCCGGCCGTCTTGAGCCTGGCCAGGCCGTCCGGCGTGTCAACGTCGGTCAGCACGGCGTCGTCGGGCATCGGCACCTCGGCCACCAGCTCCGGGTAGTCGCCGATCAGGGCCTTGGCGCCGACGTCGCCGGCGATGGTCTGCAGCTCCGCCAGGAACTGCCGGCCGAGAAGCACGGGATTGCCGCGCTTGCCTTGCCAGGTCGGGATGCAGATCGCCCGGCCTTCGAGCGGGCTGAAGGCGGCGATCAGGCGGTCGATCGCCTGGGCGCCGACCAGCGGCATGTCGCCGAGGCAGACCACGACGCCGTCGCTCTCCTCGGGCAGGGCGCCGAGGCCGCGGTGCAGCGAGGTGCTGAGGCCGCCGGCATAGTCCGGGTTGTGGACCAGGGTGACGGGCTGCCCGGCGAGGGTGCTTTCCACCGCCTCGCGCTCGTGGCCGGTGACCACGATCACCGGCTCGGCCTGGGAGGCGAGGGCGGCGCGCACGGCGTTGAGCAGCATCGGCCGGCCCTCGACCTCGGCCAGCAGCTTGTTGACCCGGCCCATGCGGGTCGAGCGGCCGGCCGCCAGCACCAGGGCGGCGATGCGCGGCGCCCGCGGCACCTCGGCCGGTGCCTGAGCCTCGACCGCGGCGGCGCGGGGCAGGGGCCGGATCGGGATCTCCTTCAGCAGGCCGCCGGCGCCCATGGTCATGACGTCGCGCGGCGCGACCGGCAGGTCGGCCAGCAGGCGCTGCAGCACCCAGTCGAAGCCGTTGACCTTGGGCGAGCGGGCGCAGCCGGGCAGGCCGATCACCGGCAGCCCGTCGAGCTCGGCCAGCAGCATCAGGTTGCCGGGGTCGACGGGCATGCCGAAATGCTCGATGGCGCCGCCGGCGGCGGCGATGCCGGCCGGCACCACGTCGCGCCGGTCGACGATGGCCGAGGCGCCGGAGACCAGCAGCAGCTCGCAGCCGGCTTCGCGCAACTCGCCAAGGGCCGCGGCGACGGCCTCGGTCTCGTGGCCGCAGCGCCGCTCCTCGGCCTCGGCGCAATCGAGCGCCGCCAGGCGGCTGTCGATCGCCGCCCGGGTCTTGTCGAGCAGCGAAGCCTTCTGCGCCGGCAGCGTGGTCTGCACCAGCCCGACCCGGCGCGGCCGCAAGGGCGCCAGCGACACCAGCGGCCCGGCGCCCTCGCCGGCCAGGGCCAGGCAGGCCTCCAGCACCCGGCGCGGCACGGCGAAGGGGATGATCTTGATGGTCGCCGCCATCTGCTTCGGCTCGACCAGGTCGTAGGGCGGCAGGGTGGCGATGGTGACCGCCTCGTCGACCAGGTTGAGCCGGTCGAGCCGGGCGCGGTCCAGGGCCAGCACGCCGCGCCCCTCGGCGATCAGGTTGCAGCGGCCGGTGAAGGCGGCGCTGGCCGTCAGGTTCGAGCCGCGGACCGCGGCGGCGATGGCGGCGGCGACCTCGTCCTCGTGGACGTCGCCGGCTTCCAGGCGCGCCGCGATGACCTTGGCGATGCCGGCGGCACGCAGGGCCGCGACGTCCGTCTTGGAGAGCCGCCGGCCCTTCTTGAAGCGGGCGTTGCCGGCCTTCAGCGCGTGGGCCAGGATCGCGCCCTCGGCCTCGGCCAGCGGCGTCTCGCCGAAGATCACGCGGCGGCCTCGGCGTCCGGCACCCGGCGCGGCGCGCCGCGGCGCACCTGGGTCACCTGGGCCATGATCGAGATGGCGATCTCGGCCGGGCTCTTGGCGTTGATCGGCAGGCCGATGGGCGCGTGGATACGGCCGATGGCCCGCTCGTTGAGGCCCAGCTCGGCGAGCCGCTCGACCCGCTTGGCGTGGGTCCGCTTGCTGCCCAGGGCGCCGATGTAGAAGGCCCGGCTGTCGAGCGCGGCGAGCAGGGCCGGGTCGTCGAGCTTGGGATCGTGGGTCAGCACGACGATGGCGCTGCGCTGGTCCGGCTTCAGCATCTTGATCGCCTCGTCCGGCCAGTCGGTCATCAGGGTGACGCCGGGGAAGCGGTCCTCGCTGGCCCAGGCCCGGCGCGGGTCGACGACGATCACGTCGTAGCCGGCGGTCTGCGCCATCGGCAGCAGCGCTTGCGTTACGTGGACGGCGCCGACCACGATCATGCGCGGCGGCTGGGCGTAGACCTGCACGAAGGTCTTGCCGTCGGCGAGCTTGCCGCTCTTGTCCAGGCCGATGGCCTCGCGGACGGTGACGAGCTGCAGCTTGTCGAGCGTCAGATCGCCCAGGCTCTCCTTGTCGTCGACCAGGGCCTGGGCGCCGCTTTCCAGGTCGGTGACCATGGCGATCGGCCGCTTGCGCTCGCGCGCGGCGCGCAGCTCGACGAACAGGGACCGCTTCATCGCTCCATCGCTCTCTTCCCGGCCGTCTCAGCCGATCGGCTCGACGTAGACCTGGATCTTGCCGCCGCAGGCCAGGCCGACCTCCCAGGCCTGCTCGTCGGTGACGCCGTACTCCAGGAGCTTGCCCTCGCCGCTGATCATGGCCTCCTTGGCCTCGTGGACCACCGCGCCCTCGATGCAGCCGCCGGAGACCGAGCCGACCATGTTGCTGGCCTCGTCGACCAGGAGCTGGCTGCCGATCGGCCGGGGCGAGGAGCCCCAGGTCTCGACCACGGTGGCCAGCGCGCAGTGCCGGCCCTCCTCGAGCCAGCGCGCCGCGACGCTCAAGATGTCCTCGTTCGGCTCCGTCATGCTCTCGCCGCCTCTCGCCATTCGGTGACGCCCTCCTCGCGCCGGCTGCCGGCGCGGCCGAGGACCTCGGTGAGCTGGGCCAGGCTCTCCAGGTTGTGCACCGGCCGGAAGGCGTCGACATGGGGCATCATGGCCCGGGCACCCTGTGATTTTGGGGCATAGGCATCATAGCGCAAGAGCGGGTTCAGCCAGATCAGCCGCCGGCAGGACTTGTGCAGCCGCTCCATCTCGCGGCCCAGGTCGCGAGCGCCCTCGCGGTCCAGGCCGTCGCTGATCAGCAGCAGCAGCGCGCCCTGGCCCAGGACCCGGCGCGACCAGCGGCTGTTGAAGTCGTGCAGGCAGGCGCCGATCCGCGTGCCGCCGCCCCAGTCGAGCACCTGGGCCGAGACCTTCTCAAGTGCCTCGTCGACGTCCTTGTGGCGGAGCTGGCGGGTGATGTTGGTCAGGCGCGTGCCGAACAGGAAGGTGTGCACCCGGTCGCGGTCGTTGGTGATGGCATGCATGAAGTGCAGCAGCATGCGCGAGTAGCGGCTCATCGAGCCGGAGATGTCGCAGAGCACGACCAGGGGCGGCGGCCGGCGGCGCTGCGACTTCCAGCGCAGCGGGATCGATTGGCTGCCGGCCCGCAGGGCCGCCCGCAGGCTCGCCCGCAGGTCGGCCCGGCGGCCGCGCCGGTCGGCCCGGTAGCGCCGGGTGGCGACCTGCTGGATCGGCAGGCGCATGGCGGCGATGGCCTTCTTGGCCAGCGCCATCTCCTCGGCGCTCATGGTCTCGAAGTCCTGCTGGCGCAGCACTTCCTGGTCCGACCAGGTCAGCACCGCGTCGATCTCGATCTGCTCCTCGCGGCCGCCCTCCCGTCGCCCCTCGCCGGGGAAGAAGGCGTCGGCGACCCGCTGGCTGAGCGGCTTCTCCGGCTCCGCCATGCCCTCGGCCAGGGTCATCTCGGGCAGCAGCAGGTGCATCATCTTCTCGAGGAAGCGCGGGTTGCGCCAGAAGACGTGGAAGGCCTGGTCGAAGATCTCCCGCTGGTCGCGCCGGTTGACGAAGACCGCATGAAGCGCCCAGTAGAAGTCGTCGCGCCGGGCGATGCCGACCGCTTCCACGGCCTCCACCGCCTGCAGCAGCTTGCCCGGCCCGACCGGCAGCCCGGCGACCCGCAGGGCCCTGGCGAAATGCATGACGTTCTCGGCCAGCCGGCCGCTCTCCAGCGGCGCGTCGGCGAGCTGCAGGATCAGCGGGCTCGGGGCAGCCTCGCCGCTCGCGCCGCCGTTGCCGGGCTCGGTCATGGTGTCCGCCCGTCGAGAGCGGCGGAAGCGGATAGATCACCCCCACCCCGACCCTCCCCCATCGAGGGGGAGGGAGATCGTGCAGAGAAACGTCGAGGCGCGGAATTCCCTCCCCCCTTGTGGGGGAGGGTTAGGGAGGGGGGCCTTTTCTGTTTTCCCACTTCCCCCTCACGCCGCGCCGAGCGACGCCATCTCCTGCTTGACGTCGTCGAGCAGGCGGGCGGCCTCGCTGTCCTGGATCTTCGAGATGTCGTCCTGGTACTTGAGCAGCACGCCGATGGTGTTGTCGATCGAGTCCGGGTCGAGCGCCACCTTGTCGAGCTGGGTCAGGGCGTCGGCCCAGTCGATGGTCTCGGCCACGCCCGGCAGCTTGAAGAGGTCGGTCTCGCGCAGCTTCTGGACGAAGCCGACGATCTCGGCCGAGAGCCGGGCCGGGGTGCCGGGCGCCTTGACCCGCAGGATCTCCAGCTCGCGCTCGGCGCTGGGATAGTCGAGCCAGTGGTAGGTGCAGCGGCGCTTCAGGGCGTCGTGGATCTCGCGCGTGCGGTTCGACGTGATGATGACGATGGGCGGCGCCGGCGCCTTGATGGTGCCGAGCTCGGGGATCGTCACCTGGTAGTCCGACAGCACCTCGAGCAGGAAGGCCTCGAAGGGCTCGTCGGTGCGGTCGAGCTCGTCGATCAGCAGCACCGGCGGGCCGGCATCATGAGGCTGCAGGGCGTTCAGCAGCGGCCGCGACAGCAGGAAGCGCTCGGAGAAGATGTCGCTCTGCAGCGCGCCGCGGTCCCGGTCGCCGCTGGCCTCGGCCAGGCGGATCTCGATCATCTGCCGCGGGTAGTCCCACTCGTAGACCGCCGAGGCGACGTCCAGGCCCTCGTAGCACTGCAGGCGGATCAGGTCGCGGCCCAGGGTCTCGGCCAGGACCTTGGCGATCTCGGTCTTGCCGACCCCGGCCTCGCCCTCGAGGAACAGCGGCCGGCCGAGCGCCAGGGAGAGGTAGAGCACGGTCGAGAGGCTGCGGTCCGCGACGTAGTGCCCGGCCTCCAGCAGCGCCAGGGTCTCGTCCACGTCGGCGGGCAGGGCGCGGGGCGAGGAATCGTTTTGGGACATGGCGTTAGGGCAGGTTCCGGACAACTCGATGAAGCGCGCCGCCAGCCTATCCGGCAGGCTGCCCGGGCGCAACGTGCGCCGCCGCTAGCCAGCCTCCGGCTCGCCCGTCAGCGCCCGCAGCGAGCGCGAGTGGAACTCGCGGCGGTAGAGGATGTAGATGACGTAGAGCGTGGTGGCCATGAAGAGCGCCGGGTGCAGGAACCAGGCGAGCGCCGCCAGGGCGAAGAAGTAGGCGCGCAGGCCGCGGTTGAAATGGCGGGCCGCCAGTTGGCTGATCCTGGCCGCGCGCAGCGCCGTCTTGCGGCAGTCCGCGTCGTCGGAGCCGGCCGCCGGGGTCGCGCCGACCAGCACCGAGCTGTAGTTGTGCAGCCGGTAGGTCCAGGCGAACTTGAAGAAGGCGTGGGCCATCACGACGATCAGCAGCAGCACCTTGAAATGCCAGCTCTGCGGCGTGCCCGGGTCGATCAGGGGCAGGCTGGCGAGGATGCCGATCGCCTGCTCGCCGGCGCCCAGGGCGGCGATCAGGCCGCCGACGGCGAAGATCGAGGTCGAGGCGAAGAAGGCCGCGCCGTTCTGCTGGCCGGCGATGATGCTGGTGTCGACGATGCGCAGCTCCCGGCGCATCATCTGCAGCATCCAGTCGCGGCGGAAGTCGTCCATCACCTTCATGATGCTGCGCGCCCGCCAGCGGCCGTCGGCGACATGCGCGTAGCCGAACCAGCAGGCGACGAAGAGGCCGAAGGCCAGGATGTCCATGAGGTGTTGCTCGGGCACGACTCGCTCCAGTGTCGGGCCCAACCCAGCAAGCCCGGGCCGGCTTGTCCAGCCCGGCCCGGTCGCGCGCTATATGATGTGCTGCGCTACTTGGTCGCCCAGGTGCCGTCTTGCTTGAGCAGGCGGGTGCCGGGCGGCGACTGCTGGATGATCTCCTTGGCGTAGAGCCGGCCGACCTGGTCGACCGGCACGTTCTGCTCGGCGGCGCGCTGCTTATAGATCTGGTGGCGCTTGCCGTTCACGCCGCGCACGAACTCCAGATAGCTCTGGTCGATCGCCTCGGCGTAGCCGTCGAAGCGCTCGCCGACGAGGCCGGCGGCCCGGAGCTGGTTGAGGTCCTGGGCGCTGGCCGGCGTCGCGGCCGGCGGCAGCGCGAGCGCCGCCAGCAGCAACAGCAGCGCGAGCAGCGAGCGGATCAGTCCCTGTCCCAGCTTGGGTCCGGTGCGCAGCATGGCTCAGCCTTCTCCTAGAACACGTCGGGGTTGGCCTGGATGTCCTCCTTGGCCTTCTCTTCGAGAGTGACCCGGACGTCGGCCTGGATGTTCAGGTTGATGGTGATCGGGTCCTTCGGCGCCTCGACCTTGACCGTCGGCGCGCAGGCCACGACGAGGAACACGGCGCAGAGGCCGGCCGCCACCTGCCGTCCGGACGGGGCGGCGGTGCGGCGGTGCGAAACCTGCACTCGGGAGTCTTGCGGCGCGAGCTCGGTCATAACCTTCTCCTCTCGCCCCCCGGCCGTGTCAAAGGTGCGCCGAATCGTCCGCCATGCTGACGGTGGCGCCGACGAAAGGCAAGCTGTGGGGTGTTACGGCGCTCAGGGCTGAAGTCTCCACGAGCGCGAGACCAATTCCTGGGTGATGTCGATGCCGCGCGACAGGGCGTCCAGCACCGGCGTCAGGTCTCCGGTCAGATTTATGTTCAAGTTGAAGGGGTAACCATCCAGCAAATCTGGATTTTTCCCTTCGAGTTGAACCTTCAACGCAGCCTCGCCGCCGGCCTGCTTGTCGACCCGGATGGCCAGCCGGTCGTAGTGGAAGTTCTCCAGCGCGCGCATGGTCAGCTCCACCGGATCCTGCAGCAGCGCGAGCGCGTCCTCCTCTCCTTCCGCCTCGACCGGCACGCCGGCCGGCAGCGCCGGCCCGCGGCCCTCCCGGCGGTAGCTGAGGATGCCGGGCCCGGTCGACTCCAGGCTGCCGTCGCGGATCACCACCGTCTGGCCCTGCATCGAGACCGGCAGCACGCCGCGCAGTTGGCCGCTGCCGCTCAGCCCCTCGACCGCCACCTCGCCGAGCAGCCGCTGCAAATCGAGGCTGGCCAGCTCGAGGCGCAGGTCGTGGCGCGCGCCGGCCGGGTCGAGCAGCGCCTGGCGGACCTGGAAGCGGCTGCCGGCCATCGAGAAGCTGAGATCGGCGATCTCCGCCTTGGCCGGCACGCCGGGCAGCAGGCGGAAGCGCGCCTCGATGTTCTCGACCGGCAGGGCGCTCTCCAGCTTGCCGATGGTCAGGCGCTGTCCCGGCGGGCTCCGGGGCGGCCAGAGGCTGTCGAGCGCCAGATCGAGGTCGAGGTCCTCGAGCTTGATGTCCGCGCGCGTCAAACCCAGGTCGCGGACCTGCAGCGTGCCGCGGCTGCGTAGCTGCCCCGCGCCGTAGGCGCCGGCGGCCTGCAGGGCGACATCGCCGGTGACGCGCTGCAGCTCGGCGAGCTGCGGCGCCAGGTCGCTCGGCTGCAGCAGGCCGGGCGCGAAGCTGAGCCGCAACGGCGCCAGGGCGACGTCGGCGCTGCCGTCGGCCAGGTTCGCCTCGCCGCTGATCTGCGGCCGCAGGCCCTGCTCGGCGAGCGGGCCGCTGGCCGCGCCGAGCGCCGCCTCGAAGCTGACCCGCTGGCCGCGCTTGCGGGCCGTGGCGTCGAGCCGGAGCGGCGGCAGGCCCTGGTAGGCCAGGTCGCCGTTCAGGCTCAGTGCCGGCGAGCCGAAGGTCGCGTCGAAATCGAGGCGGACGCCGAGGCCGGCCAGGCTCGCGCCGAAATCGGGCAGGCTGACGCCACCGCCGCTGAGCTGTAGCCGGCCCCGGTAGCGGCCCTGACCCTCGCGCTCGCCGATCAGCTTGAGCCGGGCCGGCTTCAGGGTCGCGGCAATGGGCGCGCCGTCGCCGCCGGCATAGGACAGCGCCAGGGCGCCGAGCCGGCCGCGCAGGTCATGGGCGAAGCGGTCGCCGCCGGTGCCTTCCGGGCTCGGCGGGCTGGCCAGCAGGGTGCCCTCGGCGAGGGTCAGCCGCGCCGGCCGGGTCAGCCGCAGGCCCGAGGCGTGGGACAGGCGGGCGACGTCGATCCGGCCCGGCGCCGAGAGCCCCGCCTCCAGGGCACCCTTCAGCAGGGTCAGGCGCAGGGGTAGCTGCAGGTCGAGGTCGCGCAGGTCGAGCCCGCCCTGGCGCAGCCGATCGCTTGCCGCCCGCAGCAGCAGCTCGGCTTCGAGCTCGTCGGCCTGGCCGAACAGGCCGCCGACCAGGCTCACCTGGCTGCTCGGCACGCCCGGCAGGGGCAGGTCGGCGGCGACCAGGCGGATGTCCGGCAGGTCGGCGTAGGCCAGGTCCTCGGCCAGGGTGACCAGCGCCTCCCGCAGCTCCAGC
Organism: Kiloniellales bacterium; assembly: GCA_028280455.1. GTDB lineage: Bacteria > Pseudomonadota > Alphaproteobacteria > Kiloniellales > JAKSDN01 > JANQLT01. The sequence continues at coordinate 20,802 of JANQLT010000074.1, forward strand.
GCCAGCCGCGGGCCGCCCTCGTCCGCCGGTGTGGCGGCGGTCAGGCGGCCGTCGAGCTGCAGCTCCTGGGCACCGTCGCCGGGCCGCCAGACCAGGCCGGCGGGGCTCGGCCCGACCGGCTCCAGGCCGAAGCGCAGGCCCTCCGCCAGCAAGGCCTCGAGGGCGGGCGGCAGGCCGAGGGACGCGAGCCGGGCCGGCGCGATGCTGCCGAGTGAGCCGGCCGCGCCGGGCTCCAGCGAGACCGTCAGCGCGCCCTCGCCGAGCCTCAGGCTGCCCTCGGCGCTCAGGTCGAGCCCGGAGAGGGTCTCGGGCACGGCGACCTGGGTCAGCCCGAGGGTGAAGCGGCCGGCGACCTCGCCGCCGAGCAGGCGGGCCAGCGGGCCGCCGGTCTCGGCCTCCGGCGGCGGCGCGGGCAGGCGCCCGGCGGCCTGCAGGGTGAGCAGGCCCTGGCCGGCCGACAGCGGCCGGCCGACCAGATCGAAGAGCGCGGCGTCGGCCGAGGCGGCCATCGACAGGCCGAGCCCGAAGGCCGCCTCGCCGAAGGGATCGCGCAGCTCCGCCTGGAAGGCCGAGCGCAGCCGGTCGTCCGTGGCGCGCAGCCGGCCCTGCGCGGTCACGGTCTCTTCGGACAGGGCGAAAGTCAGGCTGGCATCGCGGAAGCGGGCCTGCTCGAGGCCCAGGTCGGTGAGGACCAGGCGGCCTTCGAGCCGCTCCGGCCGGCCGTCGCGCAGCAGGCCTTCGAGCTCGCCGGTCAGGCCGCCGATCTCGGCGTCGATGCCGCCGCCGGCCCCCGTCTCGTCGGCCGTCAGGGCGATGGCGCCTTCCTCGATGGCGAGCCGGCCCGAGGCCGCGCCGTCCGCTGCCATGCCGCCCGTGAAGCGGCCGCGCAGCCGCGCCGGGCCGCCGCTCGCCTCGTAGCTCAAGTCCGCCGAGAGGCCGCCCTCGGCATCGCTGCTGGCGCGGCCGGCGACGACGACGTCGGCCGGGCCGAAGGGCGTCAGCAGGATCGCCAGGCCCTCGACCAGCTCGATCTCCGGCAAGGGCGGCGGGCCGCGGTCCTGCGCCGACTCGGTCTCGGGTGCGTCCGACAGCAGGGCCTGCAGGCTGCCGAGCGGCGGGCCGCCGCCTGCCAGGTCGATGAGGAAGCGCGGCCGCTCGATCCGCACCCGCTCTACCGGGCTCGCGCCCTCGCCGAAGACGTCGTAGGTGACCTCGATGCGCGCGACCGTTGCCTCGTCGGCCAGGCCGAGGCGCAGGGACTCGATGGTCAGGCGCGAGAAGCCGGCCTCGGTGACCGCGAGGCGCGGCTGCGGCAGGCCCATCGCCTGCAACTGGCCGACGATGACCCGCTCGAGGATCGCGCCGCGAAAGCCCCAGACCAGGGCGAGCCCGGCCAGCAGCACGCCGAGCATGACCGCGAGGATCAGCACGCGGGGGCGAAGCAGGGTCCAGGGCAAGTCTCTCTCCGGCCTCTCCGGCTGTCGTTCCGCCGTTCCGGCTGTTGCCGGGCATCTTCGCCGCGGCTTCAGCCAAAGGCGAGCCTTGCCTGTTCATGCGCCGGTCAGGCCGCCGGGGCTAGGCTCTTTGGATGGCGAGATCCGAGGGCTCGGCTAGGTCGCTCGATCGAGCCATCAGAGGGCCTTAGGGAGGCAATCTTGACGCCCAAGGTCAAAGACGCCGAAGATAGCGGCTGGGCAGGGGGGATGCTCAGGAATGAGACGGCGAGGGCGAGACTCGACGGCGCCGGAGTCCGTGCGCCTGTCGCGCCGGCCTGGGGGCTTGGCCGGGGCCGTCGCCCTGCTGTCCCTGCTCTGGGCCGGGCCGCTGCTGGCCGACGATGATGCGATCGTCCTCGAAGAGCCGCGTATCGAGATCGACCTGCAGGGGCGCGATCCGAGCGGGCTGCGGATCATGATCGGCGATGCCCTGGGCGGCGACTTCGTGTCCTTCGAGGGCGGGCAGGCGATCGTCACCGTGCCCTTCCCGGAGTCCTCCGATCCCTTCACGGTCTCGCTGACGGACGGCGAGAGCGGCGAGGCGGTCTTCGAGCAGCGCTACCGCATGGCGCCCTACCAGCCGCTCGACCGCGTCGAGGTCGACGTCTACGGCCAGATCGACCCCTACGGCACCTTCTTCGCCGACATCGAGCCGGACCGGCCGCCGGACATGTTCGACTCCTTCAGGGGCGACTCCGACGCGGTGGCCGGCGGCTCGCTCGAGCTGGGGATCGACGACTGGAGCCTGTCGCTGCGCGCCGAAGGCCTGCACACCACGCAGGACTTCAAGCAGTTCCGGGACGACGGCGGCCGGGCGGACATCTCCGACATCCTCGGCGCCCTCGACTATCGCGGCGACCAGGTCCAGGCCCACATGGAGTTCGGCGACGCCTACCTGGAGGGCAACTCGCCGCTGTTCAACGAGGGCTTCTCGTCCCGCGGCTTCTCCGGGCAGGTCTTCCTGTTCGACGAGCGGATCAAGATCACCGGCGGCTATTCCTACGGCAACGACATCGCCGGCGCGCGCAACCTGGCGGGCATCGACGATCCCAAGAACAACCGCGCCGCCGGCAGCCTCGACCTGACGCTCTGGCGGGACGACTACGTCTCCCTGACCACCCGCGGCAGCTACTACCAGGTCGAGCGGCCGGAGGAGCTCGGCTTCTTCGACGGCGGCACGGCGGTCGGCGAGCGCGCCGAGATCTGGGGCACCGGCGCCACCCTCGGCCTGTTCAACGAGCGCATCGTGGTCTCGACGGACTTCGCCTGGTCGAACTACGCCAACCCCTCGGACTTCAATCTGGGCGTCACCGACTTCACGACCTTCGACGTCATCGAGGTGGACAGCGAAGAGGACAACGCCGAGCGCCACCGCATCGACGCGCGGGTCTGGGACGGCGAGCGGCTACAGATCGACGTCTTCGGCGAGTACAGCCGGATCGGCCCCTTCTACCGCTCCGTCGAGACCTACGTCGCGCCGGACCGCCGCACCTACCTGGCCGGCGCCACACTGTCCTTCGACCCGATCACCATCGGCATCGAGCGCGAATCCTTCGACACCAACATCGAGGGCTTCAGGGGCGCCCAGAAGACCCACGAGATCACCGAGCTGGGCCGGGTCGAGCTGGACCTCGAGGACTACCGCGAGGGCTTCGGCGAGCCGCAGGGCGGCGAGACCTGCCTGGCCTGTCAGGCGATTCCCAGCAGCATCTCCTTCGAGGTCGAGCGCTGGCAGGTGAAGGGCACCAACGGTCAGGAGCTGATCCAGACGCCGGGCCTGTTCTTCAGCCCCAGCTCGATCATCAACGAGAGCACCGAGACCTACAGCCTGGTCATGGACTGGGACTTCGATCCCTTCTCCACCAGCCTCGAGTTCTTTCACGCCTACGACAACGACGAGTCGATCGGCAACGGCGACCGGGATTCGCGCGAGAACAGCGTCGGTGTCGGCGCCAGCTACTACGGCGGTGTCTGGTCGGTCTCCGCCAACGGATTCGGCGCCGTGGTCGAGCATCTGGATATCGCCGACGAGGCGGTCGACTACGAGGCCTCCGCCGACGCCGACCTGACGATCAGCCTGGAAGACCTGCCGGACTTCAACGCCCGCGGCGACATCGCCTGGTTCCGCACCAAGGCCGACGACGACAACGACGACAGCCGCGAGCTGCGCTACAGCGCCCAGGCGAGCCTGGACTTCTCCAAGTTCCTGCCGGATGTCGCGCCCTGGATTGACAGCTACCTGACCAGCACCTTTCTCTATCAGTGGGAAACGAATAAGACCTTCTTCTTCGGCACCACGCACAACATCGAGATGAGCTGGACGGTGAACTTCGGAGTCGAGTTCTGATGCGCAGCCTGGTCGCCAGCCTGCTCCTGGCGCTCTTCGGGATCCTCTACGCCATGCCCGAAGCCGGCGCCGTGCTGCGGGTCTCGCCCAACACCTACAACGTCAACGCGGGCCACGGCATGAAGGTGCTGGTCCGGATCGAGAACAGCAACGGGCGCTTCCGCTTCGCCGGGCGCGGCACCTTCTGCTTCACCTTCAGCTCGGTGACCGGTTGCACACCCAATCAGGTCATCGGCTTCCAGTCGGCAGCGAGCTCGAATCTGCCCAACGGCTTCGTCGACGGCGCCGACGTCAACATCGAAATCTCGGCGCTGATCGTCAACAAGGTGCAGACCTTGTTGAACCAAAACCCGTCCAACGCGCTGTTCTTCTTCGTCATCCAGCTCATCCCCGAAGCCGGCGTCGATCTCGGCAACGGCGCCAACGTGCCCTTCTTCGTGCAGGTCAATTTCCGCATGCTCGGCGGCTCGAGTGCCGGCAAGGCGCTGACCATCACGCGCATGAAGCTGACCGCGGTCGAGCCGGGCCGGCCTCTGGTGAAGAACGTCATCATCACCGACGAGAACCGGGACAGGGGCGAGTTCTGTCTGGAGATCTGGTACACCGGGACCGGCCGGGTGCGGGGCTCCTGGCAGGCCATCGACACCACGCGCGCGCCGCCCGGGACCTTCGACCTCAACAGCGAAGCGGCCCTGACCGAAGCGCAGCGGCGCTTCCAGCGCACCTTCCGCGTGATCAAGCCGATCCGGGTCTATTTCGGGCCGAGGGGCTACATCAAGCTCACGCTGCCCTACGACGAGATTCCGCAGACCCTAAGGGGCGTGAACCTGCTGATCGCGAATTTCGTGGCCTCGCGCGACCCGGCCTCGCTGATCACCGGCAACAGCCTCGTCGGCAACTCCCTGGTCAGGACGGGCCTGACCATGGAGGGCGACGTGCCGCAGATCCTCTTCCGGGTCGTGCCGAAGGGCGAGCCCTTCCGGTTCCTCAGCAACGCGCGAGTCGGCGTGAGCGACGCGGCGGCCGGCGCCGCCCGGCAGCTCGTCGTCACCTGGGAAGCCATGACCCGGCAGAGCTACGTGGTGGAGGTCCTGATCCGCAACCCGGCGACCGGCGGCCAGGAGAAGGCGATCGCGCCGCTCGCCAGCGGCCGGCTGTCCCTGCCGATCGATGCCTTGCTCGGCCAAGGCACTGTCGACGATCTGGAGGTGTCGCTGACGATCAAGTTGCCGAACGGCGAGGTGCACCCCGAGGCCAAGCGCTACCGCCTGTCGAGCGCGCCCGCAGCCCAGTAGGCGGCGCCCCGTTAGAGGCGCGGCTCACTCGTTTCCCGACAGCTCGGCGGCCAGCCTCACCCTTCGTCAGGCTCACCCTTCGTCAGGCTCAGGGTGAGGTGAGACAATTGATAACGCTCTCCCTCACCCTGAGCCTGACGAAGGGTGAGGCTGGCCGCTCGCACTGAGTTCGCCCGCCTGCCAGAAATCCGGCGGTCAGCCCGCGGCGGCGACCGCCCGCTTGGCCATCACGCCGACCAGATGGGCGCGGTACTCGGCGCTGGCGTGGAGGTCGGCGTTGAGCGCGCCGGCATCGACGGCGATGCCCTCGAGGGCATCGGCCGAGAAGTTGCTTGCCAGGGCCTGCTCCATGGCCGGCACGCGGAACACGCTCGGGCCCGCGCCGGTCACCGCCACGCGCACGCCGTCGCCGCCTTGGCTCACGAAGACGCCGACGATGGCGTAGCGCGAGGCCGGGTTGGCGAACTTGGCGTAGCCGGCCTTGCTCGGCACCGGGAAGGCGACGCTGCTGATCACCTCGGCCGGCTCCAGGGCGGTCTCGAACATGCCGGTGAAGAACTCCTCCGCGGCGATCTCCCGGTGGTTGCTGCGCACGCTCGCCCCCAGGCCGACCAGGGCCGCCGGATAGTCGGCGGCCGGATCGTTGTTGGCGATCGAGCCGCCGATGGTGCCGAGGTTGCGCACCTGGGCGTCGCCGATGCCGTCGGCCAGGTGGGCCAGGGCGGGGATCGCGGCGCGCACCATGTCGCTGGCGGCGACGCTGGCGTGGCTGCACATGGCGCCGACCACCAGGGTGCCGCCGTCGGCTTCCGTCGAGAGCTGCTTGAGCTCGGCGATCTCGCCGAGGTCGATCAGGTCGGTCGGGTTGGCCAGGCGCTGCTTGAGCGTCGGGATCAGCGTCTGACCGCCGGCCAGCAAGCGGCCCTCGGGCGCGCCGCCGGCCAGGGCGACCGCCTCGTCGACGGAGAGCGGCCGGTGATAGTTGAAGTTGTACATCTTGGTGCTCCCCCTTACTCGGCCGCCGCGCGCTGGCTCTGGGCCGCGCGCCAGACCTTCTCGGCATTCGCCGGCATGTCGATCTCGACCCCCAAGGCGTCGGTGATGGCGTTCATCAGCGCCGCCGGCGCCGCGATCGCGCCGGCCTCGCCGCAGCCCTTCACGCCCAGCGGGTTGTGCGGGCAGGGCGTCTCGGTCATGCCGACCTTGAAGCTCGGCAGGTCGCCGGCCCGCGGCATGGTGTAGTCCATGTAGGAGCCGGTGATGAGCTGGCCGCTGCCCGGGTCGTAGACGCAGCCCTCCAGCAGCGCCTGGCCGACGCCCTGGGCGATGCCGCCGTGGACCTGGCCCTCGACGATCATCGGGTTGACCACCTTGCCGAAGTCGTCGACCGCGACCCAGTTGACGATCTCGGTCACGCCGGTGTCGGGATCGATCTCGACCTCGGCGATGTGGGTGCCCGCCGGATAGGTGAAGTTGGCCGGGTCGTAGAAGGCGTTCTCCTCCAGGCCCGGCTCGAGGTCTTCCGGATAGTTGTGCGGCACGTAGGCGGCGAAGGCGACCTCGCCCATGGCCTTGCTCTTGTCGGTGCCCTTGACCACGAAGTTGCCGGCCTCGAACTCGACGTCGTCGACCGAGGCCTCCATCAGGTGGGCGGCGATCTGCTTGCCCTTCTCGATGATCTTGTCGCAGGCCTTGCTGATCGCCGAGCCGCCGACCGCCAGCGAGCGCGAGCCGTAGGTGCCCATGCCCATGGGGATCGCCCCGGTGTCGCCGTGGACGATCTCGACGTTCTCGAGCGGGATGCCGAGGGTATCGGAGACGAGCTGCGAGAAGGTCGTCTCATGGCCCTGGCCGTGGCTGTGGCTGCCGGTGAAGACCGACACCGTGCCGGTGGCGTTGAAGCGCACGCAAGCCGACTCCCAGAGCCCGACGCCGGCGCCGAGCGAGCCGACGACGGCCGAGGGCGCGATGCCGCAGGCCTCGATGTAGGCCGAGAAGCCGATGCCACGCAGCTTGCCGCGCGACTGGCTGTCCTGCTTGCGGGCCGCGTAGCCGGCGTAGTCGGCGAGCTTCAGGGCCTCGTCCATGGCCAGGCCGTACTGCCCGGAATCGTAGGTCAGGGCGACCGGCGTCTGGTAGGGGAAGGCGTCGTCCGGCACGAAGTTGCGCTTGCGCAGCTCGGCCGGGTCGATGCCCATCTCGCGCGCGGCCCGCTCGACCAGGCGCTCGACCACGTAGGTCGCCTCCGGGCGGCCGGCGCCGCGGTAGGCGTCGACCGGCGCGGTGTTGGTGAAGACCGCCTTGACGTTGCAGTAGATCACCGGGGTCGTGTACTGCCCGGCGAGCAAGGTCGCGTAGAGGTAGGTCGGGACGCAGGTCGCGAAGTTCGAGAGATAGGCGCCCAGGTTGGCGTTGGTCTCGACCTTCATGGCCAGGAACTTGCCGTTCTCGTCCATCGCCAGCTCGGCGTGGGTGACGTGGTCGCGGCCGTGGGCGTCGGCCAGGAAGGACTCCGAGCGCGCCGCCGTCCACTTGACCGGGCGCTCGACCTTGCGCGCCGCCCAGGTGCAGGCCGTCTCCTCGGCATAGCAGTAGATCTTCGAGCCGAAGCCGCCGCCGACGTCGGGGGCGATCACCCGTACCTTGGTCTCGGGCAGGCCGAGCACGAAGGCGCAGAGGATCAGGCGCAGCAGATGCGGGTTCTGGCTGGTCGAGTAGAGCGTGTAGCTGTCGGTCCCGGAATCGTACTCGCCGATCGCCGCGCGCGGCTCGATGGCGTTCGGGATCAGGCGGTTGTTGACCAGCTTGACCTTGGTGACGTGGTGGGCGCCGGCGATCGCCGCGTCGACCGCGGCCTGGTCGCCGAGCTCCCAGTCATAGCAGAGGTTCGCGGGCGCCTCCTCGTGGACCTGCGGCGTGCCGCTGTCCGGCGCCTTGGTGCCGTCGACGTTGGCCGGCAGCTCCTCGTAGTCGACCTCGATCCGCTCGGCGGCGTCGACCGCCTGGGCCAGGGTCTCGGCGATGACCATCGCGACATGGTCGCCGACGTAGCGCACCTTGTCGCGCACCAGCGGGAAGTGCGGCGGCGCCTTGTGCGGCTCGCCGTGCTTGTCGGTGACGGTCCAGCCGCAGGGCAGGGAGCCGACGCCGTCGGCCTCCATGTCCTTGCCGGTGAAGACCGCGATCACGCCCGGGCAGGCTTCGGCGGCCGAGCTGTCGATCGACTTGACCGTGGCGTGGGCGTGGGGCGAGCGCAGGAAGTGGGCGTAGACCTGGCCCGGCCGGTCGATGTCGTCGGTGTAGCGGCCCTTGCCGGTAATGAAGCGCTGGTCTTCCTTGCGCCGGACGGCGGCGCCGATTCCGGTTCCCTCGGGCATGCTCTCAGCTCCCCTGGCTGGCGGCCTGCACGGCCTTGACGATGTTGTGATAGCCGGTGCAGCGGCAGAAGTTGCCTTCCAGCCATTCGCGGATCTCGGTCTCGCTCGGCGAGGCGTTGTTCTGCAGCAGATCGACCGCGCTCATGATCATGCCGGGCGTGCAGAAGCCGCACTGCAGGGCGTGATGCTCCTTGAAGGCCGCCTGCATGGGGTGCAGCTCGCCGTCGCTGGCGAGGCCCTCGATGGTGGTGACCTCGGCACCCTCGGCCTGGCAGGCCAGCAGCGTGCAGGACTTGACCGACTTGCCGTTGAGGTGGACGACGCAGGCGCCGCACTGGCTGGTGTCGCAGCCGACGTGCGTGCCGGTCAGGCTGAGCTGCTGGCGCAGGAAATCGACCAGCAAGGTGCGGCCTTCGACTTCCTTGGTGACGTGACTGCCGTTGACGGTCATCGAGACGGTGGGCATCGATCGCTCTCCCTCCTTGGCGTCGGCCGGGCCGCGGCGCTGAGCCGAGCGGTCTGCCGAACCCGCTTCGTTCCGTTCATGCCGATTGTCGGAGCTGGCCCTGCCCGGGACGATCCGCGGCAGGGTCCAGAAGGGTCTCAGGCGTCACCGGAGGTAGTGGCGGCCCCGGGCCGGGGCGCCTTTCGATTGTCCCTCCAGAAACCGAGACTCAGCGAAGACCTGTTCGGACCTCCGCTCCTCCCTGGCATGTCTCTTATCCGCCGGCCCAGGCTCGAAGCCGGCCTGCCCTAAGGCTTGGCCGTACATTAACCAATGCAAGAGGCCCGATGCAATTGGTCGATAGCGGGGCCGACGCGAAGCCGCCCCATCGGGACTCGGTCAAAGCGAAATGGAACAAATGATCAGATAGAGAAAAAATCTTGAACAATTGTCCATGAAGCGGCACCCTGGTGCCAGTGGCGATCGCGTCTCGCTGCCTGGAGATCCGAGACCCGATCGGACCGCGGAGACGGTGGAACAGACCGCAGCAGGGAGAGCAGACATGAGGAAAACCGGATACGCGAGCTGCCTCGGCGGCGTCGCGCTTAGCTTGCTCCTCGTCGCCAACGGGGCCGGAAGCAGCCAGGCCGAGCAACTGACGGTGGTCGGCTGGGGCGGCGCCCTGAGCGCGGCCGAGGCCGAGGCCTTCGACAAGCCCTTCACCGCCGAGACGGGCGTCAAGATCCTGGCCGAGGTCTACAACGGCGGCCTGGCGCAGGTGAAGGCGCAGATCGAGTCCGGCAAGGTCACCTGGGACGTCCTCGACGCCGAGATGACCGACGCCGAGCTCGGCTGCGTCGAGGGGCTGCTGGAGGTGATCCCGACCTCCAAGCTGGCGCCCGGCGCGGACGGCAGCAAGCCCGAGACCGATTTCTTCGACGACGCGCTGCATGAATGCGGCGTGGCGAACTACGTCTGGGCCAACGTCTACGCCTTCGACAAGCAGGCCTTTCCCGACGGCGGCCCGACCAAGATCGCCGATCTCTTCGACGTCGAGGGCTTCCCCGGCAAGCGCGGCCTGCGGAAGAGCCCGAAGGCCAACCTGGAGTGGGCCCTGATGGCCGACGGCGTGGCGCTCGACGAGATCTACGACGTGCTGGCCGAGCCCGAGGGCGTCGAGCGCGCCTTCGCGGTGCTCGACCGGGTCAAGGACAACACGGTCTGGTGGGAAGCCGGCGCCCAGCCGCCGCAGCTCCTGGCCGACGGCGAGGTCGCCATGACCTCGGCCTACAACGGCCGGCTGTTCAACGCGATCGTCAAGGAGGGGCAGCCCTTCGAGATCGTCTGGGACGGCCAGGTCTGGGACTACGGCGCCTTCATCGTGCCCCGGGGCACGCCGAACCGCGACCGGGCGATCGAGTACATCCGCTTCGCGACCTCGCCGCAGCGCCTGGCCGACCTGACCAACTACATCTCCTACGGGCCCGCGCGCGCTTCCGGCGTGGCGCTGGTCGCCGACGACATGAAAGGCCATCTGCCGACCGCCGAAGCGAACTTCGACAAGGGGATCCGGCAGAGCGCGACCTTCTGGTCCGACTACGGCGACCAGCTTCACGAACAGTTCGACGCCTGGCTGGCGGCGAACTGACGATTCGAGCGGGGCGGCGCGTCGCGCTGGCGCGCCGCCCGAATCCTGCGTAACAGAGTGCATCGAAACCGCTCGTTTCGCCGTTGGTCTCCACGGGCAGCGGAATGGATCAGTTCGAAGCCGTCCAGGATCGCCTGACCAGAGTGCAGGTCGATTTGCCGCCGCAGCTCAGACGGGCCGCCGCCTATCTGCTCGAAAACCCCGGCGACGTCGCGACCCTCTCCATGAGGAAGGTCGCCGCGAACGCGCAGGTGCCGCTGCCGAACTTCGACCGGCTGGCCAAGGAGATCGGCTTCACCACCTACGGCGAGCTGCGCGACGTCTATCGCAAGCGCGTTCAGGCCGGCGGCACGATCGGCTATCCGGAGCGGGCCTCCAATCTGCTGTCGGCCGGCGAAGCCCAGGGCGCCGAGGCGACCTGGGCCGCCTTCCGGGATGCCGCCGTCGGCAACGTCAAGGGCGTGTTCGACAAGATCGACGCCGCGCTGATCGCCGGCGTGGCGGAGGAGCTGCACCGCCGCCGGCGGATCTACCTCGTCGGCATGCAGGGCTCGCGGCCCTTCATCAGCTACCTGCACTACATCGGCGGCATGGCCACGCCCGACGTCAGCACGGTCGGCCGGGACGGCGCGGTCCTCGGCGACGACCTGGTCGATCTGGACGAGCGCGACGCGCTGATCTGTCTGGCGATCAGGCCTTGCGCGCGCGGCACGGTGCAGGTGGCCAAGCTGGCCCGGGAGCGCGGCGCGCTGGTCATCGGCATCACCGACAGCCGGGCTTCGCCGCTTGCGGCGCAGGTCGACCGGGTCCTGCTCGCGCCCGTCGAGAGCCCTTCCTTCTTCGAGTCCTACGTCGGCGCGACCGCGATCATCGAGATGCTGGTCGGCTTCTATATGATCGGCGGCGACAAGTCGGCTATCGAGAGGATCGAGAGGATCGAAGCGGACCGCCGCAGCCTCGGGGAATACTGGGACGAGGGGCAGGAGCCGTGACCCGGGACGCGGCTCCGGAGTCCCTGCGCGTCCTCGCCTGCCAGTTGGCGGTGCCGGCGACGGCCCGGGCCGAGGACCGGGACGCCCATCTGCGTGATGCCGCCGAGCGGCTGCGCCGGGCGCTCTCGTCAAGCGGGCCGGTGGATCTGGTCGTGCTGCCGGAGCTGTCGAGCATCGACTATGGCCGCGCGGCCTTCGACAGGCTGGACGACCTGGCGGAGCCGCTCGACGGCCCTTCGTTCGAGGCCTGGCGCGCCCTCGCGCGGGAGTTCGGCACCCACCTGGCCTACGGCTTCCCGCGCCGCGGCGACGGCGGGTTCCACATCGCGCACGCGGTCGTGGCGCCATCGGGCGCGCTGCTCGGGCACTACGACAAGCTGCACCTCGCCCAGTACGGCGCCTCGATGGAAAAGGACTACTTCAAGGTCGGCGGACACCTCTTCGTCTTCGAGATCGGGGGATTCCGCCTCGCCCCGATCATCTGCTACGACATCCGCATCCCGGAGCTGGCGCGCACCCTGGCGGTCGAGCAGGGGGTCAACGTCATCCTGCACTCCGGCGCCTACTACCGGGACCCCTCGTTCTATAGCTGGCATCAGTTCGCGGTCAGCCGCGCGGTCGAGAACCAGGTCTTCCTGCTGAGCCTCAACCGCGCCGGCGCCTGCTACGGCAGCTCGATCTTCTGCCCGCCCTGGGTCGACGGCGACCGAGAGCCGACCCTGCTGTCCGACCACGACGAGGTCTTCCAGCTCTTCACGCTCGACCTCGACGAGGTCGCCTACGCCCGCTCGCGCTTCTCCTTCTTGCGGGACCGCCTGCCGAGCTACGACCTTCCGGTCGTCGGCAGGGCGCGGGATCGGGCCGAAGAGGACCGCCCGGCGGCTCTGCAAGCACTGGTAGAGACCTGAAATCGGGCTCTCCGCCCTTGCCAGGGGCCGCCGCGACCCCCTTAGATAGAGGCCGGGGACCAAGCGGGGCGGGGGTTTAGCGATCAACGAGCAGAGCCGGCCGGTCGAAGGCGCCGTCGGAGACGCCGAGCGGGGCGCCGCCCCCGCGATCTCGGCGCGCGGGGTCACCAAGATCTTCGGGGAAGGCGAGGCCGCCCTGCGGGCGCTCGACGACGTCTCCGTCGAGATCCGCGAGAACGAGTTCTTCACCCTGCTCGGGCCCTCGGGCTGCGGCAAGACCACGCTGCTGCGGCTGATCGCCGGCTTCGACCAGCCGAGCGCCGGCACCATCCTGCTCGAGGGCCAGGACATCTCGCACCTGCCGCCCTACCGGCGCTCGGTCAACACGGTGTTCCAGAGCTACGCGCTCTTCCCGCACATGACCGTCGCCCAGAACATCGCCTTCGGCCTGGAGATGCTCGGCCGGCCCCGGGCGGAGGTCGAGGAGACCGTGGCCTCGATGCTGGCGCTGGTGCGCATGGCCGAGCTGCGCGACCGGCGGACCGAGCAGATCTCCGGCGGCCAGCAGCAGCGCGTCGCCCTGGCCCGGGCGCTGGCGCCGCGGCCCAAGGTGCTGCTGCTCGACGAGCCGCTCTCGGCGCTCGACTACAAGCTGCGCAAGGACATGCAGATCGAGCTCAAGCGCCTGCAGCACGAGATCGGCGTGACCTTCATCTTCGTCACCCACGACCAGGACGAGGCGCTGACCATGTCCGACCGCATCGCGGTCATGAACCGCGGCAAGGTCCTGCAGGTCGGCAGCCCGCGCGAGATCTACGACCACCCGGCCGAGCGCTTCGTCGCCGACTTCATCGGCGACACCAATTTCCTGGAGGCCGAGGTGCTCTCCGCCGAGGGGCGCCGGGCGACGGTCCGCCTGGCCTCGGGGCGCGAGATCGCCGCCGACCTGCCGGCCGGCCTGGCGCCGAGCGGCCGGGTGACGGTCGCCGTCCGGCCGGAGCATGCGCGCCTCGCCGCGCCCGGTGCCGCCGAGGCGGAGATCGAGGGGACGCTCGAGAACATCGTCTACCTCGGCACGGACACCCACTATCACATCGCCCTGCCGTCCGGCGGCGGCTTCGTCGTGCGCAGCCAGAACCTGCGCGACCGGGCCGAGGCGCACCAGGTCGGCGAGGCGGTCGGCATCGCCTTCACCGCCGACGCGCTGCAGGTCTTGCGGGACTGACATGGCCAGCGTCGCCCTCGACAACCCCGAGGCACGCGACGCGATCGAGCGCGAGCGCCGGCGCGAGGTTCAGCGCAAGTGGCTGCTCTGCGCGCCGGCCCTCTTCGTGCTGTTCTGCGCCGCCTCCGGCCCGCTGCTCATCGTCCTGGTCTATTCCTTCCTCGAGGCCGGCGAATACACGGGCGTCGTCTGGCGGTTCTCCGGCGAGGCCTGGACCAACGTGGTCCTGCAGCGCGACATCTTCGACGGCACGATCTCGATCGCCGACGCCCATGTCTCGATCCTCTGGCGCTCGGTCCGGCTGGCCTTCCTGACCACCCTGGTGACCCTGGTCTTCGGCTTTCCGACCGCCTACTTCATCGCGACCCGGCCGCCGAGCAGCCGCAACATCTGGCTGTTCCTGATCACCATTCCCTTCTGGACCAACCTGCTGATCCGGACCTTCGCGATCCTCGAGCTGATCCGCAACGAGGGCTTCGTCAACACCGGCCTGATGGCGCTGGGCCTGATCGACGAGCCGATCCAGATGCTCTACAGCGACTTCGCGATCCTGGTCGGCATGGCCTACGTCTACCTGCCGCTCATGGTGCTGCCGCTCTACGCCTCGATGGAGCGGCTCGACTTCAGGCTGGTCGAGGCCGCCTACGACCTCTACGCCACGCCCTTCCGGGTGCTGCGCCGGGTCATCGTGCCCCTGGCCAAGCCGGGCATCGTCGCCGGCTCGATCCTGGTCTTCATCCCGGCGCTCGGCGCCTTCGTGACGCCGCGCGTGCTGGGCGGCGGCAAGAAGATGATGCTCGGCAACCTGATCGAGCTGCAGTACGGCGCCGGGCGCAACTGGCCGCTCGGCGCGGCGCTCTCGATCACCTTGCTGGCGATCGTCATGGTCGCGCTGATCGTCTACGTGCGCACGGTGCAGCGCGGCGAGGAGGCGCGGACATGAGCGTCCAGACCGCCGGCGGGGCCGCCACCGGCCGGGCAGGCAAGCGCTCGAGCTTCTCGCTGCGGCGCCAGCCGGGCTTCACGACCATCGCGATCATCTGCTTCCTGCTGCTCTATGCGCCGATCATCACCCTGGTCGTCTATTCCTTCAACGCGGGCAAGCACATTTCCATCTGGGAGGGCTTCTCCCTGCAGTGGTACGTCTCCGCTTGGCACAACGAGGCGGTGCAGGATGCGGCCCTGCGCTCGCTGATCCTGGCGAGCCTGGCGTCTTTCTTCTCGACCCTGCTGGCCACCATGGCGGCGCTCGGCACCACCCGTACGCGGCCCTTCCGCGGCCTGACGGCGATCTACGCGATGATCAACCAGCCGCTGATGGTGCCGGAGATCGTCACCGCCGTGGCGCTGCTGATCCTCTTCGCCATCATCAAGGTCGCGACCGGCATCCAAGGCATGGTCTACCTGGTCGTCGCCCACACGGCCTTCTGCATTCCCTTCGCCTATCTGCCGATCCGCGCCCGCCTCGAGGGCATGGACCTGACCTTGGAGAGGGCGGCGGCCGACCTCTACGCGACGCCCTGGATGACCTTCCGGCGGGTCACCCTGCCGCTGCTCTGGCCCGGCATCCTGGCCGGCGCGATGCTCGCCTTCGTCATCTCGCTGGACGACGTGGTGATCACCGAGTTCGTCAAGTCGGCCGGCCAGGAGACCTTGCCGACCTACATGCTCGGCCAGCTCCGGCGCATCATCACGCCGGAGATCAACGCCATCTCGACGGCCCTGCTGGCCATCTCGATGTTGATCGTCTCACTCTTCTTCCTGATTTCCCGCAAACGCGCCTAGAATGGCGCTATCCAGTCTAAAAGGAGGCAAGGCATGAAGCGGACGTTCATCCCGTCGCTCGTCGCGGCGGCCCTGCTGGTTGCGGCCGGCGGTGCCCAGGCGGCAGGCGAGTTGAACCTCTACAACTGGGGCAACTACACCAGCCCGGACCTCATCAAGAAGTTCGAAGAGACCCACGGCATCAAGGTCACGATCACCGACTACGATTCCAACTCGACCGCGCTGGCCAAGGTCAAGGCGGGCGGCCACGGCTTCGACATGGCGGTGCCCTCGGCGAACTTCGTCAAGATCTTCATCGAGGAAGGCCTGGCGATGAACACCCGGGTCGACCAGATGGAGAACTTCAAGCACGTCGCCAAGGAATGGCGCGATCCGCCCTGGGACCCGGGCCGGCAATACAGCGCGCCCTGGCAGTGGGGCAGCGTCGGCATGGTGGTCGACACGGACGTCTACGGCGGCGACATCAACACCTCGGCCGTGTTCCTCGATCCGCCTGAAGAGCTGGTCGGCAAGATCAACGTCGCACCCGAGATGAGCGACATCATGGGCCTGACGCTGCTCTACGTCGGCAGCGAGCCCTGCACAGCCGACAAGGTAGCGCTGAAGAAGGCCCGCGACGTCTTGGTCGCGGCCAAGCCGAAGTGGCTGTCGATGGACTACGGCCTGGTCGAGAAGATGCCGCGCGGCGACTTCTCCGCGGCCGCCTACTGGAACGGCGCGGCCTTCCGCGCGCGCCTCGCCAAGCCCTCGATCAAGTTCGGCTACCCGCGCGAGGGCTTCCCGCTCTGGATGGACTCCGTGGTCGTGCTCAAGGACGCCAAGAACGTCGAGAACGCCAAGCTGTTCCAGAACTTCATCATGGACCCGGAGAACGCGGCCATGATCTCGGCCTTCGCGCGCTACGCCAACGGCATCGACGGGTCTGAGAAGTACATGCCGGAAGACATGAAGGATGCGGTCGAGATCCAGATTCCGGACGAGTACAAGGACAAGGGAGTCTTCCTCGCGGCCTGCCCGAAAGAGGTCAACGACATCCACACGGCCATCTGGACCGAACTGACCAAGTGATCTTCTGAGGTTGCCGGGGGCTCGCGGCGCGGGCTCCCGGCCAAGACTCCGTTCGGCAGGGCTATCGAGCGTCGATGGCCCGCCGCGGCGAGACGGTCAGGGCCAGCCCGACGAAGATGAGCAGCGCCCCGGCGATCTGCAGCCCCGTTAGCCGCTCGCCGAGCGTCAGGGCCGAGAGGGCGATGCCGAACACCGGCACGAGCAGGAAGAGGGGCGCGACCGCCGCGGCCGAGTAGGTGGCGAGCAGGCGGCCCCAGATCGCGAAGCCCAAGAGGGTCGCGAGCAGGGCCGAGTAGGCGACGGCGCCGACGACCTCCCAGGTGATCGTGGCGACAAGGTTGGCGACCGAGCCCCGGGATTCGAAGACCAAGGACAGAGCGAGAAGCGGTAGCGGCGCGGCCAGGCTCATCCAGACCGCCACGCCCAAGGTGTCGACCTTGCCGAGGGACTTCAGGAGGTTGTTGCCCGATGCGCCGCAGAGAGCGGCGATCAGGATCAGGGCCAGTCCGAGGAGGCCGCCGCCGTCGGCCCGGTCGGCGACCAGGCAGGCGAGGCCGGCCAAGGCCAAGGCAAGGGCGCCCACCTGCCGAAGGTGGAGCCTCTCCGAGAACACCAGCATGGCGATCAGGATGGTGAAGAAGGCCTGGGTGTGGACGAGCAGCGACGCGAGGCTGGCCGAGATCCCCTGGGTCATCGAGACGAACATGAAGCCGTACTGACCCGCGCCGAGGAAGCTGCCGAGCAGCAGGAGCTTCGGCCAGGGCACGGCCGGGCGCGGGATCACCAGGACGAAGGCCGCCGCGCAGAGAAACCTGAGGAAGGCGAAGAAGATCGGCGGCGTCGCCTCGAGCGCGATGGCCGAGACCGGGAAGGTGGCGCCCCACACGAAGGCCGCAAGGATCGCCAGCAAGAGGTCGCGCGGGGTCAGGGCCATGCGGCGGACTCTACTCTCGGCTCTCCGGGTCAATCCAAGGAAAGGACAGGAGCGCAGCCCCGGAAGTCAGCGTCGAATGTGACTTTGAAATTCGTCAAGCCCGAGGATGACTGATGCAAAAGCTCGATGTGTCGAGCTCATCGAGCTTTGGAGTTACTGCGGCGCCCCGCCACCCCCGCCGAGCCCGAAGATGAAGAGCAGCAGAATGACGACGACGATCAGGCCCGTCACCCAGACGCCGGTCTTGACGCCGGCGCCGACGTTGGGGTCGTCGATCGGCTCGGGCGGGCCGTGGTGGCCGCCGTGGTCGTCGGCGTGCTCCGCCTGGGCGCCGGCGCCGTGGCTCGCGGCGGCAGCCGCTGCAACGGCCGCCTCGGCCTGGGGCGCGGCGTCTTCGGCTTCTTCAGCGGCCGGCTGGGCGACATGCTCTTCGAGGTTGGCGAAGAAGTCGCCGGCGAGCTTCTTGGCGGTGCCGTCGATCAGGCGGCTGCCGATCTGGGCGAGCTTGCCGCCGACCTGGGCGTCGACCTCGTAGGTCAGCAGGGTGCCGTCGCCGTCCTCGGCGAGGTTGACGGTCGCGCCGCCCTTGGCGAAGCCGGCCGCGCCGCCCTTGCCCTCGCCGCTGATCCGGTAGCTCTCCGGCGGGTTGAGGTCGGAGAGGGTGACCGAGCCCTGGAACTTGGCCGCGACCGGGCCGACCTTGGCCTTCACCTTGGCGTTCATCTCCGTGTCGGAGACCTTCTCGATCTCCTCGCAGCCGGGGATGCAGGCCTGCAGGACCTCCGCGTCGTTGAGCGCCGCCCAAACGGTCTCGCGCGGCGCGGCGATCCGCTGTTCTCCGGTCAAATGCATGGCGGCCCTCGCTTCCCCAGTCTGCGCTGTCTCTACCCGTCCTCGTCGGACGCCGCCAAGCTAGCGGCGGCGCCGGGGCCCGGCAAGCTGGGCAGCGTCGGCGCCTCTCGCCTCAGAAACGGATGACCAGGACCTCGACCCGGCGGTCGGACTGCGCCTCGTCGTTGCCCAGCAGGTCGCTGACCAGGCCCTCGCCGAAGGCCTCGCCGCGGGTCGAGATGTCGAAGAGCTTGCGCGGCAGGCCCTGCTTCTCGAGGTAGGCCGCGACCGCCTCGGCGCGCCGGAGCGCCAGCTTCTCGTTGTAGGCAGCGTTGCCCTGCTTGTCGGCCTGGCCCTCGATGCAGATCTTCATGTTGGGGTTGCCGCGGTTCTGCTCGGCGACCTCGTTCAGCTCCTTCCGGTACTCGGGCTTGATCACCGTGCTGTCGGTGTCGAAGTGCACCACCGTCGGCGCCAGGGCCGTGCCGCCCTGCCGGTTGCAATCGGCCAGGGCCGCCCCCGCCGAGCCGAGCCATAGGGCCGCGGCCAGCGGCAGGACCAGCGGCCGAATCATCAATCCACGCATCTTGGTTCCCATCCCATCCTGGTTGATCCGATCCCCCGTCAGCCCCCCAGAAACAGCCGCCCGACCCGCTCGTCCCGCAGCAGGGCGTCGCCGCGGTCGGCCATGGCCAGGTTGCCGGAGACCAGCACGTAGCCGATGTCGGCGAACTCCAGGCCCTTCTTGGCATTCTGCTCGACCATGACAATGGTCTTGCCGTCCTTGCGCTGCAAGTCATGCAGGATCTCGAAGACCATGTCGATGAAGCGCGGCTCCAGGCCGATCGAGGGCTCGTCGACCAGGAGCACCTCGGGCTCCATGACCAGGGCGCGGGAGATCTCCAGCAGGCGGCGCTCGCCGCCTGAGAGCACCTTGGCCGCATGGGAGCGGCGCTCGGCCAGGCGCGGATACTTCTCGAAGATCTCCTCGGCCTTCCGCTTGGCCTGGGCCGTGGTCTCCATCAGGTAGCCGCCCATCCAGAGGTTCTCTTCCACGGTCATGGCCGGGAAGACGGACTTGTCCTGCAGGATGTAGGCGACACCCGCGTGACGCAGCTTGTCCTTGGAGGACATGCTCGTCACGTCGCGGCCGCCGACCGAGATGGTGCCGTCGAAGATGTTGGTGAAGCCGAAGATGGAATGCAGGATCGTCGACTTGCCGGCGCCGTTCGGGCCGATCAGGCAGAGCGACTGGCCCTTGCCGACCTGCAGGTTGAAGTCGTGCAGGATCTCCATCTTGCCGTAGCCGGCGCGCAGGTCCTTGATCTCGACCTGAACCTCGCCCTCGACCAGCTCGGCGACGCGGCCCGGCGGCACGCCCGCCTCTGCAATCGCTTGCGCCTGGCGGTTGACCTCCTCGACCGAGATGACCGTCTCGACCGAGCCGACGTGGTAGCCGCTGGCCCGCGTCGGGCCGTCGCCGGCGCGTGTCGTTCCTTCTTGCCGGTCGCTTTGCCCGGCCATCAGTGGGCTCCCAGGTAGGCGTCGATCACCCGCTGGTCGCTCTGGATCTCTTCGGGCGTGCCCTCGGCCAGCAGCTCGCCATGGGCCAGGCAGTAGATCCGCTCGGCCAGGTTCATGATCACCCGCATGTTGTGCTCGATGACGAAGAGGGTGATGCCGAACTCCTCGTTGGCCCGCTTCAGGCGGTCGATCAGGCCGTTGATCAGGGTCGGGTTGATGCCGGCGGTGGGCTCGTCGAGCAGCAGCACCCGCGGCTCGTTCATCAGGGCCATGGCGAACTCCAGCAGCTTCTGCTGGCCGAAGGAGAGGTCGCCGGAGATCAGCTTGCGCTTGGCATAGAGCCCGACGAACTCGAGCAGCCGCTCGGCGCGCTCCCGCGCCTCGGGCGGATGGGCCTGGAACATGCTGCCCCAGCGCGCGTTGCGGTGGGGCAGGGAGATCAGCATGTTCTGCATGCAGTCCATCTTGGAGTAGATGCGGGTCTGCTGGAAGGTGCGCAGCAGGCCGAGCCGGGCGATCTGCGGCACCCGCAGCTTGGAGATCTCCTGGCCCTCGAAGCGGATCGAGCCGGCGTCGATCGGGTGGTAGCCGACGATCGAGTTGAACAGCGTGGTCTTGCCGGAGCCGTTCGGGCCGATCATGCCGGTGATCTTGCCCTGCGGCACCGACAGCGAGATCTCCCGGTTGGCGCGCACGCCGCCGAAGGACTTCGAGACGCCCTCGACCTCGATCTGCGGGGTCATTCGGCGGCCCTCCGGGCGGCGCCGGCGTCGTCGCCGCCGCTGCCGTCGGCGGCCCGGTCGCGGTCCTCGACCACGATGCCGAAGAGCTCGGGCCACTTGTCCTGGGCCCAGCCGAGCAGGCCCTGCTGGAAGTAGACCACGTTGACGATGATCAGCAGCCCCAGGGCCACCCATTGCCAGCCGAGCAGGTGGGTCCAGGTGACCTCCTTGATGACGTGGAACAGGGTGGCGCCGATCACCGGGCCCCAGATCGTGCCCTTGCCGCCGAGCAGCGACATGACGACCATGAAGATGCCGAAGGTGACGGTCGGGAAGGCGACCTCGAGCGGCTCGATGAAGCCGATCATGTTGCCGAAGATCGCGCCCGAGATGCCGAGGAAGAAGGCGGCCACGGCCCAGGCCACGGTCTTGTAGCGGAGGGTGTGGATGCCCATCGCCTCGGCCTTTTCCTCGTCGTCGCGGATGGCGTTGATCGCCAGCTTGAAGCGCGTCGTGTAGAGCCAGCGCAGGAACACGAAAGTGGCCACGGCGCTGGCCAGGCTGAGGAAGTAGAAGATCAGCGAGCGGTCGTCCGGCTCGCCCGGATAGACCGGCATGGAGATGCCGCCGCCGGCGCCGACCCACTCCCAGGCGCTGACCAGCTCGCCCGCGGCGATGGCGACGCCCAGGGTGCCGATGGCGAAGTAGGGCCCGCGCAGGCCGAACACGATCCAGCCGAAGATCACCGCGAGCAGGGCCGAGATCACCGCCGCGGCGACCAGGCCGACGGCGATCCCGGTCAGGTACTGGCTCATGGTCCAGTCGACCTTCACGGCGCCGAAGGCCGAGGTGTACTCGCCGACGTCGTAGTAGAGGCCGATCTGGACGACGGCCGAGATGTACATGCCGGCGCCGAAGAAGAGGATGTTGCCGAGCGAGTTGTAGCCCATCTGGCCGCCCATCACGTCCCAGGTCAGGGCGAAGAGGATCATGATCCAGAGGACGGCGACCTGCGAGGTGTAGGCCGGGAAGACCAGGGGCGCGAAGATGCCGGCGCCGAGCAGGAGGCCGTAGAGGCCGAGGCGGCGGGTCTCGACGTTCATTGCACCACCTGGCGGATCCGGCTCTGCTGGATCTGGCGCCAGACCAGGACGGCGACCAGCAGCCCGACCACCGTCGCCTGCTGGAACTCGGCGCCGAGCACGAAGCCGCTGTACTGCTCCGCCACGCCGAGCCCGAGCCCGGCCATGATCACCCCCGGCAGGTTGCCGAAGCCGGCCGCGGTCACGATCACGAAGGAGCGGATCGAATGGGTGATGCCGTAGAAGGGCTGGATCACCCAGATCATGGTGATCAGCACGCCGGCGGCGCCGCAGATCGCGGCGTTCAGCGAATAGGTGAAGGCATAGACCCGGTCGGTGTCGATGCCCATGATCTTGGCGGCGCGCGGGTCCTGCGCCGTGGCGCGGATCGCCTGGCCCATGCGGCTGCGCTTCATGAAGACGACGATCGCCGCGGCCAGTCCGCCGGCCAGCAGGAAGGAGATCAGCTTGATGTCGGCGACGGTCACCTGGTTGCCGAGAATCGAGCGGATCTCGAAGCCGGACTCGGCCGTCTTCACCTCCGGTCCGTAGATCTGGTTCAAGACCTGCTGCACGACGATGGCGATGCCGAAGGTCGCCAGCAGCGAGGTGAAGAGGTCGCGGTCGATGACCCGCCGGATCACCAGGACGTAGACGATCCAGCCGAAGGCGAACATCACCACGAAGGCGACCGGCAGGCCGATGATCGGGTGCAGGCCCCACTCGGCGAGCGTGAAGGCGATGTAGCCGCCCATGATGACGAAGTCGCCCTGGGCCAGGTTCTTGACGTTCATCACGCCCCAGACCAGGGCCAGGCCATAGGCGGCGAGGGCGAAAATGGCGCCGATGAAGAGCCCGTCCAGCAGGAGCTGGACGTTGAAGATCGGCGCGATGGTCAGCAGCGACAGGTTATCGAGCATGGACGGTCACGCTCTTGCCGTTTCGACGCGACGACAGGCGATCGTCCCCAGCCGTGGCGGGCCGGGGACGATACGCGATCTCGATTGCCGTTAGTACGACGGACGCCTTAGTCGCTGGCCTGCCGCGGATAGTTGACGGGATGGGAGGCCCACTTGGAGGGCG
This sequence comes from Kiloniellales bacterium, assembly GCA_028280455.1. Classification (GTDB taxonomy): domain Bacteria; phylum Pseudomonadota; class Alphaproteobacteria; order Kiloniellales; family JAKSDN01; genus JANQLT01. The sequence goes on from JANQLT010000074.1 coordinate 43,564, forward strand.
CCACCACGTTGTAGCTCCCGTCCTGGATCTGCCGCAGCACCATCGGCTTGGCGATGTTGTTGCCGGCCTCCGAGAACTTGATCGGGCCGTAGAAGGTGTCCATCTCGGTCGCCGCGATGGCGTCGCGCACCTTCTCGATGTCGAAGGAGTTGGCCCGCTCGAAGGCGTCCTTCCAGACCATCACCGCAGCCGAGGCCTGGGCGGACTGGTAGGGCACCGTGGTGTAGCCCTCGAAGGACTCCTTGAAGAGCTTGTCGTAGTCGGCGGCCGTGCCGAACATCTCGTCCTCGTAGGACAGCGTCTCGGCCCACTGGGTCGAGCAGAGGATGTCGTTGGCGCCGGGCCCGAACTTGTCGGTCACCTTGGCCGCCTCGCAGTGGGTGATGGCCATCATCGGCACGTCGATCTTCAGCTCGTTGACCTGCCGCACCGCCGTCGCCGCGCCCTTCGAGTGGCCGGAGACGATCAGCAGGTCGGGCTTGAGCGCCTTGACCTTGGTCAGGGTCGCCGACATGTCGGAGAGGTCGCGCGGCAGCTTGTCGTCGATGACGATCTGCATGCCGTACTTGGAGGCATCGTCCATCACGCCGGCCCGCACGTCGAGCGAGAAGGGATCGTTTTCGAAGGCCATGGCGATCTTGATGTCTTGCGGCTTCCGCCCCTCCTTCTGGGCGATCTCGGCGGCCAGATCGATGGCGCTGGCCAGGTACTGCTCGGAGGTCGAGAGCACCGCGAAGAGATACTTGTAGCCCTGGGTGAAGAGCGAGCGCGAGGCGCCTTCCGCCTCGACCATCGGGATCTTGTACTTCTCGGTGACCGGCGCGATCGCCTTGGTCAGGCCCGAGCTGTAGGGGCCGAGCATGAACTGCACGCCGTCCTGCTTGATCAGCCGCTCGGCGAGCTGCGCGCCGCGGGCCGGAGTCGACTCGTCGTCGTAGTAGACGACCTTGAGCTTGTAGGACTTGCCGCCGACCTTCACGCCGCCGGTCTCGTTGATCTTCTTGACCGCCAGCTCGTAGCCGTTCTGGGCGTGGACGCCGTTGGTGGCGTATTTGCCTGTGAGCGAGATGGCCGAGCCGAGGATGATGGTGTCGCCCTCGACCTTGGCCAGGGCCGAGCCGGCCCCGAGCGCCATCGCCGCGGACAATGCCGTAGCCGCAACGAGGGTCCTTCGCGTAGCTGCCATGACGTGATTCCTCCCGGGTATTCTTGGCTTTTCGCCTTGGTTTCGGCCCCGCAGGGCGCGTTCGGCGCTCGCGGGGCCTATGCGAATGATCATATCGCGGCGCGAAATCGACGCAAGACCATGTCTCGCGGTGGGTCTCTCGCCGCACGTGTTGACGCGGCCGCTTCGGCGCTACGACCCTGCGGCTCTTCACCTGTTCGCAGGACATCAACGGTCGTTGATCTCCTGCGGACGGTGCCTCAATAGACGCAGGCGTTCTCGGCCATGTAGTCCGCGATCTCGATCTGGCCGACGACGATCTGCTTCTCGGCCAGCGCCAGAGCCTGCTTCATCTCGTCGGTGATCAGCGCCTCGTTGTGCTTGTCGAGGGCCCAGGCGACGCCGTCCTCGGCCAGGCCCAGGACCTTGAAGCCGGGCGCCCAGGTGCCGTCCATCGCCGACGTGAAGGCTTCGGCGACCGCCACGTCGACCCGCTTGACCATCGAGGTCAGCATGGCGCCGGGCTGCAGGTGGTTCTGGTTGGAGTCGACGCCGATGGCCAGCTTGCCGCGGTCCTTGGCGGCCTGATAGACGCCGAGCCCGGTGCTGCCGGCGGCGGCGAAGATGACGTCGGCGCCGCGGTCGAACTGGCTGACCGCCAGCTCGCCGCCGCGGGTCGGGTCGTTCCAGGCCGCCGGCGTGTTGCCGGTCATGTTGACCAGCACCTCGGCCTCGGCATCGACATGCTTGGCGCCTTGCTCGTAGCCGCAGGCGAACTTGCGGATCAGCGGCACGTCCTGGCCGCCGACGAAGCCGATCTTGCCGCTCTCGGAGGCCATGGCGGCCAGCATGCCGACCAGGAAGGAGCCTTCGTGCTCCTTGAAGACGACGGACTGGATGTTCGGCGCCTCGGCCACGCCGTCGATCAGGGTGAACTTCACCTCGGGCAGCTCGGCGGCCACGGTCTCGACCGCCGAGGTCTGCGCGAAGCCCACCGCGACGATGATCTCGGCGCCGCGCCGGGCCATGTTGCGCAGGGCCTGCTCGCGCTGCGCCTCCGTCGCCGGCTCGAACTCGAGATAGTCGAGGCCGCTGTCCTTCTTGAAGGCCTCGGCGCCGTCGTAGGCGGCCTGATTGAAGGACTGATCGAACTTGCCGCCCATGTCGTAGAGCAGGCCGGGCGTGAACTCGGCCGCTCGTGAGGGCCCGTTCGCCAAAACCAGCGCGGTGGCCGCAAGGGCCAGGGCCAAGCCGCGTCCTCGTCGCTTCGTTGCCATGCCGGGCCTCCCGTCCCGAGATTGTTCTCGGGAAGGGAAGCACGTTTCGGCAGTCTTGGGTATCCCTCGGCCGCCTCCAGTCAAGCCGCCTATTGCGTGATGATCTCCGGTCCCATCATCAGGGTCGGCAGCCAGGTCGAGACCCAAGGCACGTAGGTGACGATGATCAGGAAGATGAACAGGATGCCGAGCCAGGGCATGGCCGCGCGGACCACCCGCATGGTCGACATGCCGGCCACGCCAGAGGTGACGAAGAGGTTCAGGCCCACCGGCGGCGTGATCATGCCGATCTCCATGTTCACCACCATGATGATGCCCAGGTGAATCGGGTCGATGCCGAGCGAGATGGCGATCGGGAAGACCAGGGGCGCGACGATGACGATCAGGCCCGAGGGCTCCATGAACTGGCCGCCGATCAGCAGGATGATGTTGACGATGACCAGGAACATGACCGGGCCGAAGCCGGCGCTCAGCATCGAGTTGGCGATCGCTTGCGGGATCTGCTCGTCGGTCAGCACGTGCTTCAGGATCAGCGCGTTGGCGATGATGAAGAGCAGCATGATGGTGAGCTTGCCCGCCTCGAAGAGCGTCTTCTTGGTGTCCGGGTGGACGAAGGCGTGGAACACGCCGATGACTTTCTGACCGATGGACATGGTCGCGCCGCGGCCCTCGGCGAAGGGCCCCATGTCGCGGTAGACGAAGTTGGCGATGACGAAGGCGTAGACCGCGGCGACGGCGGCGGCCTCGGTCGGCGTGAAGATGCCGCCGTAGATGCCGCCCAGGATGATGACGATCAGCGCCAGGCCCCAGGCCGCCTCGCGGATCGAGGCGAAGACCTCGACCCAGCCGGCCCAGTCCTGGGCCGGCAGGTTCCTGACCTTGGCCACGACGTAGATGCCGATCATCAGCATCAGGCCGGCCATCAGCCCGGGGATCACGCCGGCCATGAACATGCGGCCGACCGAGACGTCGACTGCGGCGGCGTAGACCACCATGACGATCGAGGGCGGGATCAGGATGCCGAGCGTGCCGGCGTTGCAGATCACGCCGGCGGCGAAGTCGGTCGTGTAGCCGACGCGGCGCATGCCGGCGATGACGATGGTGCCGATGGCCACGACGGTGGCCGGCGAGGAGCCGGACAGCGCCGCGAAGAGCATGCAGGCGAAGACGCCGGCGATCGCCAGGCCGCCCTGGAAGTGGCCGACGCAGGCGATGGCGAAGCGGATGATGCGCCGGGCCACGCCGCCGGTCGACATGAAGGCCGAGGCCAGGATGAAGAAGGGGATGGCCAGCAAGGTGTAGTGGCCGTCGAAGGCGTTGAACAAGGTGCCGGCGACCGAGGCCAGGGAGGAATCGGACAGCAGCAGCAGGAAGACCATGCTGGCCAGGCCGAGCGAGATGGCGATCGGCACGCCGATGATCAGCAGGCCGATGACCATGGAGAAGAGCAGGAAGGCATCCATGGCTCAGCCCTCCTTGCCGCGGTTCTGGCCGCTGGAGGGGCCGCTAAAAGGGCCGTCCGGCGGGTCGTCGGGGCCGCTACCGCCGGCGTCGCGTTGGGCGACGGCTTCCTCGACCAGGTCCTCGGCCTCGTGGCTGGCGATCAGCAGATCCTGGCGGCCGGTCAGGATCTTGTAGCCGGCCTCGACGAAGCGGTAGAGCAGCAAGGCCATGCCCAGGGGCAGGGCGAAGTAGGGGATGAAGCGGGGCATCTTCTCGTAGGCTTCGCCTTCGTTCAGCCAGTCGGCCAGGAACTGCAGAAAGGCCGGCATGGGCACGTCGTTGACTTCCAGGAAGGAGCGCTTGTTGGCGAAGAGCCACCAGTAGTCCCAGCTCCCCTTGAGCAGCAGCAAGGTGAAGGTCAGGCAGCAGCCCAGGGCGGCCAGGGTCATGATCTTGCGCGTGGCCGGCGGCACGATGTTCAGCACCGCGTCGACCCCGAGGTGCGCGGTGATCTTCACGCAGTAGGAGACGCCGACCAGGATCAGCCAGGCGAACAGGAAGACCGTCGCCTCGAGGGCCCAGAGAATGTTGCTGTTGAAAACGTAGCGCGCGATCACGTTGGCGAAGGTGATGATCGTCATCAGACCGAGGATGATCGCGATGAAGGATTCCTCGATCTCGTTGACGATCCGCCCGAGCTTGCTGGCGGCCATCTTTCCCCCCTTGGGATTCTTCTCACGGCCGCTTGTGCGACCGCCGGCGGAACGGCGCGGCCCGCCGGAGCAAGCCGCGCCGGGTCCGGTTTCTTCTTAGTTGGTCATCGCGTTGGCAGCTTGCGCCGCCTCGATCAGCTCGGCGCCGATGTCGTCCTCGAACTGATCCCAGACCGGCTTCATGGCATCGACCCAGAGGCCGCGCTGCTCGGGCGTGAGCTGGCGGACCTCGGTGCCGGCGTCCATGATCAGCTTCTTGTTGGCCTCGTTGACGGCCGTGGACTCGGCGTTGCGCACCTGGCTCACCTCGTCGAGGATCGTCGCGAGCTGGTCGCGGACGTCGTCCGGCAGGTCCTGCCAGAACTCGACCGAGGTCACCACGAGGTAGTCGATGATGCCGTGGTTGGACTCGGTGATGCCGTCCTGCACCTCGAAGAACTTCTTGCCGTAGATGTTCGACCAGGTGTTCTCCTGGCCGTCGATCACCTTGGTCTGCAGGCCGCCGTAGACCTCCTTGAAGGACATCTTCTGCGGGTTGGCGCCGAGCGCCTCGAACTGGGCGACCAGCACGTCGGAGGCCTGGACGCGGAACTTCAGGCCCTTGGCGTCATCCGGCGTCAGCAGTGGCTTGGTGGCCGAGAGCTGCTTCATGCCGTTGTGCCAGAAGGCCAGGCCCTGCAGGCCCTTGCGGCGCATCGAGTCCTTCAGCTTCTGGCCGGCGTCGGAGCTCTGGAAGCGGTCGACCGCGGCGATGTCGTTGAACATGAAGGGCAGATCGAAGATCCGGAACTTCTTGGTGTACTTCTCGAACTTGGAAAGCGACGGCGCGGCCATCTGGACGTCGCCCAGCAGCATGGCCTCGAGCACCTTGTTGTCGTCGTAGAGAGTCGAGTTCGGGAAGACGATCATGCAGACCTTGCCGTCCATCTCCTCGTTGACGCGCTTCTCCAGGAGCGAGGCGGCGATTCCCTTCGGGTGCTTGTCGGTGTTGGTGACGTGGCTGAACTTGATGACCGTCTCGCCGTCCTGGCAGGCATCCGACGCCGCCATGGCGGTGCCGCTGGCGAACGTCATGGCGGCCACGCTGGCCGCGATCAAAAGTCGCATGTAATCCTCCTCGGTTTCTTGTTTCCTATTGACCCCCCGCGGTCGAGCGACGAGATGACCTCCACGCCGGACCAGGGCCTCGCCATCCATAGGCTGACCCTGTCACTGCAGATCCCGTGCCAGCTTGGCGCCGGCCGCGGCAGTCAGCGCAATGTCTCTGGATTACAGGACTTTAGCAGATGTCTGTCTGGAGCGCATAGGCGCCGCGGTGGGTAGGGGCCCACACATCGGACTAAGCCGATGTGTAGGAAAGCTCACACATCGGCTTCGGGCAGGAAGTCCTCGCGGCGCAGGCCGTGTCTCTGCATCTTGTCGTAGAGGGTCTTGCGCGACAGGCCGAGGCCCTCGTAGGTCGCCTTGAGGTTGCCGCGGTTGCGGGTCAACGCCTGGCTCAGCAGGCTCTTCTCGAAGTCCTCCATGCGGCCGAAGAAGTCGCCGTCCGGCCGGCCTTCGGCCGCTGGCGCGCCGCCGGGCGTGGGCTCGAGCGCGCCGAGGCCGAGGACGAAACGGTCGACGGCGTTGCGCAGCTCGCGGACGTTGCCCGGCCAGTCGTGGGCCGTCAGCGCGGCCAGCTCGCCGGGCTCGACCGGCGGGATCTCCTTGCGGTAGCGCGCCCGCGCCTCGCGGGCCAGGTGATGGAACAGCAGCTCCATGTCCTCCTTGCGCTGCCGCAGGCTGGGCACCTTGAGGGACACGACGTTGAGGCGATAGTGCAGGTCGGCGCGGAAGCGGCCCTCCTGGCTGGCCTGCCCCAGGTCGAGCTTGGTCGCCGCGACGAAGCGCAGATCGAGCGGCAGCGAGGCGTTCGAGCCGAGGCGCACGACGCTGCGCTCCTCCAGGACCCGCAGCAGCTTGACCTGCAGGTCGAGCGGCATGCTCTCGATCTCGTCGAGGAAGACGGTGCCGCCGGAAGCGTGCTCCAGCTTGCCGATGCGCCGCTTGGTGGCGCCGGTGAAGGCGCCGGCCTCGTGCCCGAAGAGCTCGCTTTCGATGATCTCGGCGGGCAGGGCGCCGCAGTTGACCGCGACGAAGGGCCCGGCCTCGCGCGGCCCGAACTGGTGCAGCGCCCGGGCCACCACCTCCTTGCCGCTGCCGGTCTCGCCGATCACCAGCGCATCCGCATCGGTCGCGGCGACGGCGGCGACCTGCTGGCGCAGCCGCTCCATCGTTGCCGACTTGCCGACCAGCACCGCCTCGAGCCCCGTGCGCTCGCCCAGCTCGTCGCGCAGCGCGCGGTTCTCCAGGACCAGCCGGCGCTTCTCGATGGCCCGGGCCAGCACCTCGGCGAGATGCGTGGTGTCGAAGGGCTTCTCGATGAAGTCGTAGGCGCCGGCGCGCATCGCCTCGACGGCCATCGGCACGTCGCCGTGGCCGGTCACCAGCACCACCGGCAGGGCGCTGTCGATCTCCAGCGCGCGCTGCAGCAGGGCCTTGCCGTCCATGCGCGGCATCTTGATGTCGCTGACCACGACGCCGTAGAAGCCGCGGGACAGGCGCTCCAGGATCGGCTCGGGGCGCTCGAAGCACTCGACCGCCATGCCGGCCAGCTCGAGGCCCTGCTTCACGGCGTGGCGGATATGGTCCTCGTCGTCGACGAAGAGGACCGCGGCGCTGTCCATGGCTAGAAGCCCGAGGCTCGGCGCAGGGCCCCGTCCGCCGTGCCCGCCGTGTCCGTCGTGCCGCTGTCGGCCTCGATCAGCGGCAGCTCGACGGTGAAGAGCGCGCCGCCGTCGGGATGGTTCTCGGCCCGCAGCGAGCCGTCGAAGTCCTTGATGATGTTGTAGGAGATCGACAGGCCGAGACCCAGGCCGCTGCCGACCTCCTTGGTGGTGAAGAAGGGATCGAAGATCCGGTCGAGCTGGGCCTCGTCGATGCCGGGCCCGTGGTCGCGCACGCTCAGCAGGAGGCGATCGTTCCGGCTCGAGAGGGCGATATCGATCCGCGGCGTCCCGCGCCCCGCCATGGCGTCGAGGGCGTTCAGCAGCAGGTTGGTCATGACCTGCTGCAGGCGCAGCGGGCCGGCCATGACCTGCAAGTCGGCCGGGCCGGGCGAGAAGCGGACCTCGGCCTTGGCGCTGTCGAGGCGGCCCTTGAGGAACTTCAGGGTCTCCTCGACCACCGCCGTGGGCGAGACGGGAATCAGGCGCCGCCGCGGCTTGCGCGCGAAGGCGTTGAGGTGCTTGCTGATCTCGGCCATGCGTCCGGTCAGCTCCCAGATCCGCGTGCAGTTGTCGCCGGCCTCGTCGAGGCGGTCGCGGGCGATCAGGGTGCCGGCGTTCTCGGCGTAGGAGCGGATGGCGGCCAGCGGCTGGTTGAACTCGTGGCTGATCGCCGCCGACATCTGGCCGAGGGCTGCCAGCTTGCCGGCCTGGATCAGCTCGTCCTGGGTGCGGCGCAGGGCCTCCTCGGCGCTCCGCCGCTCGCGGATCTCCTCCTCCAGGCGGAGGTTCGAGGCGGTCAGGTCGGCGGTGCGCTCGCGTACCCGCTGTTCGAGGCGCTCGGCGCCGGCCCGCTCGATCTCGATGCGCTCGATCAGGCGCCGGCGCCGCTGCCGCGCCAGGGCCAGGGTCAAGACCGCGATCAGGCAGGCGAGGGCGGTCAGGGCGACGGCCCAGATGGCCTGTCCCCTGGCCAGGCTGCTGTCGGTCAGGACATGGACGGTCCAGCCCGCCTCCGAGAGCGGGCGCGATTCCACCAGATAGTCGGTCACGCGGGTGCCGCCGCCGTCCGACCCCGCCTCGCGGATCGAGACGCGCTCGACGCGGCCGCCGCTCCGCCAATCCGAGTCGAGCGGGCTCAGGTCGCCGAGCCGATACTGGCGGTTGCTCTCGATCTCGGCGATGGCCGCTTGGCTCAAGGGGCCGAGGGTCTTGAAGCGCCAGCCCTCGCGGCTGGCGATGAAGATCACGCCGTTGCCGTCGGCGACCATGACCTCGTTGGGGGCGGCGGCCCAGGAGGCCTCGATGCGCTTGACGTTCACCTTGACGGCGACGACGCCGAGGATCGCCTCGCCCTCGCGGACCGGGTAGGCGAAGTAGTAGCCGCGCCGGTTCGAGGTGGTGCCCAGCGCGAAGTAGCGGCCGAGCGCGCCCCTGATGGCCTGCTGGAAGTAGGGCCGGTAGCTGAAGTTGCGGCCGACGAAGGGCTGCTCGCTGTTCCAGTTGCTGGCGGCGAAGGTCAGGCCCTCGGCGTCCATGAAGTAGGTGTCGGCCGCGCCGGAGATGTCGTTGACCGATTCGGCCAGGCGGTTGGCCCGCTCGACGGCACCCGGCGCGCTGCGCTGGCGGAACAGCTCGACCACCTCGCGGCGGCCGGCCAGCATCTCCGGCAGGATCTCGTACTTGCGCAGCTCGCCCTTCAGGCTCTGGGTGTAGAGCGCCAGGGTCGCCCGGGCCTGCCGCCGGGCCTGCTCGACGAAGAGCTCCTTGGACCAGGCGTAGGCGAGCCAGCAGAGCCCGGCGCAGAGCAGGCCGACCAGCGCGACCTTGGCGGCGCGCAGCCAAAGCGCCTGGTCGGCGGCTCCAGGTGCCGCACGTTGGCCGATGGCGGACGGCGCAGCCCGCATGCCTCTCTTGCCTCCCAAGGCGAACCGAAGGTCTTTACGACCTTGTTATGGCTTAGAATAACCGGATTTCAGCCCTGCGTCCAAAGGCGCCGAGGCCCCTGGAGAAGCCTAGAAGTAGGACAGCACCAGCACCACCACGAAGACGGAGATGACGGCGAAGACCGTGCTGCCGGTCTGCCAGGAGCGCGCCAGGATCCCCTGGGGCCCGTGCAGGTGGAAGACCCGCTCGACCCACCGGCCCAGACCGATGCGCGCCCGGCGCTCCAGCTTGACGCCGAGATGGCTCGCCTGCTCGAGCAGGAAGCGGGCGGTTCGCGGCAGGAGCCGGCGGTAGAGCCACTCCGAGTCGAAGTTCACGCCGGGCAGCTCCGGCGGATAGAGCTTGGTGAGCTGCAGGACGACGAAGGCCAGGGCCGAGAAGAACAGGAGCTGGAGCTGCGCCAGCACGTGACTGACCGTGTAGGGCTCGTAGGACACCTCGTAGGGCAGCAGCCGGTAGAGCGGCTCCGGATAGACGCCGATGCCGATGCAGACGCAGGACGCCAGGAACATCGCCACCAGCATGTTCGGCCGCGCTTCCTTGACGCGGATTCCCGAATCGTGGGCGAAGAAGGCGAAGTAGGGGATCTTGATGCCGGAGTGGTGGAAGACGCCCGCCGAGGCGAAGAGCAGGAACAGCCAGACCGCCAGGTGGCCTTCCTTGATCACGGCGGAGAGAATCATCGACTTGGCGATGAAGCCGGAAAACAGGGGGAAGGCGGAGATCGAGGCGGCGCCGACGATGCAGAACACCGTGGTGATCGGCATGGACTTGTAGAGGCCGCCGAGCTCCGAGCCGTCGATCTTGCCGACCCGGTCCAGCACCGCCCCCATCGACATGAAGAGGAGCGCCTTGTAGACGATGTGCACGAAGGCGTGGGCGGCGGTCCCGTTGAGGGCCAGCTCGGTGCCGATGCCGATGCCCGTGACCATGAAGCCGACCTGGTTGATCAGGCTGTAGGACAGCACGCGCCGCAGATCGTTCTCGATGACCGCGTAGAAGATCGGGAACATCGTCATGGTGGCGCCGATGTAGATGAGAATGTCGGTGCCCGGAAATCCCCGCGCCAGCGTGTAGACGGCCAGCTTGGTCGTGAGCGCAGAGAGGAAGATCGTGCCGGTCGGCGTCGCTTCCGGATAGGCGTCGGTCAGCCAGTTGTGCAGCAGCGGGAAGGCGCACTTGATGCCGAAGGCGAGAAGGATCAGCCAGCCGCCCGGTGCATCGAGCCCGACGTAGTCGAAGGCGATGGATCCTGTGTGGCTGACCCAGGTCAGGATGCCGGCGAGCAGCAGCATGCCCGAGAGGATCTGGATCGCGAAGTAGCGGATCGCCGTCGCCTGCGACCGCTCCGAGCGCCGCGCCAGGATCAGGAAGACCGAGGTGACGGCGGTCAGCTCCCAGAACACGAAGAGGGTGATGAAGTCGCCGGCGAAGACGGCGCCGATCGAGCTGCCGGCATAGAGCGTGCTGGCGACCTGTTGCACGCGGTCGCTGACATGGAGCGCGTAGATCGCGCCGAGGAAGGCCGCCAGGTGGAAGACGTAGCCGAACACCAGGCTGAGCTTGTCGACCCGCGCCAGGACCAGCGTGTAGTCGAACAGCTCCAGGACGCCGGAGCTGCCCTGGGACAGATAGTAGAGATTGACCGCGCCGACGACCGGTGTGGCGAGCAGCACCGCCTGGCGCAGGCGGCCGCCGGTCGCCGCCGCGAGCAGGCCGCCGATATAGAAGATGAGAAAGGGGGCGACGCTAGTCATCGTAGTAGTCTTCCTTGCGCATCACCAGCTTGCGCATCCAGGTGGCGGCGATCACCAGGAAGAAGCAGCAGACGAAGCCGTAGAAGGCGTAGAAGCCGAACCACGACTCCACCGAATGCTCGACGTGACGATGGATGACGATGTCGAGGAGCAGGACGATCCCGCACAGGACGAAGACCCCGTAGATCAGGGCCTTGACGTTGCGCGGGTTGTCGAAGAGGTGGCTTTTCTCTTTCCGGTCCATGACGGTCACCCTAAGGCGTTACGATCCGGAGCAGCATCTCGTATGCCGGCTCCGAGAAGAAGAACAGCGCAAGGCATCCGAGCGAGGTCACCGTGATGGCGATCAGGCAGGGAATCGGCGCTTCGTGAATGCCCTCTTGGTGGTGATGCCCCGCCACGGCCACGTCGGGCTTGCTGAAGAAGCCGTGGAAGGGGATGGGCATAAGGTAGAGGATGTTCAGAATCGTGCCGAGGATCAGGACCGCCACCATGGCGAGCTGACCGGCGTCGAACGAGCCCAGCAACAGGAACCACTTGCCCCACATGCCGCCGAAGGGCGGCAGGCCTATGATGCTGAGGCTGCCGATCAGGAAGCCGACGGTGGTCAAGGGCATGGTCCGGCCGATGCCGCGCATCTGGCTGACCTCGGTCTTGTGGCTGGCCACCATGATGGCGCCGGCGCAGAAGAACAGGGTGATCTTGCCGAAGGCGTGCATCACCAGGTGCAGGCTGCTGCCGACGATCCCCCATTTCGTCGCCAGCATGGCGCCCAGCACGATGTAGGAGAGCTGGCTGACGGTCGAGTAGGCGAGGCGCCGTTTCAGGTTGTCCTGGCGCAGGGCGATGATCGAGCCAATGAGAATCGTGGCGGCGGCCATGTAGAGCAGCCAGCTCGTGTTCTCCGCCGCGTTCAGGAAGTCGAGGCCGAAGATGTAGACCACGACCTTGACCACCGAGAAGACGCCGGCCTTGACCACCGCGACGGCGTGCAGCAACGCGCTGACGGGTGTCGGTGCGACCATGGCGGCGGGCAGCCAGCGGTGCACCGGCATCAGCGCGGCCTTGCCGATGCCGTACATGTAGAGAAACAGCAGGATGCCGACCTCGGGCCCTTCCACGGAGCCGGCCAGGATGCCGCCCTCGCGGAAGTCGAGCGTGCCCGTGGCGGTCCAGGTCCAGATCACGGCGACGAGCTGCAAGCCGATCGAGGTGCAGAGCAGGATGCCGAGATAGGTGCGCCCGGCCATGACCGCCTTGCGGTCGCCCTTGTGCGTGACCAGCGGGTAGGTCGAGAGCGTCAGCACCTCATAGAAGATGAACAGCGTCAGCATGTTGCCGGCGAAGGCGACGCCCATCGTGCCGCAGATCGCCAGGGCGAAGCAGATGTAGAAGCGGGTCTGGTTTTTCTCGTTGTGGCCGCGCATGTAGCCGATCGAGTAGATCGAGTTGACGATCCACAGGAAGGAGGCGACGGCCGCGAAGGTCATGCCCAGGGGCTCGACCTCGAGGCGGATCGGCAGGCCCGGCAGCGTCTCGATCAAGGTCACCGAGGGCTGCGCGCCGGCCATCACGTCCAGTAGCAGCGAGGTGACGGTCGCGAAAAGCAGCCCAGCGGTCGCCAGGGTGACGCTCTCGCGCAGGTTCGGTTGCCGGTCGAGCAGGCCGATCAGGGGCGCCGCCACCATCGGGATGACGATCGCCAGAGCGGTTGCCGTCTCGGGGGTCACGGCCCGGCTCCGATCAAGGTGCGGGCGGCCTGCTCGGCGACGCCCAGGGTCACCGAGGTGTCGACCCCGAAGTAGATGTTGGCCAGGATCAGCAGCCAGGTCGGCGCGAGCAGGATCATGGGCGCCTCGCGCAGGGCGGCCACCTCCCGGCTCGGCTCCTGGAAGTAGGCGACCTCGACGACGCGCCAGACGTAGGCGATGGCCAGGAGCGAGCTGAAGACCACGAGCACGGCGGCGTACCAGTAGCCCTCCTCGAGCGCGGCCTCGATCAGCACCCACTTGCTGATGAAGCCGGTGGTCAGCGGCACGCCGATCAGGCTCAGGCCGCCGACCACGAAGGCCGCCGAGGTCAGCGGCATCGACTTGCCGACGCCGGCCAGGTCGCGCACCAGTGTCGAGCCCGAGCGGAAGACGATGCAGCCGAGCACCAGGAACAGGCCGCCCTTCATCATGGCGTGGTTGAAGAGGTGTACGATGGCGGCGCTGACCCCGGTCACGCTGCCGATGGCGAGGCCGAGCACCATGTAGCCGATCTGCGCGATGCTCGAGTAGGCGAGCAGGCGCTTGGCATTGGTCTGGAAGATGGCGACCAAGGAGCCGACCAGCATGCCGGCGCCGCCGAGCAGCATCAGGATGGCGGTCATCGGCACCACGCCGAAGGTGAAGTCGGCGCCGAAGACCGTGAAGAAGACCCGCAAGAGGACGTAGATCGAGACCTTGGTCGCCGTGGCGGCGAGAAAGGCGGTCACCACCGAGGGGGCGTAGCAGTAGGCATTCGGCAGCCAGAGGTGCAGCGGGAAGACCGCGGCCTTGAGGCCGATGCCGATCAGGATGAAGGCGATGGCGGCGTGAACGGACTGCAGGTCCTGGACCTGGGGAATCCGCTCGGCCAGGTCGACCATGTTGAGCGTGCCGGTGGCGATGTAGAGGAAGCCGACGCCGATCAGGTAGAAGGTCGCGCCGATCGTGCCCAGGATCAGATACTGGTAGGCGGCATGCAGCGCCCGGCGGTCCTTGCCCAGGGCGATCAGCACGTAGGACGAGAGCGACGAGATCTCCAGGAACACGAAGAGGTTGAAGGCATCGCCGGTTATGGCGATGCCGAGCAGCCCGGTCAGGCAGAGCAGGTACATGCTGTAGAAGAGGTAGATCTTGTCCGCCTCGACCTCGTCGGCGACGCTGCGCTTGGCGAAGGGCATGACCACGGCGGCGATCGAGGCGACGATGACCAGCACGAAGGCGTTGGCTTCGTCGATCCGGAGCTCGATGCCCCAAGGCGGTTCCCAGCCGCCCAGCTCGTAGACGATGACGCCGCCCGCCAGCACCTGCTGCAGCAGGGCGATGGCGACCGCCAAGCTGGCCCAGGTCACCAGGGTGGCGAAGAGCCAGACCAGGCCGGCATGGCGCAACAGCACGCAGAGCGGCGCGGCGATCAGGGGCAGCACCACCTGCAGCGCGGGGAGGTGGGCCTCGATCAAGAGTCTCGGCCCCTTCCGCCGGCTGGCGCGCCGTCGCCCTTCGGCGCCTCGGCCTCCTCATCCTCGCGGCGCTGCGCGCTCGCGTCCTGCAGCTCGATCTCCTCCTCTTCGATCGTGCCGTAGGCCTCGCGGATGCGGACCACCAGGGCCAGGCCCAGCGACGTCGTCGCCACGCCGACCACGATGGCGGTGAGGATCAGGACGTGGGGCAGGGGATTGCTGTAGACGTCGAAGCGGTCGTCGAGGATCGGCGCGGTGCCGCCGGCGATCTTGCCGGCGGTGATGTAGAGGATGAAGACCGAGGTCTGGAAGATGTTCAGGCCGACGATCTTCTTCACCAGGTTGCTGCGCGAGATGACGATGTAGAAGCCCGTCATCATCAGGACCACGACGATCCAGTAATTGAACAGGCCGGCGCTGAGCATCTCAGCTGCCCCGTCCGGCGAAACCGTAGAAGATGGTGATCATCACGGCCGCCACGGTCACGCCGACGCCGAGCTCGATCAGCAGGATGCCGATGTGCTGGCCGTGGGTCTGCTCGTGGGCCAGGACCGAGTAGTCGAGATAGTTGCCGCCGAGCAGGATGCTCGCCACGCCGACGCCGGCATAGAGCAGCAGCCCGGCGGCGACGAGGAACAGGGCGACGGAGGGCGGCACCACCTGGCGGGCCCGCTCGACGCCGAAGATCAGGGCGTAAAGGATGATCGCCGCGGCGAAGATGACCCCGGCCTGGAAGCCGCCGCCCGGGCCGAAGTCGCCGTGGAACTGGACGTAGAGCGCGAACAGCAGGATCGGTGGGATCAAGAGCTTGGCGGCCACGCGCAGGATGCGGTGATGCTTCACGGCGACTTGCCCCCGGCCCCGCGGGCGGGCTTCTTCTTGGCCGCCTCCGCCTTCTCGCCGGCTTTGCGTGGGCGCCGGCCGCCGAGCAGCATCAGCACGCCGATGCCGGCGGTGAAGATCACCGTCACCTCGCCCAGGGTGTCGTAGCCGCGGTAGCTGGCCAGCACGGAGGTCACGATGTTGGGCACGCCGACCTCGCGGCCCGAGGCCTCGATGTAGCGCGGTGCCACGTGCTGATGCACCGGCGCCGTCGGGTCGCCGAGCACCGGCATGTCGAAGGTGCCGTAGATCAGGGCCGAACCCGTGACCAGGACCACAAGGAACGGCATCGGCTTGATCTTCTTCGGCGTCGTCTCGGTTTCTTTGGTCAAGGCGAGCGTGCCGAGCAGCACGATGGTCGAGATGCCGGCGCCGACGGCGGCCTCGGTGAAGGCGACGTCGACGGCGTCGAGCTCGACGAAGATGCCGGCCGAGATCAGGCTGTAGATGCCGCCGAGCATGACCACGGCGAAGAGGTTGTGCAGCCGGACGATGGCGATGGCCGTGACCGCCAGGAAGCCCAGCAACACGATGTCGATGATGGCTAAGATGGCGTTTTGTCCTTCGCTTCCGTCGCCTCGTCCGGGCTCGGCTTCGTTTCGTCCTCGCTACGCTTCGTTTCGTCCTCGCTCCGCTCCGCCTTCTCCTCGCTCGGCTTCGCCTCGTCTTCGTTCCGCTTTGCCTCGTCCTCGCCGCGCTTCGCCTGCTCGGTCTCCGACCGTCGCCGCGGCACGGCCGGCCGGACGGCGCCGTGCAGCGCCGCCTTGGCGAGGGCATGGGTCGAGGTCGGGCTGGTTATGAAGACGAAGACCACGATGATGATCAGCTTCACCGTCACGATGCTCGCGCCGGCCTGGATGATCAGCCCGATGGAGATCAGGGCGATGCCGATGGTGTCGACGATGCCGGCGGCGTGCATGCGCGAGTAGAGGTCCGGCAGGCGGATCAGGCCGATGCCGCCGACGATCGAGAACAGCACGCCGGAGATCAGGAAGGGCCAGGACAGGATGTCGGCGGCCAGCTCCATCATCCCTCCTCGTCGGCGTTCTGCTGGCCGGGGTGGCCGAGGTCGCGGTACTCGAAGAACTTCAGGACGGCGATGGTGCCGATGAAGTTGATCAGCGCGTAGAGCAGGGCGATGTCGAGGAAGTCGGGCCGGTCGGTCAGGAAGCCGAAGACCGCGACCAGCAGGATGGTCATGGTGCCGAAGGTGTTCACCGCCAGGATGCGGTCGTAGACCGTCGGCCCCATCAGCGCCCGCGCGAAGGCCAGCGCCATGGTCACCAGAATGCCGAGCATGGTCACCGAGAACATCAGAACTCGCCTTCCATGCGCACGACACGGCGATCCATCTCGCCGGTCTCGAGGTCGGCGGCGAGCTCCTCGTTCAGGGCGTGGACCTCGATGGTGTGGCCGATCACGTCGATCGAAACCGTGCCCGGCGTCAAGGTGATCGAGTTGGCGTAGATGACGGTGCCGAACTCGTCGGCCTGCGAGGCCTTGAGGTGAATCACCCGCGGCGAGATCGGCAGCTTCGGGTCGAGGATCAGGCGCGACGTGGCGATGCTCGACTTGACGATCTCCCAGCACAGCCAGACCCAGTAGGTCACCGCGCGCCAGGTCAGGTGAATCGGATGTCCCTCACGGTCGATGACATCCATGCGCCAGGCGATCCAGGCGACCAGGGCGCAGGAGACGAGGCCGAGTCCGATCAGCAGGGGCTCGAAGTAACCGGACAGCAGCAGCCAAAGCGCAAAGAGAAAAAAGAAAAGGCTGAACGACCGCAAAAGCCCGCCCCCCGGGAAAGCAGCGTACCGCGACCGCTCGGTCGGCCCCCCTAGCCGGGCCGAGCGGCGCGCGATCATAATAACGATAGGGGCAGCGTCAAGGCGAGGTCTATCAGGGGTTTCGCCCTATCGCGGTCTCGATCGCCAGCACCGCCAGGCCGGCGAGGAGGCCCCAGAAGGCGGCGCCGATCTCGAGGGGCGCGATGCCGGACGCGGTCACCGCGAAGGTGACGGCGGCCCCGAAGCGCTGTCTTTCTTCCACCAGGCACGCCGTCAGGGCGGCGACGAAGGGAGCGAACAGGGCGATCGCCGCGAAGGTGGCGATCAGCGCCGGCGGAAAGCTCGCGAAGAGCGTCACGAAGGAAGCGCCGAAGAGCGCGAGCAGCAGATAGGCGCCGGCGTAGATCGGGCCGCAGAGCCAGCGCTTGTCCTTGTCCGGATGCGCCTCCGGGCCGGTGCAGATCGAGGCGGTGATCGACGAGAGGTTCGAGGTGTGGCCGCCGACGCCGGCGCTCAGCAGCGAGGTCAGGCCGCTCACCGTCAGGATGGCGCGCGACGGCACGGGATAGTCGGCGGCGCGTAGCACGGCGAAGCCGGGCAGGTTCTGCGAGGCCATGGTGACCAGGTAGAGCGGCAGGCCGAGCCCGATCAGGCTGGCCGCCTCGAAGCGCGGCGCGATCGGGGTGAAGCCCGAGAGCTGCAGGTTGCCGAGGGGGGCGGTCATGCCGAGCAGCTCGGCCAGGACCACGCCCATCGCCAGCACCGCGAGCACCGACCAGGCCGGCGAGAAGGGCCGCAGCAGCACGAAGCCGATCGCCAGCGGCAGCACCAGGATCGGCGACGCTATGGCGTGGTCGAACAAGGCGACCACGAAGCCGAAGATCACGCCGGCCAGCATGGCCGAGGCGATGGCCACCGGGATCCGCTCGACCAGGCGTAGGACCGGTCGGACCGCCGCGGTGAGCAGGACCAGGACGGCGGCCAAGATGAAGGCGCCGACCGCGGCTTCGTAGTCGATCCCCGAGCTGCTGGCGATCAGCGCCGCGCCCGGGGTCGACCAGGCGGCGAGGATCGGCAGGCGATGGCGGACCGACAGCAGCCCCGTGATGGCGGCGATGGCCAGGCAGAGGGCCGAGACCCAGGAGGAGGTCTGCGCCTCGCTGGCGCCCAGCGCCTGCGCCGCGGCCAGGACGACCGCCAGGGAGCCGCCGAAGCCGACCAGGACGGCGACCAGCGCCGAGATCACAACCGAAGAGCGCATCCACGTCGCCAAATTGGATCCAATTATTGAGATTGGTCGCAGAAGCAGCTTCCTGTCAACGCGGCTTTTCGCTAGAAGAGCGCCATGGCGAGCCTTCCAGGCGACAGCGCGGCTACGCGGCGGCCGGCCCGGCGCGGCGACCAGGTCGTGGCCATCGCCGAGGCCCTGCGCGCCGACATCATCGGCGGCGTCCTGCCGGCCGACAGCCCCCTGCGCCAGGAGGTCCTGGCGGGGCGCTTCGGCGTCAGCCGCATGCCGGTGCGCGAGGCCCTCGGCCGCCTGGACCAGGAGGGCTTCGTCATCCTCAGCCCGAACCGGGGCGCCCGGGTCGCGCCGGTCAGCGCCGACGACCTGCGGGAGATCTACGAGATGCGCGTGGCGGCGGAGACCCTTGCTTTGCGCTTGGCGCTGCCCGAGCTCTCGAACGCCCAGATCGAGCGGGCGGCGGAGATCCAGACCCTGATGGAGACCGCGCCGATCGCCGCCTTCGGCCAGCTCAACACCGAGTTCCACAAGACGCTCTATGGGCCCTGCGGACGGCGGCGCCTGCTGGCCCACATCGATAGCCTGAGCCTGGCCAACGACCGCTATCTGCGGATCGCCGTCGCCAGCCTCGACTATGCCGACACCTCCCACGAGGAGCATCGCGCCCTGCTGCGCGCCTGTCGCCGGCGGGACGAGAAGAAGGCGGTCAAGCGCCTCACGCGGCACATCGAGGACGCCGGCGAAGCCCTTGCAAAGCTGTTGGAATCGTCGGTTCTTGCCAAGCCGTGACGAGGGACCCCCGTCGCGGCTCGGAAGTGGCAGAACCGGCTCAGGCCAGCTTGGCGTCCTCCGCCTGCCAGGGCAGGGCGCGGCGCAGCAGGGCGTCGACGCTGAAGTAGAGCGCCACCGCGATCGCCGCCAGCACCAGCAGGGCGGCGAACATCACGTCGACCTGCAGGCGGGCGTTGGCGTGCAGCATCAGGTGACCGAGGCCGGCGCTGGAGCCGACCCATTCGCCGACCACCGCGCCGATCGGCGCCACCGCCGTGGCGACCCGCAGGCCCGAGGCGAGGGCCGGCAGCGCCGCCGGCAGGCGCAGCCGGAACAGGATCGCGCCGCGCGAGGCGTTCATGGTCCGCGCCAGGTCGAGCCAGCCGGGCTCGGTGCGGCGCAGGCCGTCGAGGAAGGCGGCGGTGACGGGGAAGAAGATGATCAGCGCCGCCATGGCCACCTTGGAGGCCATGCCGTAGCCGAGCCAGAGCACCAGGATCGGCGCCAGGGCGAAGACCGGGATCGCCTGCGAGACCACCAGCACGGGCAAGACCCAGGGCCGCAACAGCGGCGCGGCGGCGACCAGCAGGGCGGCGCTGACGCCGAAGAGCGTGCCGAGCAGCAGGCCGAGCAGGATCTCCGCCCCGGTCACCGCCGCGTGATCGAGCAGCTCCGGCCAGCGCTCGGCCAGCGCGGCCAGGACGGCCTGCGGGCCCGGCAGGATGAAGGGCTCGACCCCGGTGACCTCGACCAGGGCCGCCCAGATCAGGCCGAGACCCAGCAGGATGACCAGGCCGCGAAGCAGCTTCATGGCGCGTGCGTTTCGAGGAGTGGTGATATGGGCCGGCGACCTTAGGCGGCGCGTCGGGGGCGGACAAGGCGGCCCGGGCGCTTGGCCCGCCTGGCGCCGGCCCCTAGATTGACTCTCGGAGTCCGCGGTCTGGAGCGCAGAGCGGCAGCATGGATGCAGCGACGGCGAAGCCGCAGTTCATCGGCAGCGAGATCTATCGCACCTCGACCTACGGCGGCCGCCATCCCTTGGCGATCCCGCGGGTCTCGACCTGCATCGATCTCTGCCGGGCGCTCGGCTGGCTGCCCGACGAGGTCTACCACGACAGCCCGCGCGCCGCGCCTCAGGCCCTCGAGCGCTTCCACGCGCCGGACTACGTCGCCGCCTTGCAGGCGGCGGAAGCCAGCCAGGGCGCGCCGGACTCGTTACGCAAGCGGCACAACTTCGGGCGCAACGGCAACCCGATCTTCCCGGAGATCTTCAGCCGGCCGGCGACCGCGGCCGGCGGCACCCTGTTGGCGACCGAGCTGTTGCTGGCGGCCGGGGCGCGCCGGCCGATCGTCTACAACCCGGCCGGCGGCACCCACCACGGCCAGCCCGACCGGGCGAGCGGCTTCTGCTACCTGAACGACCCGGCGCTCGGCCTGCTGGCGCTGCTCGACGCCGGCCTCGAGCGCCTCCTCTACCTCGACGTCGACGCCCACCACGCCGACGGCGTGCAGGAGGCCTTCGCGGAGGATCCCCGGGTCCTGACCGTATCATTGCACGAGGCCGGGCGCTGGCCGATGCGGCCGGACTTGCCGAGCGGCACGGCGGCCGACCGGGCCGGTGGCGGCGCCCGCAACCTGCCCCTGCCGCCCGGCTTCAACGACGACGAGCTCGACTTCCTGCTCGAGGCGGCGATCCTGCCCTTGGCCGACGCCTTCGAGCCCGAGGCCATCATGCTGCAATGCGGGGCCGACGCTTTGGAGGACGATCCCTTGAGCAAGCTGACGCTCTCGAACGGCGCGCTCTGGCGCGTCGTGGCGGCCATGCGCGACCTCGGCCGGCCGCTGATCGTGCTCGGCGGCGGCGGCTACAATCCCTGGTCGGTCGGCCGCTGCTGGGCCGGCGTCTGGGCCACGCTCAACGGCTTTGCGCTGCCGGATCGCCTGCCCGCGCCGGCCGAGGCCGTGTTGCGCGGCCTGAGCTGGCGCCATCGCCAGGGCCGGCAGCCGCCCGAGCACTGGTTCACCAGCCTCGTCGACCGGCCGCGCGCCGGGCCGATCCGCGCCGAGGTCCGGGCCCTGGCCGCCGCGGTGCTGGCGCCATGACCCGCCGCGCGCTGCTGCTCGCCCTGCTGGTGCTCTGGCCGCTTGCCGGCGCCGCGCCGCTGCGGGCCCTGGAGACCTTCGAGAGCGATGCGCTCGCCATCGAGACGGCGGCCGGCGAGCGGCACGACTTCACCGTCGAGCTGGCGATGACGCGGGCTCAGCAGGCTCAGGGGTTGATGTTTCGGAGGGCGATGCTCGCGGAGCGGGGCATGCTGTTCGTCTATGGCTCGCCGCGGCGGACGTCCATGTGGATGAAGAACACCTTCATTCCGCTGGACATGTTCTTCATCGCGGCCGATGGCCGGATCGTCAAAGTGGTGGAGCGAACCGTGCCGCGCTCCCTGGCGGCGATCTCATCCGAGGAGGCCGTGCTCGCGGTCCTGGAGCTCAACGCCGGCACCGCCTCGCGGCTCGGCATCGCGCCCGGCGACCGGGTGCTTCACAGCGCCTTCGGCAGCGAGCCATGAGGGCTGGCTGCCGCGACTAGAGGCTCAGGCCTCCGGCTCCTTGGCGATCTGCTCCATGTCGCGCCAGCCTTCACCGGCGGCGACCAGGCAGCTCACGCCTTGCGGCGTCGTGATGATGATCGTCCAGGTGTCGGTCTTGGCAGCAGGCCCGCTCTTCAGGACCTCCACAAGGCCACCGTTGTTGGTGACCCCATAGGCAACCTGGGACTCCGCGTACTTGCTCGACAGGAGCTTGAGGACGTCGTCCCTAGCGTTGCACTGGCCCGCAGCCTGGGCGCCGGTCGATGCCAGCATCGCGACAGCGCCTACGATCAATGCTCTCCACATGGTGGACCTCACGGGTTACAAGTTTCGTCCAATACCTTCGGGCGATTCTGACGACTCTGACCTCCATTCACTGAAGATTTGATTGAGAGAGTTTATACAAATGGTTAACGACAAGTAGTAATTCGCCATGATTTTGGCTTGTTTCGAACTGTATTTCGTTACAAGTCAAGGCGTTAACCCCTGAGGCGCGCCAATGTCAGGCCGTCGCCGATCGGCACCAGCGAAAGACTCACCCGCTCGTCGTCCTTCAGCTTGGCGTTGAGGTCGCGGATCGCCTCGGTGTCGGCGTCGCTCTTCTCGGGGTCGATCACCGAGCCGCTCCACAAGACGTTGTCGATGGCGATCAGCCCGCCCGGCCGGACCAGCTTGAGCAGTCGCTCGTAGTAGGCGCCGTAGTTCTCCTTGTCGGCGTCGACGAAGGCGAAATCGAAGGGCCGGCCACCCTCGGCGATCAGCCCGTCGAGGGTCTCGGTGGCCGGCGCCAGCCGCAGGTCGATCTTGTCGGCGACCCCGGCCTCGGCCCAGTAGCGCCGGGCGATGGCCGTAGTCTCCTCGTTGACGTCGCAGCAGATCAGCCGGCCGTCGTCCGGCATGGCGCCGGCGACGATCAGCGCCGAGTAGCCGGTGAAGGTGCCGACCTCGATCACCCGGCGGGCGCCGATCAGCTCGATCAGCAGGCCCATGAACTGGCCCTGTTCCGGGCCGATCTGCATGCCGGCGTCGGGCAGGGCGGCGGTCTCCTCGCGCAGCCGAGCCAGCAGCGGCGGCTCGCGCAGCGACACCTGGAGCAGATAGTCGTAGAGGTCATCGGTCAGCTCGATCGTGCGACGGCTCATCAAGAGCTCCTTTCAAGATTATGGTTTCGCTTGCAGATTGCCCGGCTCTAGTAGTCCCACTTGAACTTGACGCCGAGGTTGCTGGAGCCGCCTTGGCCGACGCCGCTCTCCAGCAGGATGTTGGGAAAGACCTCGATCTCGACGCCGGCCGAGCCGCTGCCCGGGGTCGCGCCCTGCTTGACCCCGACATAGACCTCGTCGGTGACGGCCTTGCCGGCGGCCAGGGCCGGCGCGCCGGCGCCGCTCGGGTCGGACTCGAAGCGCAGCGTGTCGACGCCGACCAGGTCGCGGGCGAAGTCGAGCGCGCCGCCGCCGGCGCTGCGGCCGGAGAGCTCGGCCGCCGCGCTGGCGAGCTGCAGGGCCTCGAAGGGCGTGAGCTGGGTCGAGGCCTTGCCGAACAGCACGCGGGCCAGGACCTCGTCCTGCGGCAGGGCCGGTTGCGAGGTCAGCTCGAAGGCCGGGCGCGAGGCCGGCCCGAAGAGCCGCAGGGCGACGGTCAGGTCGTCGCTCTCGTTCTCGGCGACGATGTCGAGCAGCGGATCGAGCGCCGGCCCGCCCGGGAAGTCGATCTTGCCGCGGGTCAGGGCGAAGTCGCGGCCGAGCAGGGCGAGCTGGCCGCGCACCAGGCTCAGGTCGCCGACGATCTCCGGTGCCGCCGCCGCGCCGCTGATCCGCAGGTCGCCGCGCCATTCCGAGTCCAGGCCGCGGCCGCGCACGAAGACCTGGCCCGGCAGGGTCACGCCGAGATCGAGGCTGACATCGCTCGCCGGCGCCGCCTCGTCGCCGGCCAGGGGCGACAGGCCGACAGCGGCGCGGTTGACCTCGCGCACCTCCAGGTCGACGACCTCCGGCGGCAGGTCGTTGGGGATGCGGATCTCGACGCCCCGGGTCTCCAGCGCGCCGGTGACGGCCGTCGCCGCCAGGCTGCCCTCGACGGCGAGGCCGCCGCCGAGCGCGCCGGTCACCTCGTCGCGCCGGACCGCCGTGAAGTCGGTGAAGGTCGCGGCGACCTCGAAGGGGAAGTCGCGCTCCGGCAGCAGATCCAGGCTGCCCTCGACCGACAGCGCGCCCGCGCCGCCGTCGCCGGCGCTGAAGCGCTCGATCACGGCGCGCCGTTCGGACAGCCGGACCGCGACCTGCAGGTCGCTCATCAAGGTGCCGGAGAGGGCGTTCTCGTAGCGCCCGTCGCCGACCGTCAGCCTTCCCTCGACCCGCGGCGCGGCGGCCGTGCCCGCCAAGGTTGCGTCCAGCTCGGCCGCGCCGCTCAGGGTCTGGTCGGCGACCGGCACCAGGGGCCAGACCCGCTCGATGGGCCCCGACCAGGCGAGAGACCCGGCGAGCGGGAGGTCCTGGTCGAGGACCGCTGTCGGCCCGTCCGGATCGAGCCGCAGCGGCAGATCGAGCGCCAGGCTCGCGGGCGTCTCGGCGAAGCCGGCGATCTCGCCCTCCAGGGCGAGCCGCGCCGCGCGCCAGTCCGCCTCGAGCGCGACCTGCAGTGGCGGCGCCTCGGCGAGCGCGGCCGTCCGCAGGTCCGCGACCGTCAGCGACGCGCGGCCGACCGGCGCCGGCGCGGTACCTTGCACGGAAAGCGCCGCGGCGAGGGTGCCGTCCAAGCCCGGCAGCCCGGCGATCTCCCGCGCCACGGACAGCGGCAGCTCGGCCACGGCCAGGGCGGCCTCGATCCTCTCGCCGTCGAGGCTGGCGTCGCCGGTCAGGCGTCCGGTCGCGACGGTCAGGTCGAGGCCGCGCAGGGCCAGGCCTCGATCGCTGGCGCGAACGTCGAGCGGCCCCTGCAGGGCGAAGGGCTGGTCGAAGGCTGTGCCCTCGAAACGGCTCACGGTCAGCGCCATCGCGTCGTCGCCGAGCGACAGCCTGCCGGCTGACTCCAGCGCGAAACCGGGCGCGGTGTCGCTGGCGGCCGACAGCGAGATGTCGAGCGCATCGCGCGTG
The DNA here is from genome assembly GCA_028280455.1 of Kiloniellales bacterium. Lineage (GTDB taxonomy): Bacteria > Pseudomonadota > Alphaproteobacteria > Kiloniellales > JAKSDN01 > JANQLT01. Next base: position 68,208 of record JANQLT010000074.1, read on the forward strand.
CCGCGGCCCGCCAGCGTCAGCCGCTCGACCAGCAGATCGTCGACACGCAGGCCGTCGGCGGTGACGGTCGCCGCGCCGGCGAGCGCGGCCAGGTCGTCGCTCTCGGCCTGCAGGGACAGGCCGGCGGCGCCGATCGCCGGGCCGTCGCGCGGGGTGATCGCGAGCGCGGAGAGGTTGGCTTCGGCGCTGGCGGCTTGCCGGCCATCCGCTGCCGAGAGCGACAGGCTTAGCCTGCCGCTGCCTTCGCCGCCCTGACCGGCCAGCACCAGCCATGGCGCGAGGTCGGCGATGCGCCCCGCCAGGCCGCCGCTGGCCAAGCCGCTGTCCAGGTCCAGCGCGAGCTCGCCGCCCAGGTCGCTGCCGGCGCCCCGCAGGGCGAGGGACTCGAGCGCCAGCGACGGGCCGTCGCGGCGAAAGGCCGTGCTGAGGGACAGCGGCGCGCTCGGCATGGCCAGGGTCGTGAACTCGGCGTCCAAAGTGCCGTTGAGTGCGGAGGCCGGCGTCTCGACCCGCGCCGTGGCGCTGCCGCTGCCGACCGCCTGGCCGCCGATCTGCAACCCGCTGACGCTCGCCGTCGCGTCGATGGTCGGATCGGCCAGCGGGCCTTCCGCCTTGCCGGTGACCAGGAGCGCGCCGGCCAGGTCGTTGCCGAGGGCGTCGCCCAGGGGCGCGAGGTCGGGCAGGACGAGATCGTAGGTCGAGTCGAGGCTGGCGAAGCCGGCCGGGACCTGCGCCGTGGCCTCGGCTTGCAGGGCCGCGCCCTCGACCAGCAGCTTGACCAGCGCGAGGCCGCCGTCGGCGTCGCGCTGCAGGCGTCCCGTGGCGCGCGGCGCGCTGCCGAGCAGCGCATCGGCGGCGGGCTGGCCGAGCGTCAGGTCGTCGGCCTCCAGCGCGAAGGGCAGGGCGATCTCGGCGGCATCGGGTGTCGCATCGAGCGCCGCGCGGAGCCGCGCGCGACCGGCCAGCGGCAGCTCGGCGAGCGCCGCGAAGGCGGCGAGGTCGGGCAGCGACACTTCGAGGTCGAGTTTCGCGCGCGACTCGGCCAGGAGCAGCTCGCCGCGTGCGCCGGCTTTGAAGGCGGGTGCGCCGAGCGACAAGGTTGCGATCTCGACCCGCTGCGCGCCGAGCTCGAAGAGCCCGTCGAGATCGAGCCGCAGACCGTCGGCGAGCAGCGATTGCAACGCCTCGGCGCCCTCTACCTCGAGCGCCGCGACCTGGCCGCCGCCGCTCAGCTTGAGCACCGCTCCCGGGTCGGTCAGCGGCAGCGCGCTCGTCGCCGCCAGGTCGAGCGTCAGCCCGGACGCCGATGCCCCGGGAACCGCCAGCGTCTCGGCCCCGGCGCTTGCGGTCACGTCCGGACGCAGGAGCGGCCCTTTGGCGCTCGCCTCGACGACAAGGCCTTGCACGGCCGTGTCGGGTGCAAAGGCTGCCATGGCCTCGGCGCGCTTGAGTGTCAGCCGTGCCGTCAGGTCGCTGTCGAGGTCGCCGAGCAGCAGCGTCCCCTCGGCAGCCAACGCCAGCGTGTCGCTCTCGAGCGCCAGCCTTTCGAGCGACAGGCGCTCTTCTTCCTGCAGACGGATCGCCAGGTCGTAGGCCGTCTCGCCGCCCAGGATCGCGGCCAGCGGGTCCTCTTCGGGCAGGCGCAGGCCGAGCGCGCCGGTCACGGCGAGCCGGCTGTCGCCCGGCGCGTGGGCGAGGGCGATGTCGCCGCGCCAGTCGGCCAGTCCACCGAGCTTGCCGCTCAGGCTGCCGCGCCAGGCGTCGAGCGGCCCGGCGCCGTCGATCCGCAGCGCGATCTCGGGCAGGTCCGGCATCGCCAGCAGGCCGGCGACCAGGCCGCCCGCAGGCTCGGCCGCTTGCAGGTCGAGCGTCAGGCTCTGGCCGCTCGGATCGAGCGCGGCCGTCAGCTCGATTTGGCCGGCGGGACCGTCGAGCCGGGTCACCGAGAGCGTGGTCATCACGCTGGTCTCCGCCGTGGCCCCGGCCGAGCCGCCGACCTGGAGCGCCGCCTCGGCGCCGAGCAGTGCCTCGCCCAGCTCCAGGCGGGCGATATCGAGGCGCTCGACGGTCAGCGCGACCGGCAGCTCGGGGATCGCGACGCCTGTCGTCGGCCCGGCCGGCTCGCTCTCCGGCAGGGTCGGCGCCCGCTCGATCCTCAGCCGGCCGACCGCGAGCGTCTCGACCGGCAGTCGGCCGCGCAGCAGCGCCAGCGGCCGCCAGTCGAGGGCGACACGGTCGGCCGTCAGCCAGGGGCCCTGCGGGTCGCCGAGCACCAGGTCCTCGATCCGGATCTCGCCGGGCAGGGCGCCGGCCAGGCGGCCGATCGACAGGCTGAGGCCGCCCGGCTCGCTCGCCGCCGCCTCGATGCGGGCCTCGAGCCAGGCCCGTCCGGCGTCGCTGCGCAGCAGGGCGAAGCCGGCGACCAGCAGCAGCGCGAGCGTCGCCAAGGCCGCGACCGACAGGGTCGCGACGATCCGCCGGCGCGGTCTCGGCTGCTCTCGCTCGCTCATCTCAGAAGGCCTGCCCGAGGCTGACGTAGAACTGGAAGATGTCGTCCCTGTCGCGGCGGTTGAGGGGAAAGGCGACGTCGAGGCGCAGCGGCCCGATGTCGGTGAAGTAGCGCAAGCCGAGGCCGACGGCCACGAGGAAGTCCTCCTCGAAGTCCGGCAGCGAGTCTTCGCCGACGATGCCGCTCTCGACGAAGGGCACGACGCCGATGTTCTCGGCGACGCGCAGGCGGACCTCGGCGCCCAGCTCGATCGCCGAGCGGCCGCCCAGGGGGTCGTCGTCCTCGTCCAGCGGCCCGATGGTCTGGAACTCGAAGCCGCGCACCGAGCCGCCGCCGCCGGCATAGAGCCGCCGGTTCGCCGGCAGCACCTTGCTCTCCTCGCCGAGGATCGAGGCGAGGCGGCCGCGGGCGGCGAGGATGACGCGGTCCTCGCTGTCCAGCGAGACATAGCCCGAGGCGGAGAGGTCGCCGGTCACGAAGAGCACGTTGCGGTCGATGGTGCCGAAGGCCGGCGTCAGGGCGAAGGCGAGGCGCGTGCCTTCGGTCGGGTTCAAGAGGTCGTCGCGGGCGTCGCGCACGATGCCCATCGGCAGATCGTAGATCAGGAAGCTGCGCCGGCCCTCCTCGTCCTTCAGGCGGGCGAGCTCGGCGCCGAGGCCGCCGCTGACGGTCCAGATAGCGCCGATGGAGCGCTCGAGGCCGCTGAAGGCGCGCGCGCTCTGCTCGTTGAAGGCATCGACGTTGCGCTCGACCAGGCTCAGGCTGCTCAGCAGCGACTGCTCGGCCCGCAGGAAGCGCGGCTTGCGAAACACGGCCTCGCCGCGCCGCTCCTCGAAGGAGGCCTGGGCCGAGAGGCGCAGGCTCTCGTTGCGCGCCATCAGGTTGCGATGCTCCCAGAAGACGTTCGCGCCGGGGCCCAGATCGGTCGAGAAGCTGAGCCCGCCGCCGACCGAGCGGTGATCGGCCTCGATCACCTCGATGGTCACGGCGAGGCGGCCCGCCGCGTCGACCGCCTCGTCCGGCTTCACCAGGAGCGAGTCGAAAAGCCCCGTCTCGGCCAGGCGCAGGCGCGTGTCGTCTAGCTTGTGCTGGTCCCAGGGCTCGCCTTCCTGCCAAGGCAGGATCTCCTGCAGATAGTCCTCCTCGATGCTCTCCAGCCCGGTGAAGCGCGCCGGGCCGAAGACCGCCTCGGGGCCCGCGTCGACTTTCAAGGTGACCGACAGCGCGCCCATGGCGTGGTCGACCACGGCGTCGCGGTCGAGGATCCGGGCCAGCGGATAGCCGCCTTCGCGCAAGGCCCGGAGCAGCCGCTTCTCGGCCGCGACGATGTCGGGCGCGCGCGCCGGCATGCCGAGCTCCAGGCCGAGGTCGTCGAGGCCCTGCGGCAGGTCCGGCCCCGGCGGGGCGGCGCCCTGGTAGTCGATCGCGTAGTCCTCGAGCAGGTAGATCGTCCCCGGCTCGACATCGAGGGTCACCTGCGCCGGTCGGCTCTCCGACTCGATGCGCAGGTCGATCTTGCTGGCATAGAAGCCCTCGGAGCGCAGCGCCTTGCGGAAGCGCTCCAGGTCCTCCTCGGCGCGGCGCCGCAAGGCCACCAGGCTCGCCGGCGCGCGCTCCTTGAGGCTTTCGAGTTGCGACACCTGGCTCAGCAGTCGGGCCAGGTCAGGCTCCTCGACGCCGGCGATGGTCACCTCATAGGCGAGCCGTGACTCCTCCTCGGCCGCGTCGCTCTCGCGCTGCTCTGTCGGGAAGGGTCGCGTGCCGGGGCGCGGCGGCTCGGCGAGCGCGATGGTTTGCAAAGAGAGCGCGACGACCAGGCCGCAGGCCAGGCCGCCGATCCTTGCCCGCCAACATCGTGCACCCGCGCTGGGCTCTTCAGTGCCCGCGTTCAGTCCCTAGCCCCTTCGATCTCCGCCGCTTTGCGCTTGTAGTCCTCCTCGCTGATCAGGCCCTTGTTGTAAAGGTCCTGCAAGGCGGTGAGGCGGGGATCGGGCGCGGCGGGCGCCGTGCCGCCGCTCGTCTGCTCGGCCTGGAGCTGGCCTAGCTTCTGCTCGTAGTCGGCCTTGGTGATCAGGCCCTTGTTGTAGAGGTCCTGCAGGGCTTGGACGCGGGCATCGCCGCCGGTCTCGGCGGTGGCGGCGGGCTCGGGCGCCGGCTGGCCGCCGCCGAGCTCGGCCAGCTTCTGCCGGTACTCGGCCTCGGTGATCAGGCCGTCGTTGTAGAGGCGCTCGAGTAGCTGGCGCGGCGTCTCGTCCTTCGGCGCCTCGACGGCGGCCGCGGCCGGCGCGGCGCTGGCCAGCGCCAGGGTGAACTTGCCGGCGCCGCAGTCGTTGCGCGTGGTCCAGCGGCCGCTGGCCTGGTTGCCGCCGCCCTGGCCGAACATCGTGAAGCTGTATGACTTGAGGCCGTGCACGTTGACCTGGAAGCGGCCGTTCTCCTTGACCTCGCCCTTGAACAGGCCGGGCTTGCCGTGCGGGTTGTCGACCCGGCCCTTGATCGTGCCGCCGGCGACCTCCGCCGTGATCTTGCGCTCCTTGGTATCGCGGCAGGAGCTGCCCGGGTACCAGGTGCCGCTCCACTGGCCTTCGGTGAGGCCGGCGGCCTCGGCGGGGTTCGACAGGAGGGAGACGGCCAGGCAAGCGAAGGCGACATGGCGCAGGGGCAGGGGAGAGGTCATGGCTTCCTCGCAGTCTGTTCGTCAGAGCGCGTCGAGCAGCTCGTGGCGCTTGATGCCGTAGCACAGCGGGCTGATCAGGCCGTCCTCCCAGAGCTCCAGGAGGTAGGCGAGACCCTCGGCAATCCCGAACGTGCCGGCCTGCAGCCCGACCAGCCAGCGGGCCTGGGCCAGGCGATAGTCGGCTTCCGACAGCCGGCCGGCGTCGTACTGGCCGGCCAGGCCTTTCAGGCCGGCGGTGATCAGGCCGCGCTGCTCGGCGCGGTAGATCGACTCGTCCGCGTCGGACGCGCCCGGCGCCAAGCCGGCGATCATCCGGCCGGCGCCGTCGTGGTGGGCATGGGCGACGATCAGCTCCGGATTGCCGTCGCCGTTTGCGTCGAGATAGACGTCGTTGCCGATCTGGATCAGCGCCTCGGGACTGACGGTCTCGGCCAGGCCCAGCGACTCGTTGAGCAGGCTGCCGGCCGGCCGCTTCTCGCCGTGAATGAAGCTGATGCCGCTGCCCTCGACGGCCTCATGACCGGCCGCCTCCGTGGAAGACAAGGCGGGCTGGGACGCGAGCAGAACTGCGGCGACGAGCGCCTCAAAGCGCATCGAGCAGTTCCTTGCGCTTGGCGGCGTAGGGCGAGGGCGTGATCAGGCTCTGGTCCCAGAGCTGGCGCAGCATGCGCAGGCCGCTCTCGACGCCGGTGCTGGCCGGCGAGATCTCGGCCAGGATGCGCAGTTGCGTCGCCTCGTACTCGCCCTCGCCGATCAGCCCCTTGTCGAAGATGGCTTTCAGCTCGGTGAGCTTGGCGGTCGTGTCGCCAGGCGCCGAGACGGCTGTCGGCGCCGCCGGTGCGCTCTGCTGCTGCTCTTCTGTTTCCTCTTTCTTGGGCAGCAGATAGTCCGGCGGCTTCTCGCGGCGCTTGAACTTGCCACCCGTGCCGCGGCCGGCCGGCACCGCATCGATCGTGCAGAGCTCGGCGAGCTGAACCCGCGGCGCCGTGTCGGCGTGCGACGGCGCGGCGAGCAGCGCCGCGGCGAGGGCAGCCAGGGCCCCCGGGATCGTCGCCCTAAAGCGCATCGAGCAGCTCCTTCCGCTTGCGGGCATAGGGCGACTCGGTGATCAGCCGGCGCTGCCAGAGGTCGCGGAGCCTGCTCAGGCCGCCCTCGATGCCGTCCTGGCCCGCTTGGATGTCGGCCAGGGCGCGGAGCTGGGCGTTGTCGTACTCGACCGCGGTCAAGACGCGCTGCTCGTGCAGCATCTTGAGCTGCTGCAGGCTGACGACCAGCTCGCTCGCCTCGCCGCCGCTGCCCGCCGTGGCGCCGGCCGCGGCCGTGCCGGAGGGCGCCACGGCAAAGCCGATCGTGACGCGGCGCCGTTGTTTCCCATCGACCTGGCCGTCGTCCGAGGTCCCGGGTGGATCGAACACGCCATAGCCCTGTTCCTCGATGGCTTGGGCGATTTCCTCGGGCGTCGCGCCCTCGACGGGCTGGGCGTCCATGTAGTCGGCCACGCCGTCGCCGTCGGTGTCGTAGGCCTGATAGACCTCGTCGACCCCATCGCCGTCTCTGTCCTCGTAGACCACGCCGCCGGCGCCGTCGGGACCGCTGTCGATGCCGCCATAGTCGTCCTCGATGACAAAGTTGTCGGCCGAGACCGGCAAGTTGACGCTGTTGCTCTCGGGGTCGTAGTAGTCCGCGGGAAGCACGTAGTCGGCTTCGCCATCGCCGTCGGTATCGAGGTAGGCCATGCCGTCTTCCACCTCGACGTTGGACCCCTCGGGGAGCGGCAGGTTCTGCTCGTAGACGCCGTCGCCGTCTTCGTCGGAGAACTGATCGGGGTTCTCCTCGACGAACTGGTCGAGCTCCTCCTGGGTCACCTGCTGGGTGGTGTAGGTGCCGCCTTCTTCCGGCGCGGGTGCGTTCAGGACCGGGGCTTCTTCCTTGCCCAGGGCTTCTTCCTTGCCGGGCAGGCCCTTGCTCGGCGGCGCCTTGCCCAGGGCGTCGTCCAGGCTCGGCGTCTTGCCGGTGACGCGCTCCTGCGTGCCCGGCAGCTTGCCCTTCGTGTCGGCCGGCGGCGGCGACTTGGTCTTGGTCGGCTGGCCGACGGTCAGGCCGCCGCCGGTCGAGCCGCCGCGCTCGCTAGAGCCGGTCGTACCGCTCGACTTCGTGCCCGTCGATTTCGAGGCGCTGCCGCCGCCGCTCTGGCTGCCGCCGCTCTGGCCGCCGCTGTTTCGCGTGTTCGTCGGCTGGGATTTCTGGATCGTGGTCTTGCTGCCGCTGTCGGACTTGACCTGCGATTTCGCGCCGTCGGACTTGGTCTGGGTCTTCTTCTCGGCGACCGGCTGCAGGAGCCGGTCCGGCGGCGGCGCCAGCCAGGGCGCCCGCAAGGCCGCGGCCCGGCCCTCCGCCGCGCCCAGTGACATCAGCAGGCCGGCCGCCAGACAGCCGGCAAGGGCCCCGAAGGGCTGTCGCGTGATCATGGGCCGCCGTCCCCCGATTTCCCCACCAAGGCGCCACGCGCTGGCGCGCGGCGCCCTTCACCCGATTTTAGCCTAGACCGGATGGCCTGGGAACGGGGCCCGGCCGCGGCCTTTGGCCTTGCTCCAAATCGCCGGACTCCTTAGGTTTCCAGCGCCCGGGGCGTAGCTCAGCCTGGTAGAGTGCCTGCTTTGGGAGCAGGAAGTCGCTGGTTCGAATCCAGTCGCCCCGACCAGTCAGCAAGCCTTCGAAAGCGCCGGTAGGCGAGGGAACAGGCCATGGACGTGCGCATCTACAAGCCCGCCAAGACGGCGATGCAGCAGGGCCGGGCGGGCACCGACCGCTGGATCCTGGAGTTCGAGCCGGGCGCGCGCGAGGTCGAGCCGCTGATGGGCTGGACTTCCTCGCGCGACACCCGCCGCCAGCTCAGACTGCGCTTCGACAGCAAGGACGACGCCATCGCCTATGCCGAGAAGCACGGCCTGATGTACTCGGTCGAGCTGCCCAAGGAGCGCAAGATCGAGCCCAAGGCCTATGCCGACAACTTCCGCTTCGACCGCATGGGCCGCTGGACCCATTGATCGGCCGAGCGGCCGGCTTCACACGACGGCCCCGTAGCTCAGCTGGATAGAGCAGCGGACTTCTAATCCGCAGGTCGCAGGTTCGAATCCTGCCGGGGTCGCCAGATTTCCCTCCAAGAGAACCCCAAGAGAATCCCAAGAGAATCAAGGTCAGGACCGCTTCGATCAGCTCGTGTGGCGGCTCGGGATCGACTTGACCTAGGTCCGGCGCTGTTCGCCAGGCCAGGTGGCCGCGCAGCTCACGACCTGCTGCCTCAGGTAGTCGCAAGCTTATAGGAACATTCTATTAGGCGCCTTGGAGTAATCGATCAAAGCATTTGCTAGTCTCTGCAGTTGGCGCCGCTGCCGAGACATCGGTTGTGGTCCTTTCGAGGGGCTTCAGGAAGCGTGGACCGAAGGGTCCGAGGTCGTTCATCGGTCGAGGAAGCGATTCCCGTCATCGACGACGGCCGAGTTCGCGCAGCGAATCCAGGATGGATTGCGGATGAAGATCAAGTACATCGGCCACGCTTGTTTGTTCTGCGAGGCTGGCGAAGACCGCGTTCTCATCGATCCTTGGTTTGAGACTCCCGCCTATCTCAATCAGTGGCACATCAGCCCCGGTCCCACGGACGAGTCCAAGCTGAAGGAAGCCAACGCGATCGTCATATCGCACGGCCACGAGGATCACCTTCACGCGGATACCTTGGCGCGCTGCAACAGGCAGGCTGCGCTCTACTACCCCTATCAGCCTTTCTCCGGGGATCGGGCGTTCTTTCGTGAAGAGCTCGGGTTCGAGACCTTCGTCGAGGCGCAGGGCAACAGGACCTACCGCCTGGCCGGCGGCACCCGGATTGCCTTCTATCCGGTCGGCCATGACTGCATCATCGTCCTGGACGACGGCGAGCGGGTATTGGTCAACATCAACGATGCGCTCCATGCCTCCAGCGCAGGCTTGATCGAGGCGGTCTGCGCGACGCTGCGCCAGCGGCACCCGAGGATCGACTACGTCTTCTGCGGCTATGGCGGCGCGTCCTACTTCCCCAACTGTTTCCACGTCGCCTCCAAGGACGCGGCGGGCGTTGCCGGCGTGCGCGAGGCGCTCTTCGCGCGCAACTTCTGTCTGATCGTCGAGCGGCTTCGGCCCCGTTTCGCGATTCCTTTCGCCGCCGATTTCAAGCTGCGTCACCAGTCCTTGCAGTGGATCAATGCCAGCCGCTTCGGCCGCAGGCGTATGGCCGACCTCTTCGGCACGCTGTTTCCGGAAGCCCTTTCGCGAACCACCGTCCTGGCTGTCGAGCCCGGCCAAGGCATCGGCCCGGACGGCATGATCGTCGGAGCGGGGGAGTGCGGCCCGGACCCGGCGTTCTCGGAGGTGTTGCCGCTAAGCCGCGCGTTCGACGACATCGTTGGAGACTACAAGGCGCTCATTGCCGCCAACTTGGCGCGCTACCCCTTTCCCCGCGAGGCTTGCCCCTTCGCCATCGAGGTCAGGTCGCCGGAGCGCAGCGCATGGATCGTGCTCTCCGGCGGCGACAGCGCGATCACCGCTGCCGTCGAAGCGAAGCCGCCGGAGAGCCCCGTCGTCTCCGCGGCGATCGGTGCCGATAGCGTGGAGCACCTGCTCCGCTGCGGCTGGCACAGCGACGTCGTCGTCATCGGCTACGGCATGGAGTTCTGGATCGACGAGGCCTTGCCGATCTCCGACAAGCTCATCCATGCCCTCGGCGATATCGTGACGCACTATCCCAAGGCGAAGCAGGCCTTGTTCAAGGCGCCGCTCCGCTTCGTTCGCTGGGCCGCGAACAACCACCAGGTGCGCCACACGCTACGGCGCAAGCTCGGCCTGGCGCGGCAGTCTCCGCCCTTCGCCGACGTCTCCCTCACGGACTGGCTGACGGTCGAGCCCTCCGAGCTGGCGCGTCGCCTGGGCATTCCGGGACCTTTCGCTCAGCCTTCTTCCTGAACCGACCGCCCGCCGCTGCTCAGGCCACGTCGCCGCGCACCTCGCCTTCGCGCCGGGCGATGTAGTCGCGCAGGGCTTCGTCCGTCGACGGGTCCAGCGCCGGCTCTTCGTAGTCGGCCAGCAGCTTCTTGGCGTGGGCGAGGGCGCGCTCGGTGATTTCCTGCTCGCCGTCGGCCGTCCACTGCTCGAAGGAGCTGTTGTCGAGCAGCTGCGGCATGAAGAAGGCCCGCTCGAAGTTCTCCTGGGTGTGCGGGTGGCCGAGGTAGTGGCCGCCGGGGCCGATGTCGCGCACCGCCTCCAGGGCCTCCTCGAAGTCGTCCCAGCGCGGGCCGGAGGCCATGCGGTGGGCCATGGCGCACTGCTCGGCGTCGACCACGAATTTCGCCATGGAGCAGTGCAGGCCAGCCTCGTTCCAGCCGGCCGAATGCCAGATGTAGTTGGCGCCTGCCAGGCAGGTCGCCATCAGGGTGCTGGCGGACTCGTAGCCGGCCTGGGCGTCGAAGGTCTTGGCGCCGCCCAGGTTGCTCGAGGTGCGCCAGGGCACCTCGTAGAAGCGGGCCATCTGGCCGATCATGAAGTTCATCAGGGCGATCTCGGGCGTGCCGGCCATCGGCGCGCCGGAGGCCATGGAGACCGTCGAGAGGTAGTGGCCGTAGATCGCCGGCGCCCCCTTGCGCACGACCTGGGTGTAGGCCAGGGCCGAGAGCGCCTCGGCGTTGAGCTGGGCCACGGCCGGCACGGTGCTGGCCGGCGTGTTGGCGCCGCCGAGCACGAAGGGCGAGCAGAGCACCGGCTGGTTGTGGCGGGCGAAGGCGCGCAGGGCGCCCAGCATGGTCTCGTCCCAGACCAGGGGCGAGTTGCCGTTGATGTTGGCGACCGTGACCGGGTGGCTGTCTACATGTTCCTCGCCGAACAGGATCTTGACCATGGCCATGACGTCTTCGCCGTTCTCGCCGCTGGTCGACATGCCCATGAAGGTCTTGTCGGAGTGCTTCATGGAGGAATAGGTGATCCAGAGGTGCCGATGGCCGACGGGGATGTCCATCGGCTCGCAGATCACGTGGGCCGAGGACTGCAGGCCCGGCGAGAGATGCGACAGCTTGTGGAAGACGTTGAGGTCTTCGTAGGTGCCGTAGCGTCGGACGTCGTCGAGGTCGCGCACGAAGGGCGCGCCGGTCATCGGCACGAAGATCGCCTTGCCCTCGCCGAGGCTCACGGTCTTCTCCGGGTCGCGGGCATGTAGGGTGATCTCGCTCGGGATCGAGGCGATCAGCTCCATGACCAGCCCGCGGTCCAGGCGGACCCGCTCGCCGGCGACCCGGGCGCCGGCCCGGCGCCAGTCCTCCAGGGCCACGGGGTCGCGGAAGTCGACGCCGACCTCCTCGAGAATGGCCATCGAGGCCTCGTGGATGCGCGCGATCTGCTCGGGGTCGAGCGGCTCGGTGAAGGGCAGGCCGTAGCTGAGCGCCGGCAGCATGCCGTCGCGCCGGCTGGTCCTGAGTGTCCTGCGCGCGCTCCGCCCGCCGCGCCGGGACGCCACCGCTGCCATCGCCATGTCCCAAGTCTCCCTTGTGTCCCGCCGCCGCGGGGCGGCCGGCCTGCTGCGACCTGCTACGATAGGGCAATTTGGCGCCGGGCCTCGGGCGTGGGAAGCTGAGAAATTATCACGGCCCCAGTGAGTTGGTGGCGTGAGTTGGCGGCCCGGGCTGGCGGCCCAGGCTGAGGGCCCGGGCTGACGGTTGAGGGGGGCTTCGACGGTTCCGCGATGGTGCGACGCTACTACGACCTGCCGTCCCTGACGGCCTTGGCGGCCTTCGAGGCCTCGGCCCGGCACATGAGCTTCAAGGCGGCCGCCGCCGAGCTCAACGTCACCCCGGGCGCCGTCAGCCGGCAGATCAAGGCCCTGGAGGAGGAGGTCGGCCTGCCGGTCTTCTCCCGCGGCACCAACGGCATCGCACTGACCGCCGAGGGCGAGGAGCTCTACGCGGTCCTGGCCCAAGGCTTCAGCCAGGCCTCGGAGACCCTGCACCGGATCAAGACCGGCAACCGCCAGACCAGCGTCACGCTGGCCTGCACCAACGCCTTCGCCAGCATGTGGCTGATGCGGCACATGGGCGCCTTCTGGCGCGCCCATCCGGAGATCGTCGTCAACCACCTGATCTCCGACAACGCCGCGCACTACCGCCGCGCCGACATCGACCTGCGCATCCGCTACGGCCAAGGCGCCTGGTCCGACGAGACCGCGGTCCGCCTCTTCGAGGAGCGCATCTTCCCCGTCTGCGGCCCCGGCTACGCCCGCGACCACGCCGACGTGCCGGCAACGGAGATCGCCGGCTTGCAGCTCCTGCACGTCGACTGGGCCGACCCGGACTGGACCGACTGGGCCGAGTTCCTGCGCCGCGCCGGCGTCAAGCACGGCCCGCTGCTCGGCCGCCGTTTCAACAACTTCACCGTCCTGCTGCAGGCGACCCAGGACGACCAGGGCCTGGCGCTGGGCTGGGAGCGTCTGATCTCACCGCTGCTCGAAGCCGGCAAGCTGGTCCGCTTCTCCGACCTCGCCATCGACGCGCCCGGTTCCTACTACCTGACCTGGAACGAGAACCGCGCGCTGTCGCCGGCAGCGGAGAGTTTGCGTGTCTGGTTGCTGGAGACGGCGGCGGGCGAAAGCGACTAAGTGGGTGGGTTTTACTTGCCAATTCACAGAAGAAGCACGCGGATTACCCGATAGAGGAGTCGCTGTTGGGCCGGTTGCTGACGTGAATCCAGTCGAAGAAGGTCAGTCAATGCGCCGGACGCTGATGCAATCGTGATTGGCATCGCGGCAGCTTGCGGCCAAACGTACTCTACATTGGTGCGCACTGTTTCTCGTTGGAGACTGGGCTATCCGAACCGTGCGCTGCAGGTCGCGCAGGCAAGTTCGTTGGCAGGTTGTGCGTCCGAGTGGAGATTGGCACGTGAAAGGCACCTCTATGGCATCGGCTCTTGGCTCTCGATCTCGCAACCTCTTGGTCGCGTCCTTGGTCGCGCTTTCGCTGTTCTGGCCCGACGCGCTGCGGGCCCAGGAGGCGGCGGCGCTGCCGAGCCACGTGATCGAGGAGTACGGCGAGCCGCCGGTCGTGCCGCAAGGCCCGCTACCGGAGGCGCTGCGGACCGCCGTCGACGTGGCCTTTGTCGAGAGCATGGTCGAATCGGTCTGGGGCAGCGATCAGACGGCCGCGCTGGAGGAGATCGCCGAATCGGGCGATCCGCGGCTCGCCTGGATCGTCAGCGATCTGATGCGCTTCGTGACGGACAACGGGCTGCACGCGGCCCTGGCCAACGTCGCCTTCACGCTGTTGGGCAAGGAGTCGGACGTCGAGCTTCATTGGGGGGCGGTGACCGATCATCTCATTGCCTGGGACATTCCGGCGCCGCCGGACTATCTGCGGGCCAAGAGGGCCATCTTCACGAGCATCATTCCGGGCTGGGACAAGATCTTCGTCGAGGGCGATATCGACTGGCGGCATGTCTCCTGGGGCGGCGTGCTGATCGACGATCGCGCCTACGATACGACGGACGAGCTCTGCAACTGCATTCCGGCGGCCGACAACCCCGAGGTGAGTAGCGCCGAAGAGGCCACCTGGCTCAAGGACGAGGACATCGTCTTCGGCATCGGGGTGAACGGCGAGTACCGGGCCTACCCGCGACGCATCATGGAAGTGCGCGAGATGGTCAACGACACGCTGGGCGGGCGCCATCTCGGCATACCCTATTGCACCCTGTGCGGCGCGGCACAGGCCTACTACACGGACCAGCTACCGGAGGGAATCGAGCGGCCGGTGCTGCGCACCTCCGGGTTGCTGATCCGCTCCAACAAGGTGATGTACGACGTCAACACCTACTCGGTGTTCGACACCTTTCTCGGCAACGCGGTCACGGGACCGCTGGCGGAGAAGGGCCTGCAGCTAGAGCAAGCCAGCGTCGTGACGACCGACTGGGGCACCTGGAAGAAGGCCCATCCGGAGACGACCGTGCTGGTCGAAGCGCTGGCGCTGGGCCGCGATTTCGACTTCCGGAACGGCCGGGACGCGAACGGCCCGATCTTCCCGATCGGCGATGTCGATCCCCGCTTGCCGGTGCATGAGGACGTCATCGGCGCGGTCACGGCCTCCGGCAAGCCGGTCGCCTTTCAGCGCAGCAAGGCGCTCGTCGCGCTGAGAAACGGCGAGGAGATCGCCTACGAGAACGTTCGCCTGGCGCTCGAGGCGGGGGGCATCAAGGCCGTCGGCGCCGACGGGTCCGATCTCGGCAGCCACGAGGCCTTCTGGTTCGCCTGGTCGCAGTTCCATCCCGAGACGGCACTCTGGCCGGAGTGAGCCCCCGCCTCAAAGATCCCGTCCGGCGCGGCGGTGCATCCACCAGAGCTTGGCGCGGGCGCCGAGGGTCATGAAGGGCTCGGGGTAGAGCTTCCGAGGCTCGGCCAGGGCCAGCATGTCGGCGACCAGGGGGGCCTTGTCGCCGCAGGCCAGGTCGGCGATCAGCTTGCCGGAGAGGGTGCCCTTCACCGTGCCGAGGCCGTTCTGGCAGCAGGCGGCGTATACGCGCTGCTCGAGCTCGCCGAAGGCCGGCACCGAGTTCAGCGACAGGCAGAGGTGGCCGCCCCAGCGGTGCGCCATCTCGACCTCCGGCAGCATCGGAAAGCGCGCGCGGAAGGAGCTGTCGTGCTGCCGGCCGATGCGCGCGACCTGGGCCGGCGAGGTCGCCATGCCGGGGTTGTAGGTGAAGCTGTTGCGCACGACGATCCGGCCCTCCTGCAGGCGGCGCAGGGTCGTGCCCATGGGGTCGGCCGGGATCAGGCCCCAGCGCGGCTCGCCGCCGAGCGCCGATTGCTCCGCGTCGGTGAGCGGCCGGGTCATACTGGCGAAGGTGAAGACGTGCATCAGCCGGCGCTTGAACAGCCCGAAGGATTCGATCTGGCCGTTGACCGTCAGGATGAGGTGGCGCGTGCGGATGCGGCCCTTGGGCGTCGTCACCGTCAGGTCGGCGCCGGTCTCGATGCGCAGCGCCGGCGTCTCCTCGTGGATCGCCACCTTGTCCGACAGCGCCGCGGCGAGGCCGCGGACGTAGCCGGCCGGCTGGATCAGCACGGCGCCGGGGGTGAAGGTGCCGCCGGCGTAGTAGTCGGTGCCGGTGATCCGCTGCAGGTCGTCGGCCGAGAGTGAGTCGTAAGGCTCTTCCAAACGATCCAGGTGCGCCTCGAAGCGGCGCAGGGCGGTCAGGCCGTTGCCGTCGGTGGCGCCGTGGATCTTGCCGCAGGGCTCCATGACGTTGCGCAGGCCGAGCTCGTCGACCGCCTCGCGGGCGAAGGCGATGCCGGCGCGGTTCATGCGGATCTGCTTCTTGTCGGCCTCCAGGCCGCCGGCGTAGCTGTCGCTGTTCAGCTCGTGCGGCAGGTCGATCATGAAGCCGGAGTTGCGCCCGGCCGAGCCCCAGCCGACGCGCTGGGCGTCGATCACGGCGATCCGCTCGCCGTCGCGAAGCTGGGTCAGGTGGCGGGCCGCCGCGAGGCCGGCGAAGCCCGCGCCGACCACCAGCCAGTCGACGCTCAGGTCCTCTTCGAGCGGGCGCGGCGGTGGCGGCGGCGGCAGGATCTCGTACCAGCCCGAGCCGGCGAGATCCTGCGGCGTCCTGACGGCGGCGTAGCCGGTCATCTGGCGGCTGTTCCTATCGTGCGGCGCCGGCCTGACCGCCCTCTCGGGCGGCCTCACCCTTCGTCAGGCTCAGGGTGAGGGTGAGCTTGTTCATTCTTTCACCCTCATCCTGAGCTTCCTCATCCAGAGCTTGTCGAGGGACGAAGGATGACCGTGGTCAAGGTCGCCAGGCCTTCTCAGCAGACCGCTAGTCGATCGAGGACTCCACGTCGGAGTCCGAGACGTCGATCCAGATGGTCTTCAGCTCCGTGTACTGGTCGTGGGCCTGGACCCCGTTGTCGCGGCCGCCGAAGCCGGACTGCTTGTAGCCGCCGAAGGGCGTCGAGATGTCGCCCTCGCCGTAGCAGTTGACCGTCACCGTGCCGGCGCGGATCGCCCGGGCCAGGCGGTGGGCGCGCTTGACGTTGCCGGTGAAGACCGAGGCGGCTAGGCCGTAAGGCGTGTCGTTGGCCACCTGCACCGCCTCGTCGGCACTGCCGACGGTCAGGATCGCCAGGACCGGGCCGAAGATCTCCTCGCGGGCGATGGTCATCTCCGGGCGCACGCCGTCGAAGATGGTCGGCGCGATGAAGAAGCCGTCGCCTTGCGCAATGGCCTCGCCGCCGAGCACCAGCTTGGCGCCCTCGGCCTTGCCCTTCTCGATGTAGCCGAGGATGCGCTCGTGCTGGCCCTTGGAGACGATGGCGCCGAGCCGGTTGCTGGGGTCGAGCGGATCGCCGGTGCGCCACTCGCGCACCCGGTGCGCGATGCGCTCGATCAGCCGGTCCTTGATCGCTTCGTGGACGATGAGGCGCGAGTTGGCCGAGCAGTTCTCGCCCATGTTCCAGAACACCGCCTGCACGGCGTGGCTGGCGACGACGTCCAGGTCCTCGGCGTCGTCGAGCACGATGCAGGGGTTCTTGCCGCCGCACTCCAGGACCACGCGCTTCAGGTTGGAGCGGGCGGCGTACTCCAGGAACAGCCGGCCGACCTCGGTCGAGCCGGTGAAGGAGACCATGTCGATGTCCGAGTGCAGGCCGACCGCCTTGCCGGTCGTCTCGCCGGGGCCGGTGACGACGTTGAGCACGCCGCGCGGCAGGCCGGCTTCGCTGGCCAGCTCGGCGATCTTGAGCGCCGACATGCTGGTCTCCTCGGCGGGCTTGACCACCATGGAATTGCCGGCCGCCAGGGCCGGGCCGATCTTCCAGGCCATCATCAGGATCGGGAAGTTCCAGGGCAGCACGGCGCCGACCACGCCGATCGGCTCGCGCACGACCATGGCCACGGCGTCGTCGCCGGCCGGCGCGACCTGATCGTAGATCTTGTCGGCCGTCTCGGCGTGCCATTCCAGGCAGTGCAGCGTCTCGGGCAGGTCGACGGTCTCGATGTCGTTGATCGGCTTGCCGCTGTCCAGGGACTCGAGCACCGCCAGCTCGTGGCGGTGGCGCCGGATCAGCTTGCAGAGCCTGATGATTACCTTCTTGCGCTCGCTCGGGTGCAGCCTGCTCCAGCGGCCGTCCTCGAAGGCCTCGCGGGCCTTCTCGACGGCCTTGTCGACGTCGCTCTCGCCGCAGGCCGCGATGGCCGCCAGGCGGTCGCCGGTCGCCGGGTTGATGGTCTCGAAGGACTCGCCGGAGGCCGAGGCCGCGAACCTGCCGTCGATGTAGGCGCCCGAGGGCAGCACCAGCGTATCGGCGATGGCCCGATACTCGTCACGCGTTAAGAGCGACGACATTCCCCTCATCCTTCTCCTGGTCGCCTTCGCAGATGCGCGCGACGGTCTGTTTCAAGGTGCGGATCACCGTCTCCAGCTCGCGTTTCTGGTCCTTGGTGAGCCCGCGCAGCGGCTTGCGCACCGGGCCGGCGGGCAGGCCGGCCAGCTCGCAGCCGTACTTGATGCTCTGGACGAACTTGCCGCCCTGCTCGAGCACGCGCATCAGCGGCAGCAGCGCCGACATGATCCGCCGGCCCTTGACGAAGTCGTTCTCCAGGACGCAGGCGCGGTAGAGCGCCAGGTGCTCCCTGGGCAGGCAGTTGCCGGCGCCGCAGACCCAGCCGCGCGCGCCCCAGACGAAGAACTCCAGCGCCTGGTCGTCCATGCCGCACATCAAGGTGATGTGCGGATAGTCGCGGGCCAGCATGTGGAGCTGGTTGATGTCGCCGCTGGACTCCTTGATGGCCGCGAAGTTCGGGCTCTGGCCGACCCGGTCGAAGAACTCGGCCTCCATCATGGCGCCGGTGCGGCCGGGATAGTTGTAGAGCAGGATCGGCAGGTTGACCGCCCGGTCCACGGCCAGCGCGTGGTTGGCCAGCTCGAGCTGGGTCGGCACGGCGTAGTAGGGCGCGTTGACCAGGATGGCGTCGGCGCCCCCGGCCTTGGCGGCCAGGCCGTAGTCGATGCAGTCCTCGGTGCGGATCGCGCCGACGCCGACGATCAGCGGCAGGCGGCCCTTGATGACCTCCTTGGCCAGCGTGACCAGCTCGATCCGCTCTTCCTTCGTTTGGGCGTAGTACTCGCCGGTCGTGCCGCCGACGATGATGCCCTGCACGCCCTCGGCGATCAGGTGCTCGACCATCGCGGCGAAGCCGTCCCGGTCGATCGACTGGTCCGCCTTGTGCGGCGTGATGATCGGCGGGTAGATACCCTCGAATTTCATGGCGCATTCCCTCCGGCGCGGCCGCCTGTCGGGCTCGCGCGCTGCTTTTCTCGACTCACACTAACTCTTGGCAGCCCGCCGAAAAATGCCATTCCGGCAGGGGCCTGCGAACTAAACTCAAGCCTCCGTCGAAAAAATCTCGCCCCGCCGGCGGCGCGCCTTCCGGCAGACTTCGCCTGGGACTTTCTCCGCGCGGCCACTATCGGACATCCAGATGCGCCTCGGCTTCCACCTCGACGGTCCACTTGCCCTGGCGCACCCATTGCCGGGAGGCGTCGACGAAGGGCTGAAAGTCCCAGACCGGGCGCCGGCCGACGCCGTGGGCGCGCTCGACCAGGCGCCGGCGGTTCTGGTCGGCGACGATCCGCGCCTTGATCGCCTTGGCGTCCCAGAGCGCCTCGGCCTGCGCGGTGAGGCGCGCGAGCGTGTCGGCATGGTCCGGCGCGGCGGAGAGGTCCTCGAGCTCCAGCGGATCGCTCTCCAGGTCGTAGAGCAGGGGCGGGTCGAGCTCGCTGTAGTGCAGCTTGTAGCGCCCCTCGCGCAGCATGAAGGTCGGCTCGAAGACTCCCTCGGCCAGGAACTCGCCGGCGACCGGCCGCTGCGTGACGGGGCCCTGCTCCAGGTGGCCGCGCAGCGAGGCGCCGTCGGTCTCGAGGATCTCGGCCGGATCGCCGCCGCTCAGGTCCTGCAGGGTCGCCAGCAGGTCGACGAGGGAGACGGGCGCGGCGACCCGATGGGGCGCGAAGCGGCCCGGCGCCCAGACCAGCAGCGGCACGCGGGCCGACCATTCGAAGAAGGTCTTCTTATAGAAGAGGCCGCGCTCGCCCATCATGTCGCCGTGGTCGGAGGTGAAGATGACGATGCTGTCGTCGGCCAGGCCGCTGCGCTCCAGGGTCGCCATCAGGGTGGCCAGCTTGTCGTCGATGTAGCTGATCGAGGCGTAGTAGCCGTGCCGGGTGCGGCGCAGGATCGCGTCGGTGACCTCGGCCTGGCCGACCGAATAGTGCTCGTGGATGCGCCGGCTGTGGGCGTCCATCCGGTTGTGCGGGATGGCGCCGACCGCCGGCAGGTCGATCTCGGCCTCGTCGTAGAGGTCCCAGAACTGGGGCAGGGCGACGTAGGGGTCGTGCGGCGAGGTGAAGGAGACGGTCAGCATGAAGGGCTGGCGGCCCTTGCGCCGCGCCTGGTCGTAGAGCCAGCGGACGGCCTGGTAGGCCACCTCGTCGTCGTAGTCGATCTGCAGCGAGCGGGCGCAGGGGCCGGCCTCGATGACGTTCTGCATGTCCTGGAAGCGGACCCTGGCCTCGGGCTCGGCCCAGTTCGGCGTCCAGCCGAAGTCCGAGGGGTAGATGTCGCTGGTCAGGCGCTCCTCGTAGCCGTGGAGCTGGTCCGGCCCGGCGAAGTGCATCTTGCCGCTCAGGCAGGTGAGGTAGCCGTTGAGCCGCAAGTAGTGGGCGAAGGTCGGCGTCGAGGCCGGGAACTCCGGGGCGTTGTCGTAGGCGCCGATCTTGTGGGGCAGCAGGCCGGCCATCATCGACAGCCGCGAGGGGCCGCAGAGCGGCGAGTTGCAATAGGCGTTCTCGAAGAGCACGCCCTCGGCCGCCAGCCGGTCGAGCGCCGGCGAGCGGACCACCTCGTGGCCGTAGGCCGGCAGGGCCTTGGCGCTCATCTGGTCGGCCATGACCAGCAGGATGTTGGGCTGCTTCGCTCGCGTCATGGGTCGCTCCCCGCCGGCCGGCTCATTATATGACAATTCTATTGTCGACAATCTTAATCATATCAGCTAGCCTGTAAAGATCTGTTGGGTCGAGGGGCCAGGTCCCGATCTCGGCCCAGGGCTCGGGCCGTCGGAGAGGGCTCAGCCCGTCGGAGGGGGCGCGGATGCACGAGTGGAACTTCCTGGCCGTCCTGAACGACGCCGACCTGCTGCTGCTCGGGCTGGTCAACACCCTCAAGGTCACCGCCCTGGCGCTGCTGTTCGGCGTGCCGCTCGGCCTGGCGCTCGCGCTCTCCAGGCTCTCGACCTTCCGGCCGCTCTCCGCGGTCGCCGCCTTCATCATCGAGTTCTTCCGCACCACGCCGCCCCTGGTGCAGCTCTTCTGGTTCTTCTTCGCGCTGCCGATCCTGATCGACGTGCGCATGACGCCCTTCATCGCCGCGATCGTGACCTTCTCGATCCAGTCCTCGGCCTTCTTCGCCGAGGTCTTTCGCGGCGGCATCCTGTCGATCGACAAGGGTCAGTGGGAGGGCGCCAAGGCGATCGGCATGAGCTTCTCGCAGTCGCTGCGGCGGATCATCCTGCCGCAGGCCGTCAAGCGCATGATCCCGGCCTTCATGGAGCGCTCGATCGAGCTCTTGAAGACGACCACCCTGGTCTCGACGGTCGCCTACACGGACCTGATGTTCCAGGCCAACGACCTGGCCCAGAAGACCTTCCGGCCGCTCGAGGTCTACACCATCGTCGCGCTGATCTACTTCGTGATGATCTTCGCCTTCAGCCAGGCCTCGATCGCCGTCGAGCATCGCCTGGCGAAGTCGGGCGAAGGCACGCTGCGCTAGGGCGGGGTGGGGCCATGCAGCACACCTGGGACTTCGCCTCGATCATCCAGAACTGGCCGGTGCTCTGGGTCGGCCTGCAGGGCACGGTCTTCATCTTCCTGGTCACCGTGACGCTCGGGCTGAGCGGCGGCCTGGTCGTCGGCATCCTGCGCTATGCCCGCAGCGCGGCCCTGCGCTGGCCGGCCACGACCTTCGTCGAGGTCTTCCGCAACACGCCCGTGCTGGTGCAGATCATCTGGTTCTACTACGCCTTCCCGATCCTCACCGGCATCGAGGTCGATCCCTTCCTGGCCGCCGTGCTCGGCATCTCGCTCAACACCATGGCCTTCTCGGCCGAGATCTACCGCGCCGGCATCCAGTCGATCGAGCGCGGCCAGTGGGAGGCCGGCAAGGCCATCGGCATGACCTACGGCCAGACCATGCGTCGGATCATCCTGCCGGTCGCCATCAAGCGCGTGCTGCCGGCGCTGACCAACCGGGGCATCGAGGTCTTCAAGATGTCGACCCTGGCCTCGGTGGTGGCCTACGTCGAGACCCTGAACCAGGCCAAGCTGATCGCCGACCTCAACTTCAACCCGATCGAGGCCTACACCGCGGTGGCGCTGCTGTTCTTCGTCGTTCTCTATCCCGTCGTCCAGTCGACCTACGTGCTGGAGCGGATGCTGCGGAAAAGCGATTGAGGCCCAGCCATGAACCAAGCCAACACCGAAATCGTCAAGGTCGAGAACCTGCACAAGAGCTTCGGCGATCTCGACGTGCTGCGCGGCATCGACATGACCGTGCGCGGCGGCGAGACGGTGGTCCTGCTGGGCTCCAGCGGCTCGGGCAAGAGCACGCTGCTGCGCTGCATCAACTTCATGGAGATGCCGAGCGAGGGGCGCGTCTACCTGCACGGCGAGGCGGTCGGCAAGGAGCGCAACGGCAAGATCCGCTACAGCGAGCGCGATCTCTGCGCCCTGCGCACCCGCATCGGCATGGTCTTCCAGCACTTCAACCTCTTCCCGCACATGACCGTGCTGCAGAACGTCATGGAGGGCCAGGTCACGGTCCTCAAGCGCGGCAAATCGGAAGCGGCGGAGACGGCCCGCCGGCAGCTCGACCGGGTCGGCCTGGCGGAGAAGGCCGAGGAATACCCGGCGCGGCTCTCCGGCGGCCAGAAGCAGCGGGTCGCCATCGCCCGCGCCCTGGCCATGGACCCCGACGTCATGCTGTTCGACGAGGTGACCTCGGCGCTCGACCCGGAGCTGGTCGGCGAGGTGCTCAAGACCATGCGGCAACTGGCCGAGGAGGGCATGACCATGATCGTCGTGACCCACGAGCTCGGCTTCGCCTACCACGTCGCCAACCGGGTCCTGTTCCTCAACGAGGGCGCGATCCTCGAGCAGGGCGCGCCGCACGACGTTCTGAAGAATCCGGAATCAACGCGCATGCGCGAGTTCCTCGAGGGGCACTCGCTCTTCAAGCTGCCGGATTGATCGACAAGGGCAGCGACACACAGAGAGGAGAACGACATGAAGAGACAGGCAAAGGGCATGGCTGGCCGGTTTCTCGCCCTGGTCGCGGCCGTCGCGATGCTCGGCAGCGTTGCGGCGACGGCCGAGGCCCAGTCGACCTGGGAGACCATCCAGTCCACCGGCAAGCTGCGCATGGGCGTGACCCAGGCGCCGCCCTGGTACTCGAAGAACCCGGCCAACGGCCAGTGGGAGAGCGGCCTGATCGTCTCGATCGGCAAGTCCATGGCCGACGAGCTGGGCGTCGAGCTGGTGCCGGTCGAGGTGACCTGGGCCACGGCGATCGCCGCCCTGCAGGCCAACAAGATCGACATGATGTTCCTCGACGCCACGCCCAAGCGCGCGATGGTCGTCGACTATCCCAAGCAGCCGCTGCTCTACATCTCGCTGGCCGTCCTCGCCCGCGACGATCTGCCGGCCGAGACCTGGGACGACTTGAACAAGCCGGAGGTCAAGGTCGCCGTGCCGCAGGCCACCAGCATGGACGAGTTCCTGACCCGGACGATCCCCAACGCCGACATCCAGCGCTTCCCCGACAACGGCGCGGCCCTGGCGGCCTTCCAGTCGCGCCGCGTCGACGCGGTCTCGCTGTTCCACCCGCCGCTGCTCTCGGCGCGCAAGAAGTTCGGCGCCGGCAAGATCGTCATCCCGACCCCGGCCTTCAGCTCGCCCTCGTCGATCGCCGTGCGCCGCGAGGCCGACAAGACCTTCCGGGACTGGGTCGACCACACCATCTTCTACTATTACGAGACCGGCCGCACGCAGCGCTGGTACGAGGAGTTCCTGACCGAGTTCGGTCTCGATCCCAAGTCCTCGCCGGTGATTCAGCGCGAGCTGCTGTTCGCTCGTTGAGCTCAAGGCCGGCGGTGCGCCGCGCGCGCCGCCGGCCTCTTCGAAATAGGACCACGATGGACCAGGCGACGATCTCCACCCATGAAGCGGAAGAGGATGCCCGCAACCGCGACATCAAGATCTACGTCGACGGCGAGATCCTGCATCGCGACGAGGCGAAGGTCTCCGTCTACGACAGCGGCTTCATGCTCGGCGACGGCGTCTGGGAGGGCCTGCGGGTCTACGACGGCCACATCTCCTTCCTCGAGGAGCACCTGGAGCGGCTGTTCGAGGCGGCGACCTACATCGATCTCGACATCGGCAAGAGCCGCGGAGAGCTGACCGAAGCCCTGCGCGCGACCCTGCGGGCGAACAGCATGACGACGGACGCCCACATCCGGCTCATGGTGACCCGCGGCCGCAAGCGCAAGCCTTTCCAGCACCCCCATCTGAGCGTCCACGGCTCGACCCTGGTCATCATCGCCGAGCACTCGAAGCCGCGCGAGGACGTCCTCGAGCGGGGCATCCGCCTGCACACGGTGCCGCACCACCGGGGCCTGCCGCTGACCCAGGACGCCAAGCTCAACTCCCATTCCAAGCTGAACTGCATCATCGCCCTGAACCACGCGCTGCGCGCCGGCGCCGACGAGGCTCTGATGCTCGACCCCTTCGGCTTCGTGAACACGACCAATGCCTGCAACTTCTTCATCGTGCGCAAGGGCGAGGTCTGGACCTCGAGCGGCGACTACTGCCTGAACGGCATCACCCGGCGCAAGATCATCGAGATCTGCCGCGCCGAGGGCATCCCGGTCTTCGAGCGGAACTTCTCGCTGGTCGACGCCTACGGGGCCGAGGAGGCCTTCCTGACCGGCACCTTCGGCGCCCAGACCCCGGTCTTCGAGATCGACGGCCGGCGCATCGGGGGCGGCGGCCCGGGTCCGCTCTTCCTGCGACTCCGCGAGCTCTACAAGACTCTGATCCGACGGAACCCGGGGACACCGGTATGACCACTGCCTCGGCCGGCTTGACTCCGGCCCGCTTGAACCCCGTGCGGGACAACACGCTGCGCGCCCAGATCGCCGCACAGCTCCACGCCATGGTGACCAGCGGCCGCTATGCGCCGGGCGAGCGTCTGACCGAGGGCGCCCTGGCCGAGGAGCTGCGGGTCAGCCGCGCGCCCCTGCGCGAGGCGGTGCGCGAGCTGGTCGACCGCGGCATCCTGGTCAGCCAGCCCTACCGCGGCCTCTTCGTCCGGCCGGTCAGCGAGGCCGACCTGCGGGAGCTCTACTCCATGCGCACCGCCCTCGAGCAGTTCGCCTTCAGGCTGGCCTGGGACCTGCGGAGCGCGGAGGCCCTGGCGGAGCTCGAAAGACGCTTCGACGCCCTGATGGCCAGCTTGGGTGCGGGAGAGCAGTCCGCGGCCATCCAGCGCGAGACCGCCTTCCACTCTTGGGTCTACGAGCTGACCGGCCACAAGCTCTTGCTGTCGCATTGGGAGCGTTTGGTGCCCCTGGTGCAGATCTACATGACACTGCACCAGAAGACACATGGGTCTCACGGCGAATACCGCCACATGTCGAAGCTCTATGTCGAGTTCGCCTTGGGCGACAGTCTCGCCGCCATGCTCGAGCACATCGAGGACCACATGCGACAAGGCCTCAACACGGTTATCGCCTCGTTTCCGGGCGACTGACCCGCGCTGCCAAGCCAAGGAGAGCGGCATGCCCAACGGCAAACCCGGTGACGGTCCCTTCTCGGACATCGTCGTCCACGAGCTGGACTACTATTCGCCGGCCATCGACGCGCTGGTTCGCGAGATCGCCGCGATGGCCAGCGAGCAGCAGCGCCACGAGCTGGGCGACCTGCTCTATTTCAAGTTCAACCCGATCCACGAGCCGGACCTGCAGGAGCTGGAGCGCGTCCTGACCGAGCTGCGGGACAAGCTCTCGGGCGCGTCTGGCAAGGGATGAGCGGCCGGGAATTCAGCTCAAGCCGCCGTCGAGTTTTTTTCGCCTCCGCAATCCCATCGAACGTGCTTATTGGAGCCTCGTCCCGACCGACCCGGCGCGGGGGTGGGGCTGCAATCAAACAAGACGAGGGAGACCGTTCATGGACGCGAGGCCGCATCCCTACCTGGACAAGCTGAAGCGACAGCTTGCCGACGGCGAGGTCAGTCGCCGCGACTTCCTCCGCACCTCGACCCTGCTCGGCCTGTCGGCCGCCGCGGCCTACGGCTTCGCGGGCAAGGTCACCGGCCAAGGCGCCAGTCGTCCGGCGCAGGCCGCCATGCCGAGGGGCGGCAATCTGCGCATCGGCATGCGGATCAAGGAGATCGCCACGCCGCATACCTTCGACTGGGTCGAGAAGAGCAACATCACGCGCCAGGTGGTGGAGTACCTGACCCGGACCGGGCACGACAACGTGACGCGCCCCCATCTGCTCGAGTCCTGGGAGGCGAGCGAAGACCTCAAGACCTGGACCCTGCATGTCCGCAAGGGTGTGAGCTGGCACAGCGGCCGGCCCTTCACCGCCGATGACGTGATCTGGAACTTCGAGCACGTGCTCGACCCGGAGACCGGCTCCTCCGTCCTCGGCTTGATGAAGGGCTATCTGCTCGAGGAATACGAGACGGACCGGAAGGACGACAGCGGCAAGGCCATCGTCTCGACCCGGCTGTGGGACGCTAACGCCATCGAGAAGGTCGACGACTTCACGGTCCGCCTCAACGCCAAGTCGCCGCAGCTCGCCGTGCCCGAGCACCTGTTCCACTATCCCTTTGGCATGCTGGACCAGGAGGAGGGCGGCAGCTTCGGCGTCGGGTCCAACGGCACTGGGCCTTTCGAGCTGACCGAGCACCAGATCGGCATCAAGTCGGTGCTCAAGGCGCGGGGCGACTACTGGGGCGACGGGCCCTATCTCGACAGCCTCCAGTTCCTGGACCTGGGAGACGACGCGTCGGCCTACATGGGCGCGCTCGCCTCCAGGCAGGTCGACGGCATCGCCGGGGCGGACGTGTCGCAGATCGACGTGCTCGGCCGCCTGCCGCATCTCGAGAAGTACGAAGCGGCGACAGCCGAGACTGCCGTGGCCCGGGTCAAGGTGGACCAGAAGCCCTTCGACGATCCGCGCGTGCGCAACGCGCTGAAGCTGGCGATCGACCAGGAGAAGACTCTGAAGCTCGCCCTGCGCGGCCTCGGCCTGGTCGCCGAGCACCACCACGTCTGCAAGATCCACCCGGAGTATGCCGAGCTGCCCTACAAGACGCGTGATATCGAGAAGGCCAAGGCCCTGCTCGCCGAAGCCGGCTATCCCGACGGCTTCGAGACGGAGATCTCCTGCCCGAGCGATCCGGCCTGGCAGCCGGCCGCGGTGCAGGCCATGGCCGATCAGTGGAAGGACGCCGGCATCAGGGTGAAGATCAACGTCATGCCGGGCGCGCAGTTCTGGGATGTCTGGGACAAGGTGCCCTTCGGCTACACCATCTGGTACCACCGCCCGCTCGGCGTGATGGTTCTCGGCCTCGGCTATCGCTCCGGCGTGCCGTGGAACGAGTCCGGCTTCGCCAACGAGGAGTTCGACAGGCTGCTGGCCCAGGCGGAAGGCACCCTCGACGTCGACAAGCGCCGTGCGATCATGGCCGACATCGAGAAGATCATGCAGGAGGACGGCCCGATCGTTCAGCCTTTCTGGCGCTCGGTCTTCACCTTCATGGACAAGCGGGTCAAGGGCTTCCGGATGCACCCGACCAACTACATCTTCGGCGCCGATCTGGCCCTGGAAAGCTAGGGCGTTTTCCGATCGGACGGCACCGGCCCGCTCCCCCTCCCGGCCACCCAATAGGATACTGCCGTGGGTGGCCGGGAGGGGGAGCGGGCCGGTGCCGTGATCCCGCGTGAGCGGAAAACGCTCTA
>JANQLT010000076.1 GCA_028280455.1 Kiloniellales bacterium
CTGCAGGATCTCGCAACTTCTGGGGCTGAAACACCGGAATTCCTGCTCCCAGAGCCAACTCTTTTACCGGGGGAGGGGGCCGGCGCCGCGAGATAGCGAAAGCGGAAAAGGTCTAGCGAAACCGCATGGCAGCTATCGCCAAGGTAGCGCACGGAGCGGTTTGTCTTGCCGCGCCATTTCCGGTAAAAGGCGGCGCGCCTGGGATTTGGGCTTAGAGGTTTCGGCCCGGGGCGCGGCGCATCTTGGGGGCGAGCGCGGGCGCAGAAGCCCAGAGTCCAAGGGGAGTGTATGGCGAAAGAAGACCTGATCGAGTTCCAGGGCACCGTGATGGAGCTGCTGCCGAACGCCATGTTCCGCGTCAAGCTCGACAACGACCACGAGGTCCTGGCTCACACCTCCGGCAAGATGCGCAAGAACCGCATCCGCGTCCTTGCCGGGGACCGCGTCAACGTCGAGATGACGCCCTACGACCTGAGCAAGGGTCGGATCACTTTCCGTTTCAAATAGCCGGGGCGACCCGCCATGACTGGCGGCGCGGCCCTCCCGACCCCCGATCGAGCTTCGAGCGGCGCGAGAGCGTTTTCCGTTTGGACGGCACCGGCCCGCTCCCCCTCCCGACCACCCATAGGATACTGGCGTGGGTGGCCGGGAGGGGGAGCGGGCCGGTGCCGTGATTACGCGTGAGCGGAAAACACCCGTGCCCCTTGGTGCTGGCGTCGGCTTCGCAGCGACGGCTCGACCTGCTGCGCCAGGTCGGCATCGAGCCCGACGTCGTGGCGCCCGCGGATCTCGACGAGCGGCCGCTGCGCGGCGAGCTGCCCCGCGAGCATGCCCAGCGCCTGGCCGAGGCAAAGGCCCGTGCCGTCGAGCAGCGCCATCCCGGCTGCTTCCTGCTCGGCGCCGACACGGTGGTCGGGCTCGGCCGGCGGATCCTGCCCAAGCCGTCGGATGCCGAGGAGGCCCGCGCCTGCTTGCAGCGGCTCTCCGGCCGGCGGCACCGGGTCTACGGCGGCGTCACCGTCATCGCGCCGGA
Organism: Kiloniellales bacterium; assembly: GCA_028280455.1. Taxonomy (GTDB): domain Bacteria; phylum Pseudomonadota; class Alphaproteobacteria; order Kiloniellales; family JAKSDN01; genus JANQLT01. Next base: position 1,034 of record JANQLT010000076.1, read on the forward strand.
CGGCCGCTCGGCCCGGCGCCAGGTGACCACCGCCGTGCGCTTCAAGCGCCTCGACGCCGAGGAGATCGCCGCCTACGTCGCCGCCGAGGAGTGGCGCGGCAAGGCCGGCGGCTATGCCATACAGGGCCTGGCCGCGGCCTTCGTGCCGGCGATCACCGGCTCCTACAGCAACGTCGTCGGCCTGCCCCTGGCGGAGACCTTGGCCCTGCTCCGGGGCCTGGGCTACCGGCCGTGAGCCGGCGGCTGATCGTCTCCGCTCTGCCCGGCGAGCGCCGGGCCGCCTGGCTCGAGCACGAGACCCTAGTCGCGCTGGAGATCCGGCGCGACGACAAGCCGAGCTACCTCGGCAACCTCTATCTCGGCCGCGTCACCGCCGTCGACAAGCCGCTCGGCCTGGCCTTCCTCGACATCGGCCTCGCCAAGGCCGGGGTCCTGCCGCTGTCGGCGGCCGGCGGCCGTCAGCCAAGCGAGGGCGACGCCCTGCCGGTGGCCGTGGTCCGCGACCCGGAGCCCGACAAGGGCGCGCGCCTGACCGGCAAGCTGCAGGACCCGCCCGCCGACCTGACCGAGCGCTGCCGCCGCGCCAAGGCGCCGGCGCTGCTGCGGCAGGCGGACGACCTCCTGGCCGGGCTACAGGCCACGGCGCCCCTGCCCGCCGAGATCGCGGTCGACGACCTGGCGCTCCATGGCGAGATCAAGGCCCGTCTTGCCGAGCAGGATCTCGCCGACCGCGTGGCGCTGAGGCTCGAGCCCGAGCCCCTGCGCCTCTTCGAGCGCGAAGGCCTGGAGGCCGAGATCGAGAGCCTGCTCGAGCCGGCCGTGCCGCTGCCCTCCGGCGGCGGCCTGCTGATCGAGCCGGTCCGCAGCCTGACGGCGATCGACGTCAACAGCAGCCGGCACGAGGTCCCGGGCGGCCGCGAGGACCTGGCCCTGGCCGTCAACCTGGAGGCCGCCGCGGCGATCGCCCGGCAGATCGTCTTGCGCGCACTCTCCGGCCTGATCGTCGTCGACTTCCTGCGCCTCGAGCCGCGCAAGCAGCGCGACGCGGTGGTCGCCGCCCTTCGGGACGGGCTCGAAGAGTCCGAGGGCCGGCACGAGGTCGGGCGCATGTCCGAGTCCGGGCTGGTCGAGATCAGCCGCCAGCGCCGCCGGCCGCCCCTGCACGAGCTCCTGACCGAGCCCTGCGGCCTCGGCGGCAGCGGCCGCGCTGCCGACCCCGTGTCGCTGGCCTACGAAGCCCTGCGCGCGCTCGGCCGCGAGCTGGCCGGGCGGCCTTGGCGCCGGGCCGAGATCGAGGCGCCGCCGCGGGTCATCGCCGCCCTCGAAGGCCCCGTCGCGGCGGCCCTGGCCAGCCTCGCCGAGCGCTGGCATCGGCCGATCGCCCTGCGGCCCCGGCCGGCCGCGCCCTCGAAGCCCTTTTCGATCATGCTAGAGTGACCGCCATGACGGCTGACGAGACCTCCTCCGGCGGCGCGCGCGTGCTGCCCTTCGAGCCGGCCCGCACCGCCGCCGGGCGCTGCCCGCTCTGCGGCAAGCCGGCGCGTAAGGAGACCCGGCCCTTCTGCTCGCGGCACTGCGCCAACATCGACCTCGGCCACTGGCTCGACGGCCACTATCGGATCCCGACCGAGGAGACGCCCGAGAGCGCCGAGGCCGCGCGCCGCGCCGACGAGTTCGAGGAGTGAGCCGCCCGCTTGCGCTCGCCTTTGCGCTCGCTTGCGGGCTGGCCGTTGGGCTTCTTGCCGGCCGCCTCCTGTCGCCGCCGTCGCAGGGCTTCCAAGCCAAGGCCATGGGCTCGGTCGTCAGCGTGCTGCCGACCTGGCCCGGCTACGGCCAGGGCGGCACGGCCAGCGGCCGGGCCCGCGGCCAGGCGCCGGAAGGCAGCGCCGTCGCCGTCGCGCCGGGCGGCCTGCTGGCCACCGCCTTGCACGTCGTCGAGCGGGCGGTGGAGATCACCGTGCGGCTGCCCGACGGCCGGCTGCAGGCGGCCGAGCTGGTCGGCCGGGACCCGGCCACCGACCTGGCGCTCCTGCAGATCGAGGAGGCCCTGCCGCCCCTGCCCTGGGCGCCGCCGCCGGCCCTGGGCGCGCCGGTCTGCGCGGTCGGCAACCAGTTCGGCCTCGGCCTGTCGGTGACCTGCGGGGTGGTCTCGGCCCTGCGGCGCACGGACGTCGGCTTCAATCCCATCGAGGACTTCATCCAGACCGACGCCACCGCCAACCCCGGCGCTTCCGGCGGCGCCCTGGTCGATTCCGAGGGCCGCCTGGTCGGCCTGCTCTCGGCCATCTTCACCAAGGACAGCGACGCCGACATCGGGGTCAACTTCGCGGTCTCCGCCGCGCTCCTGCGCCGCGTGGCCGAGGACCTAGCCGCCGGGGGCCGGGTGATCCGGCCCGACGCCGGCCTGCAGCTCGCCGACCTGCCCCGGGCCGAGCGCTTCCGGGAGACCGGCACCCGGGTCTTCGCCCTGACGCCCGGCGGCCCCGCCGAAGAGGCCGGCCTGCGCGACGGCGACCTGATCGTCGCCCTGGCCGGCCGGCCGATCCGCAGCACCCGCGACGCCAAGACCGCCATAGCCCTGCAACGGCCCGGCGACGACCTGGCGGTCACCCTGCGGCGCGGCGGCGAGACCCTCGAGCTGACGCTAAGCCTCGGGGATTAGGGCCCCTTCGGCGCCCGGGGGCCGAAATCCTAGGTCTGGACAGGCCAGCCCGCTTTGCCTATAAGCGCTGCTCGCCTGCCCGCACGAGACCCTGCCCAGGTAGCTCAGTTGGTAGAGCACGTGACTGAAAATCACGGTGTCGGTGGTTCAATTCCTCCCCTGGGCACCA
>JANQLT010000084.1 GCA_028280455.1 Kiloniellales bacterium
GCCCCCTCACCCGGCTCCGCCTCGCCAAGCCTGCGCATCCCTTTCCCCCGTCGGGGGAGAGGGCTGTGGAGGCTTAGCGAAGCCGAAGGCTGAGCTTAGTCGGAGCTGGGTGAGGGGGCAGTTCGTTTGCCTTTGGCAAGCGGCTCGCAATGCCCCCTCATCCGGTAGCGCTCCAGATCTGGCCGCTCAGGCGTCGTAGTCGCGCAGCAGGCGGCCGGGGCGCGGGCCCTCGATCAGGGCGCCGTCGCGGTCCATGATCCGGGTGCCGTTGACCCAGAGGCCGTGCAGGCCGCGGCCTTCGGTGTTGAGCCGGGCCGCGCCGCCGGGCAGGTCGTGGACCCGGTGCTTCGGGCCCCGGCCGACGCTTTCCGGATCGAACAACAGGAGGTCGGCGGCGCAGCCCTCGGCGATGCGGCCGCGCTTCGGCAGGCGGTAGATCGCCGCCGGCTTGGCGGTCAGCTCATGGACCGCCGCCTCCATCGACAGCAGGCCGCGCTCGCGCGCCCAATGGCCCATCAGATGCAGGCCGAAGCCGGCGTCGCAGAAGAAGGTCAGGTGCGCGCCGGCGTCGGACAGGGCGACCGAGGCGTTGGGGTCGCCGATCATGCGGCCGACCGCCGCCTCGTCGGTGTTGAGCAGGGTGGCGGTGAAGAGGCTCTCCAGGTCCTCTTCGATCGCCAGGTCGAGCATCCAGTCGAAGGGATGCTTGCCCGCCTCGGCGGCGATCCGGTCGATCGGCCGGTGCTCGTAGGCCCGGTTCCCGGCGTCCCTAGCCTCGGTCAGCTCGATCTTGTGCCACTCGCCGTTGAACAGCCGCACGCCGGCCGGCTGCTCCAGCTCGTCGCGCAGACCCTGGCGGAAGCCCGGGTCGGCGAGCAGGCGCTTCAAGTCTTCGCCGGCCAGCTTCATGGCCGGCTGCCAGGCCTTGAAGCCCTCGAAGGGATAGGCCGAGGCCAGGGTGTAGTCCATGGTCAGCGGGCAGCAGGAGATCTGGCCCCAGAGCTCGCGGCCGCGCCCGCGCGCCTCGGCGATCCGGGCCAGCTCCGCGAAGGTGCCCTCGGGCTTGACCGGGTTGTGCAGCAGGGCGGCGATCATGATCGGCCGGCCGCAGCGCTCGGCCAGGCCCTCCAGGTAGGGCACGTCGGTCTCGTTGCCCTTGGTCAGCATGAAGAGGCCGCGGCCGGACTCGGCCATGGCCCGGGTCAGCGCGGTCAGCTCGCGGTCGTCCGCCAGGCGCGAGGGCATGGGCAGGCCGCCCCAGCCGTTGTGCTGCGGCGCCGTCGAGGTGGCGAAGCCGAGGGCGCCGGCCGCCATGGCCTCGCGGACGATCTGCGCCATGGCCGCGATCTCCTCGTCGCTGGCGGCGCGCTCGACGGCCGCCTCGCCCATGACGTAGGTCCGCATCGCGCTGTGGCCGATGTAGGCCGAGAGGTTGGCGACGCAGCCGCCGGCTTCGAGCATGTCGAGGTACTCGGGGAAGGACTCGAAGTCCCAGCGGATGCCGCTGCGCAGGACGTCCAGGGCCATGCCCTCGACCTGGGTCAGGTTCTTCATCACCAGGTCGCGGTCGGCCTCGCGGCAGGGCGCGATGGTGAAGCCGCAGTTGCCGATCATGGCGGTGGTCACGCCGAGGCTGGGCGAGGGAGTCAGCGCCGGGTCCCAGGTCGCCTGGGCGTCGTAGTGGGTGTGGCTGTCGATGATGCCCGGCATCAGCGCCAGGCCGTCGGCCTCGACGACCTCGGCCCCGTCCTCGGCCCGCAGGTCGGGGCCGACCGCGGCGATGCTGTCGCCGGCGACCGCGACGTCCTGCCGCTCCCGACGCTCGGCACCGCTGCCGTCGAACAGGGTGACGTTGCGAATCAGAAGATCCATGGCGCGCACACTTTCGAGTCAGTCGGCGATCAGCAGCGCGGCGGCCAGCAGCTTGCGGCCGTCGGTGAAGCCCTCGGGCCGCTCCTTGTGCCAGCGGGCCAGACGCGCCGCCGCGTCGTCTTCTGGCGCTTCCCCGGCCTTGAGGGCGGCGAGGCGGGCGCGGCCCTCGGCGGCGAGGGCGCTATGGCGCTCGCGCTCGAAGTGCGCGTAGCCGCCGGGGTGCTTGGACTCCAGGCGCAGGTGGAAGGTCGAGGAGCGGGAGCGCTGTTCCGGCTTCAGGGCCTCGATCCAGGGGCCGGCGGAATCCCAGACCAGCAGCGCCTGGTCGAGCAGGGAGCCGGCCAGCGCCGACTCGCCGGCCCGGGCCAGCACCGCCGCCTGGTTCGCCAGGCTGGTTGCCACGCGCGGATCGTAGGTAGCGAAGCGGCTCCGGGCCAAGGCGAGGGCGGAGGCCCAGGCCGCTTGGGCCTCTTGCAGCCGCCCCTCGGCCAGCGCGGTCAGCGCCGCGACCTGATGGCCCTCCCAGGCCAGGTCGTCGGGCGTCCAGCCGGCGGCGATCAGGGCGCGCAGCGGCGGCGCGTCAGCCGCCGAGGTAGGCGCGTCGGACATGGTCGTTTGCGTGCAGCTCGACGGCCGGGCCCTCGAGGGCGACCGTGCCGGTCTCCAGGACATAGGCGTAGTCGGCCAGGCGCAGGGCCAGCTCGGCGTTCTGCTCGACCAGCACCACCGGCACGCCGCGCCGGTTGATCTCGATGATGATGCCGGCGATCTCCTGGACCATGACCGGCGCCAGGCCCATGGAGGGCTCGTCGAGCAGCAGCATCTTGGGGTCGGACATCAGCGCGCGGCCGATCGCCAGCATCTGCTGCTCGCCGCCCGACATGGTCTTGGCCCACTGCTTGCGCCGCTCGCGCAGGCGCGGGAAGTGCTCGAAGACCTGCTCCAGGTCGCGCTCGATGGCCGGCTTGTCGCGGCGCAGGAAGGCGCCGGTGCGCAGGTTCTCCTCGACCGTCAGGTCGGGGAAGACCCGGCGGCCCTCGGGCACGTGGGCGATGCCGTTGGCGACGATGGCCTCCGGCGGCCGGTTGTCGATGCGCGACTTGTCGAACCAGATCTCGCCGGCCGAGAGCTTGGCCAGGCCGGAGATGGCGCGCAGGGTCGTGCTCTTGCCGGCACCGTTGGCGCCGATGATGGTGACGATGCCGCCTTCGGGCACGCCGAGCGAGACGCCCTTGAGGGCGGCGACCTTCTTGTAGTGGACGCTGGCGTCCTCGAGCCTAAGCAGCATGGCCGGCGGTCCCCAGATAGGCCTCGATCACCTGCGGGTGGTTGCGGATCTCCTCGGGCGTGCCCTCGGCCAGCAGGCTGCCGAAGGACAGCACGGTGATCTTGCCGCAGAGGCCCATGACCGCCTGCATGTCGTGCTCGACCAGCAGCAGGGTGACGCCGCGCTCGCGCAGCTTGAGCAGCAGGTCCATCATCTGCCGGGTCTCTTCCGGGTTCATGCCGGTGAAGGGCTCGTCGAGCAGCAGGATCTTGGGATCGGCGGCCAGGGCGACGGCGATGCCGAGGGCCCGCTGCAGGCCGTGCGGCAGGTTCGAGGTGATCTCGTCGCGGCGCTCGGCCAGCCCGAAGAACTCGAGCACCTCCATCGCCTTGTCGCGGGCCTCGGCCTCGCGCGCCCGGTTGCGGCCGAGCAGCGAGTTGAAGAAGGTCGCGCCGGCGCTCAGGTGGCAGCCGACCAGGGCGTTGTCGAGCACGCTGAACTCGTGGAACAGCACCGAGGCCTGGAAAGTGCGGACCAGGCCGAGGGCGGCGATGGCGCTGGTGCGCAGGCCGGAGATGTCCTGGCCCTGGTAGAGGACCCGGCCGCCGCTCGGCGGATAGAAGCCGCTGATGACGTTGAAGGTGGTGGTCTTGCCGGCGCCGTTCGGGCCGATCAGGCCGTGAATCTCGCCCTCCTCGACGGAAAAGCTGAGGTTGTCGACGGCCGTCAGGCCGCCGAATCGCCGGCTCAGGGACTCGACCGCGAGGATCGCCATGATGGAGAAAGCTCCCCCTGTTTCGCCCGCCCTTCTGCGGCGGCGGGCTGCCCCGGGAGACTAGCAGAGACGACCCCCGCGGTAGACCGAAAAGCGCTGAAAACAGGGATTTTTTCGCCATCCGCCGATTGCATCCGGGGGGCCGCGGTGGCACTGAGGAGCCCTCCATCCTCCAGCCGGGCGGCACGCGTCTTGGCCCAGCCGATCCTCAGCGACGACGTCTCCTTCGAGCCCTGGTGGTGGCAGGCCGCGCCGCGCCCCGCCGAGGCGCCGGAGAACGGCAGCGCGGCGCCGCTGCCGGGCTGGTGTGACGTCGCCATCGTCGGCGCCGGCTTCACCGGGCTGTCGGCCGCCCTGGTCCTGGCCCGGGCCGGCCGCAACGTCCTGGTGCTCGACGCCGGGCCGATCGGCGCCGGCGCCAGCAGCCGCAACGGCGGCATGATCGGCAGCGGCCATCGGGTCGGCTTCGCCGAGCTGGAAGCCCGCTACGGCCGGCCGACGGCCGAGGCGATCATCCGCGAGGGCCTGACCTCGCTCGACTTCACCGCCGAGCTGATCGAGCGCGAGCAGATCGCCTGCAGCTTCCGGCGCAGCGGCCGCTTCCGCGGCGCCTGGCGGCCGGCGGACTACGAGGCCTTCGGCCGCGAGCTCGATTTCATGGCCAAGACCTTCGGCGTCGAGGCGGCCATGGTGCCGCGCGCCGAGCAGCATCGCGAGGTGGCCAGCGAGGCCTACCACGGCGGCTGTATCTACCTGTCGCACGGCGGCCTGCACCCCGGTCTGTTTCACCAGGGGCTGCTGGCGCGCGCGGTCTCGGCCGGCGCCACGGTTCTGGGTTCGCGACCGGTCCGGGCGATCGCGCGCGAGGGCGAGGCCTTCCGGCTGGACGTGGCCGGCGCGCCGCTGGTCGCCCGCGAGGTGATCGTCGCCACCAACGGCTACAGCGGGCGGGCGAGTCCCTGGCACAGCCGCCGCCTGATCCCGGTGCCGAGCTACATCATCGCCAGCGAGCCGCTCGGACGGGAGCGGGTGGCTGGCCTGATCCCCGGCGGCCGCATGATCGTCGAGAGCCGCTCGCGCCACTGCTACTACCGGCCGTCGCCCGACGGCGAGCGCATCCTCTTCGGCGGCCGCGCCTCGGTGGCGCCGATCGCCCCGGCCGAGGCCGCGCGGCGCCTGCACCGGCTGATGGTCGGGCTGTTCCCGAGCCTGGCCGACACGCGGGTGACCCATGCCTGGACCGGCAACGTCGCCTTCAGCCGCGACCGCCTGCCGCACATCGGTGCCCACAAGGGCCTGCACTACGCGCTGGGCTACGGCGGCTCGGGCGTCGCGATGGCGCCCTACCTCGGCTACAAGATCGCCCAGTTGCTGCTCGGCCGGCCGGAAGGCCGCAGCCCCTTCGCCGAGCTGCCCTTCAAGGCCTTCCTGCTCTACGACGGCCGGCCCTGGTTCCTGCCCCTGGTCGAGGCCAAGACGCGCCTCGCCGATTGGCGCGAGGGCGGCGGATGAGCTACTGGCAGGTCTTGCGGGCCGAGCCGCGCTTCCTGGCCTTCGGCTTCCTGATGGCCTTCTTCTCGTCCTTCGGCCAGACCTTCTTCATCGCCCTGTTCAGCGCCGAGCTGCGCGCCGACTTCGGCTTGAGCCACGGCGGCTTCGGCAGCGTCTACTCGCTGGCCACCCTGACCAGCGCGGCGCTGATGGTCTGGGTCGGCCGGCTGATCGACAAGGTCGACCTGCGGCTCTACGCCGCGCTGGTCTGCGCCGGCATCGCGGCCGCCTGCCTGGTCATGGCAGCGGCGCCGACCGGCAGCCTGGCCTTCCTGTTCCTGGCGATCTTCCTGCTGCGCTTCACCGGCCAGGGCCTGATGAGCCACGTCTCGGCGACCTCGATGGCGCGCTACTTCGAGGCCATGCGCGGCCGGGCCACGGCGATCGCCTCCTTCGGCGTGACCAGCGGCGAGATCCTGCTGCCGAGCCTGACGGTGGCGATGCTGGCGGCGATCGGCTGGCGCAGCGTCTGGGGCCTCTACGGCGGCCTGCTGGCGCTCGGCCTGGTGCCGCTGATGCTCTGGCTGCTGCGCGGCCACGGCGCCCGGCACGACGCGCTCCTGGCGCGCCTCGACGCGACCCACGAGGCGGCGACCCTGCGCCGCCACTGGACGCGCAGCGAGGTCCTGCGCGATCCCTTCTTCTATCTCGTGCTGCCGCTGATCCTCGCCCAGTCCTTCATCGTCACCGGCGTGTTCTTCCACCAGGTGCATCTGGTCGACAGCAAGGGCTGGACCATGGAGCTCTTCGCCGCGACCTACCTGCCCTACGGCGTCTGCACCCTGGTCGCCTTGCTCGGCGTCGGCCTGCTGGTCGACCGCTTCGGCGCGCTGCGCCTGCTGCCGCTGGTCAAGCTGCCGCTGGCCCTGGGCTTGCTGGTCCTGGCCGGCCTGGAGGCCCGCTGGTCGGCCTTCCTCTACATGAGCCTCGCCGGCCTCACGGCCGGCAGCTTCGGCGTCTTCGTCGGCGCCTTCTGGGCCGAGGTCTACGGCCTGCGCCACCTCGGCGCGATCCGCGCGCTGGCCAGCGCGCTCATGGTGCTGGGCTCGGCGGGCTCGCCCGCCCTGCTCGGCTGGATGATCGACGCGACGGTCTCAGTGGAGCGGATCGCCTTCGCCTGCTTCCTCTACCTGGCGATGGCGACCGCGCTCGCCGTCGTCGCCCTGCGCCGACGGGCCCGTGCCGCCCAGCCACTCCGAGAGACTGCTTAGTCCGCGAAGACCTCGTCGAAGAGGCGCATGGTGGCCCGCCAGGAGCCCTTGTCGGCCTTCGGGTTGTAGGCCAGCGCGTCCATGCCGTACTGGCCGGCGTCCTTGTTGGTGAAGCTGTGGCGGGTGCCGGAGTAGACGGTCATCTCCCAGTCCGCGCCGATGCGGTCCAGCGCCTCCTGGAAGGGCGCCACGCGCTCCGGCGGCACGAAGGGATCGTCGCGGCCGTGGGCGACCAGCACGCGCTGCGAGATGCCGGTCACGTCGGCGCCGGGCAGCGGCAGGCTGCCGTGGTAGCTGACCACGGCGTCGACCTCGCTGCCGGCGTAGGCCATCTGCATCACCGTGGTGCCGCCGAAGCAGAAGCCCATCGCCGCGAGCTTGTCGGCGTCGACCCGCTCGTGGGCCTTGAGAATATCGAGGGCGACCTGGGCCCGCTCCATCCAGCTCGCGGGGTTCGAAGTCACTTCGCCGTACCAGGTGCGGGCCTGGTCGGGCTTGGTGGTGACCCGGCCCGTGCCGTACATGTCGGCGGCGAAGGCGATGTAGCCCTCGCCGGCGAGCTTCTCGGCCCGCTCCTTGGCGTGCTCGTTGAGGCCCCACCATTCGTGGATCACCAGCACGCCCGGCACCTTGCCGCTCGCCGCGTCGTCCCAGGCGAGCCAGCCGGTCAGCTCGGTGTCGCCGTGCTTGTAGGTGACGGCCTTGCTCTTGACCGCCGCGAGGAGCGGCGTCGCGCCGAGCAAGAGAACGGCGAACGCGAGACTGGAGACGAGGCTTGCGCGCATGGTCGGCGGCTCCCGTGTGCTGTCGAGGTTCTGTTTGTAGGCTAGCACCGCGCGCTCGCCTTGTCTGCGTGCCGGCCCTGGTGCAGGCTCCTCGCATCACGGAGAGGTGATCGCCATGTCGCTTGCCGAGCGCCCCGGTGCCGACGATGCCCTAGAAGTTGCCTTGCAGGACGCGCGCCGTCGCTACGTCGAGGCGCGGCCGCGCAGCCGGTCGCTGCACGAAGCCGCCAGCGCGCACCTGCCGGGCGGCAACACCCGCAGCGTTCTCTACTTCGCGCCCTTTCCCTTCCGCGTGCAGCGCGGCTGGGACGCCTGGCTGGAGGACGTCGACGGCCACCGGGTGGTCGACCTGCTCGGTGAGTTCACCGCGGGCCTGCTCGGCCACTCGGACCCCAAAGTGCGGCAGGCCATCGAGTCGACGCTGGCCGAGGGGCTCAGCTTCGGCGCCCACAACCGGCACGAGCTGGCGCTGGCCCGCCTGGTCTGCGCGCGCTTCCCGGCCGTCGAGCGGGTGCGCTTCACCAACTCCGGCACCGAGGCGAACCTGATGGCCGTCTCGGCCGCCCGCGTCTTCACCGGCCGGCCGAAGCTGCTCGCCTTCGAGGGCGCCTATCACGGCGGCCTGCTGAGCTTCGCCCACGGCGCCTCGCCGGTGAACGCGCCCTACGAGGTGGTGCTGGCGCCCTTCAACGACGTCGAGGCGACGCGCGCGGCGATCGAGGCCGAGGGCGAGTCGCTCGCCGCGGTCATCGTCGAGCCGATGGTCGGCGCCGGCGGCTGCATCCCCGGCGAGCCCGCCTTCCTGTCGATGCTGCGCGAGACCACGCGCAAGACCGGCGCGCTGCTGATCTTCGACGAGGTCATGACCTCGCGGCTCTCGCCCGGCGGCCTGCAGCAGCGCCTCGGCCTCGATCCGGACCTGACGACCCTGGGCAAGTACCTCGGCGGCGGCCTGTCCTTCGGCGCCTTCGGCGGCCGCGCCGACATCATGGCGCTGTTCGACCCTTCGCGGCCCGACGCCCTGCCCCATGCCGGCACTTTCAACAACAACGTGCTGTCGATGGCGGCGGGCACGGCGGCGCTCGGCGAGGTCTTCACGCCGGAGGCGGCGGTGCGCCTGAACGAGACCGGCGACCGCCTGCGCGAGTCGCTGAACCGGCTGTTCCGCGACAGCCAGGCGCCGTTCCAGGCGACCGGGCTCGGCTCGCTGATGACGATCCATCCGGGCCGCCAGCCGATCGCCCGGCCCGAGGACGCCGAGACCGGCGACGACCGCCTGAAGGCCCTGCTGTTCTTCGAGTTGCTGGAGGCGGGCTACTACATCGCCCGGCGCGGCTTCATGGCCCTCAGCCTGGCCGTCACCGACGAGCAGATCGACGGCTTCCTCGAGGCCCTGCGCCGCATCCTCGAGCGCCATGTGGCCATCTTGCGCCAGCCTTGAGGCAGGCGCCGGTCAGAGCTTCTCGGGCCAGTCCCGGGCGCCGTGCAGCACGGCGAGGACCTCGACCCGCGTCGTGATCCTGTAGCCGACGACGTAGGGCCTGACTTGAAACGAATGATCCGGTTTCAATGGCTTCCCGAGAAGCGGGCGCCCCCCAATGTCACCCTCGGACTTGATCCGAGGGTCCATCGACGACGGAGACTCGGACTTCGATGGATTGCCGGGTCAAGCCCGGCAATGACAAAGGAAGCGTAACGACGATGGCAAACTTCTGTTCTGCAAGATTCCATTGATAGTCTGCGATTTCTTCGAGGTTGCCGAGCGCCGGTCGGGTCCAGACGACCCTCATCAGTCCGGTCGGTACTTGCCGAGCACGCCGTCGATCTCGTCCTGGCTCGCGAAGTCGCCGCTGTCCGCCGCCGCCTTGCCCCGCTCGACACGTCGCACGAACTCTTCCTGCCAAGCCAGGGAACGGCCGTTCTCAAGGGCATCCCTGATGATCTCTTCACGTGTCATGGCCGTTCGCGCGGCCAAGGCGTCGACTCGGGCCATCAAGTCCGGGCTCAGGATCGGGTTGTCGTCCATTCGGTGAGTATAGCAGAGAATCCGGTGCCATCGGCGATCGCCCTGCGCCGCATCCTAGAGCGCCATGTGGCCATCTTGCGCCAGCCCTGAGGCGGGCGGTTTTCCGGCCCTGGCTCAGGGCCTACAATCGGGCCGTCACAGTCGCATAGCGTCCTTGCGCGAGAGGCCCGAGCCATGACCGAGCGCTTCAGCGTCGCCCTGATCCAGAACCATGCCGGCCCCGAGGTCGGCCCGAACCTCGAGGAGACCCTCGCCATGAGCCGCGAGGCGGCGGCCAAGGGGGCCAAGCTGGTCATGCTGCCGGAGTACTTCAGCGCCCTCGACGTGCGCGACGGCCGCCTGGTCTTCCAGGCCTTCCCCGAGGCCGGTCACCCGGCCCTGCCGGCCTACCGGCAGCTCGCCCGCGAGCTCGGCCTCTGGGTGCAGCTCGGCTCCCTGCCGATCGAGGCGGCCGGCGGCAAGGTGAACAACCGCGGCTACCTGCTGGATCCCGAGGGCGCCGTAGTGGCCCGCTACGACAAGGTCCACCTTTTCGACGTCGACCTGGCCGGCGGCGAGAGCTACCGGGAGTCGGCGACCATCGCGCCGGGCGACCGCGCGGTCCTGGCCGACCTGCCCTGGGGCAAGCTCGGCTTCTCGATCTGCTACGACCTGCGCTTCCCGCAGCTCTACCGGGCCCTGGCCCAGGCCGGCGCGGATTTCCTGACCGTCCCGGCGGCTTTCACCAAGACCACCGGCGAGGCCCATTGGCATGTGCTGCTGCGCGCCCGCGCCATCGAGTCCGGCTGCTACGTCCTGGCGCCCTGCCAGACCGGCGAGCATGCCGGCGGCGGCGCTTGCTTCGGCCACTCTCTGGTGGTCGATCCCTGGGGCCGCGTGATTGCCGACGGCGGCGAGGAGACCGGCATCGTCATGGCCGAGATCGACCCGGCCGAGGTGCCCAAGGCCCGCGCCATGATCCCGGCCTTGCAGCACGACCGGCCCTTCGCCGCGCCCTCCGGCAGCATGCCGCAACGCCTGGCGGTCGGCGCTGCCTGACCGTCGGGACAAGGTCGAGGCCCGGTGCGCGTCCTGATCTGCGGCGGCGGCGCGATCGGCGCGTCGCTCGCCTACTTTCTGGCGGAGCGCGGCGCCGAGCCGGTGGTCATCGAGCGCAGCGGCGTGGCCAATGCCGCGTCCGGCAAGTCGGGCGGCTTCCTGGCGCTGGACTGGTGCGACCGCACGCCGCTGGCGGCGCTGGCGCGGCGCAGCTTCGCGCTGCATGAAAGCCTGGCCGAAACGCTCGGCAATCCCTGGGGCTACCGCCGGCTCGAGACCCTGCAGATCCTGACCAACGCGCGGCAGCCCATGAGCGGCGTCGCCCAAGGCTGGCTCGGCGCCGGCGCGGCGGTCTACGCCCGGCTCGGCGCGCCGGAAACCACCGCGCAGGTCGAGCCGGCGGCCTTCACCCGGGGCCTACTCGAGGCGGCGCGGCGGAAGGGTGCCCGCCTGGAGGTCGGCGAGATCCTCGACCTGCGGTTCGCCCGCGACGGCTGGCGGGTGACGGGGGTGACGACGGACAGCGGCACCCTGGAGGGCGACGCCGTGGTCATCGCCATGGGGCCCTGGTCGAACGCCGCCGGCCGCTGGCTGCCGTTGCCGGCCGTCTACGGTCTCAAGGGCCACAGCCTGGTCTTCGCCTATCGGCCGCCGGGGCCGCCCCAGGCGCTCTTCGTCGAGCACGAAGCCGAGGACGGCAGCCGAGAGTCGCCGGAGGTCTTTCCCCGCGCCGACGGCACGACCTACATCTGCGGCGTCTCGAGCCGGACGCCCTTGCCGGCCGACCCGGGCGCCGTCGAGGCCGACCCCGGCGCCCACGAGCGGCTGCGGGCGACCGCGGCCTGCATCGCGCCGGGACTAGCCGAGGCGGAGCTGCTGGCCGCCGGCGCCTGCTACCGGCCGGTCACCGAGGATGGCCTGCCGCTGCTCGGCCCGGTGACCGGCGTCGAGGACGCCTATGTCGCCACGGGCCACAACGTCTGGGGCATCTTGAACGCGCCGGCGAGCGGCGAGGCCCTGGCCGCGCTGATCACCGAAGGCGAAGCCCGGCCGGTCGATCTCGAGCCCTTCGATCCGAGTCGCCTGCTGGCCTTTGACCGCGTGAACCCGCTGTAGAGCGTTGCCGGGTTGGGTGGCATCGCCGGCTCGCTGCCAAGGGCAAACGAACCGCCCCCTCACCCAGCTCCGGCTAAGCTCAGCCTACGGCTTCGCTAAGCCTCCACGCCCTCTCCCCCGTCGGGGGAGAGGGATGCGCAGGCTTGGAGAGGCGCAGCCGAGCCTAGAGCGTTTTCCGATCGGACGGCACCGGCCCGCTCTAAGCGCGCCTCAGTTCCGGACGATCTGGACCGAGCAGCGGGCATGGCGCGCGACGCGCGCCGTGTTGGGCCCGAGCAGGAAATCGCTCAGCGAGGGCCGGTGCGCGGCCATGACGATGATCTCCGCCTCGATCTCGTTGGCCGCATCGACGATCTTCTCGTAGATCGTGCCGTGGGCGGCGATGATCCCGCCGAACAGCTCGCTCGGCACGTGCTCCTTGGCGAGCTGCTGCAAGCGATCCTCGGCCTGCTTGACCAGGTCTTGGATGTCGAACTTGATCGAGCCGTGCTCTTCGCCGCGGATCGCGTAGCGCCAGTCGATGCCCGAGACCATGTGCGGCACGACGGTCATCAGCCAGACCTCGCCGTCCATGATCCTGGCTTGATCGACGGCGCTGGGCAGCGCCTTGACGTAGCTGCTCTCGTGCTCGAGGTCGACGGGAATGAGCACTTTCTTCTTGGCCATCTGAATTCTCCCCGCGCCCTACTCGTTTCGCTGTGCCGGTGTGATGTGCAGGTCTGACGGCGGCTCCTTCAGGCGCGACTTGGGGGCCCGCGTGAAGAGCAGATAGATCATCCAGGCGATGAAGAGCGTCGCCAGGAGGTTGATGATCGAGGTCGGCAGCTCCGCCACCAGGGGCTGCGGCCCCTCCTCGAGCTCGGGCCGCAAGGCCGCGGCGACCGGCGCGGCGGGATCGACGACCTCGTTGCTGCCCAGGGCCGCGGCCAGCTTCTTCACCGTGTCCGGCGGGATCGGCTGGGTCGCCGCGGTTCCCGTCGTGCCCGGGCCCTGGGCCCCGAAGGCCTCGCGCTCGCCCGAGGGACCGGCCAGCACGATCTGCGTGCTGAGCGTCTCGATCGCTTGGCTCTGTCCGGGATAGGTGCCGGCCGGCACCTTGGCCGGGCGCAGGAAGGAGTAGCGGATCGGCGCGTTGCCCTCGCTCCAGCCTTCGATCGACAAGAGGCGATACCTGTCGTTCTTCATGATGTCGAGGATCGCGGTGTCGCCGAGCGGCGCCATGACGAAGACGGCGTCGACGATGCCCTTCGTCATGGCCTCGACCTGGGCATTGAGATCGCCGGACGCGCCGGAGATGAGCTGGACGCCCTCGACGTTCAGGCCGGCCAGGACGTTGCGGGCGATGCGGTCGGAGGCCGAGCCGGCTTCGCCGACGCCGAGGTTCTTGATGTCCGACAGGCTGCCGGGGCCGCTGGCGGTGACCATCAGATGGGCCAAGCGGTAGCCGACGACGCCCACGGCCTCCGCCGAGCTCGAAAGCACGGCCGCGCCGTCTTCCAGGCTGTAGAAGGACTCCGTGCCGACCACCGCCAGGCGGGCCTCGCCGGAGACGACGAGGTCGAGCGGGTTGGCGGCGCGCACGACCTCGATGCTCCGTTTCGGGAACACGACCTGGGTCGCCCGCACGGCCCGTCCGGCCGGACCGGACAGCGCGTCGAGACCGCCGAGGGCGACCTTGAGCGCCTCGGCGCCGCCGCCGGCGGAGGCTTCGGCCGCCGCGTCGACCAGGCCCGCTTCGGCCAGGAAGCCGAGCGTGACGGCCGAGACGCTGCGGCCTTCGACTTCCACCTGCGCGATCAGGCGGCGCATGTCGTCGGCCGAAACCTTGTCCTTGAGCAGCGTCGTCGCGCCCGAGAGCTTGGGGAACTTCGCCAGGGCGTCGTTGCGGGCGAGGGGCGAGGGCTCGTAGACGGGAAAGAACTGCAGGTCGTCTTCGAGCACCGCCAGGTCGAAGGTGTCGATCTGGGAATCGGTGCGGAACATCTCCGCCACCTTGACCTCGCCGTCGAGCAGCGCCTGGACGATCTTGTCCTTGCCGTCATCGTCGAGCGCGTAGCTCAGGACCTTGCCGGGCACCAGGCCGTAGCGCCGGGTCATGGCACCGAGACCGTCGAGCGGCCGCTGGATGAAATCCGTGTCGGTGGCGATGTCCAGGGGGCCGAGGCGGGCGAGATCCGAGATCGTGCGGATGCCCTGCGACTGGGCGTCCTCCGGCCGCATGACCAGGACGTAGTCGTTGGAGAAGCCGAGCGACTCGCCCCAGTCGAGATCGAGCGGCCCGTAGAGCTCGCGCACCCGGGCCAGGGCCGCCGCGCCGTCGGACATGGCGGGCTGGCCGAGGTAGACCAGGCCGGTGCCGTTGTACTCCGGATAGAGGTCGATCCTGCCCTGCTTGAGGGCCTCGAAGACCTCCGCCGAGCGGCCGTAGGGAATCGCCCGCTGCACGGTGATGCCCTCGCGCTCTGCGAGCTGGGCCAGCATCTCCGCCATCAGCATGTTCTCGGTGAAGTTCTTGCTGGCGACCCGCAGAACCGGCGGCTCCTCCTCGCAGGCCGCCAGCAACAAGGACGCGCCGGCGACGACCACGGTGAGCAGGCCGCGCAGCCGGGAAGCGGATGTGTCGAGTCTGGTCATGACAGCCTCCCCTCACTCTGCCGGCCTGTTGCCGGCGGCGGACTGCTCGGCCTGTGCCATGCGTCTGGCCAGGCGCAGGTCGCGCGCCTCCTGGCTTTCGTCCTCGCGCAAGGCGCGGAAGAAGCCGACGAGCTGGATGAAGACGATGAAGGTGAAAGGCACGGCACCGGTGATGGCCATGGCCTTGGCGACCGATACGCTGCCCGAGACCAGCACGCCGAAGGTGATGGCCGACATCAGGATGCCCCAGGTCAGCTTGGTCTTCACGTTGGGGTTCAGGTTGCCGTTGGTGGTCATCATCGAGACCACGAAGGTGCCCGAGTCGGCGCTGGTCACAAGGAAGATGAAGACCAGGATGACCGCCAGGATGTTGAGGATCTGCGTGGCCGGCAGGTAGCCGAAGAAGGCATAGAGGGCCGCGCTGACGTCCTCGAAGACGATCTCGGCCAGGCCGCCGCCGCCGAACATCTCGATGTAGATGGCCGCGCCGCCGAAGACCGAGAACCAGAGCATGGAGAGCACCGTCGGCGCCACGACCACGCCGAGCACGAACTCGCGAATGGTCCGGCCGCGGCTGATGCGGGCGATGAAGATGCCGACGAAGGGCCCCCAGGCGATCCACCAGATGAGGTAGGTCAAGGTCCAGCCGTGGGTCCAGCCGCGCAGACTGTCGTCGTAGGAGAAGATGCGGAAGGACAGGAAGACGAACTGGCTCAGATAGTCGCCGAAGCTGTTGACGAAGCTGTTGAAGATGAAGGTCGTCGGCCCGGCGAAGAGGACCACCAGCATCAGCAGGATCGCGATGACCATGTTGATGTTGGAGAGGATCTTGATGCCCTTGTCGACGCCCGTGGAGGCGGAAAGCAGGAAGGCGACCGTCATGACGACCAGGATGCCGGTCGAGACGACGATCGAATCCGAGGGCAGGCCGAAGACCTCCGACAGGCCCGAGTGCACCATGATGGTGCCCATGCCGAGCGAGCCGGCGAGGCCGAAGACGACGGCCATGACGGCGATGACGTCGGCGACCACCGAGACCGACTTGGTCGCGCTGTCGCCGAGGATTGGCCGCAGCGAATACTCGATCGGGGTCGAGACCATCGAGGGCGCGTCCTTGCGGAACACGAAGTAGGCGATGACCAGGGCGCAGACGCCGTAGATCGACCAGGCGTGGAAGCCCCAGTGCAGGTTGGTGATGGCGAAGGCCGTGCGCGCGGCCTGCGTGGTCAGGCCTTCCTCGCCGGGCGGCGAGTAGAAGTGGTACATCGGCTCGGCCACGCCCCAGAACAGCAGGCCGGAGCCCATGCCGCCGGCGAACAGCATGGCGATCCAGGAGCCGGTGGAGAACTCCGGCTCGTCGTCATCGTGGCCCAGCTTGATGTCGCCGTAAGGCCCGAGCGCCAGATAGACGCTCAGCAGCACGAACATCGTGCAGGCCAGCATGAACATCCAGTCGAGGTATTCGAGCGCCCCGCTGGTCAGCGCCACGGCGGCCCCGGTGACTTGATCCGGCGCCACGACGCTCCACACGCCGATCACCGCGCTCAGCCCTAAGGACACGATGAGAACCGTGTTCTTGCCCATTCGCCTTGTTCCTCCCTCGAAGGCCGCCTGTTTTGTTTGTCGCTTTACTTGGCGGCCCGGAAATCTATCTCCCTGTCAGGGCCGAGGCCCTGTCGGACGGCATGGCGCGGTTCGGGAGGTAAGCGGGCAAGCCGGTCCGACCGCAGTCGGCAGTTCGGCGGCCGACGGCCGTTCAGCCGGCAATTCCCTCATAAGCCCCACTCTGCGCGCTTCTTCGGCTTCTTCTGCTTCCTGCGCTCGCCTTATCCGGGCAGCATGCTACCCGAAGTCTTCATTTGGCCGTAATGCTAATCGCATACACCCTTCGCCAAGTGTGCAAACAGCGACAGTCTGACTCTACGTTCGCGACATTTCTTGTGTTCGAGATCATTTGTCGCTGTGACCGAACTCGGGCCGGATACCGCTGGGGTCTAAGCCGTCCGACCGGGAAAAGGCGTCAGCCGCCGGACAGATAGGCCTCGAGGAAGCCCGACCGCCGGCCGTCCTCGGTCCAGAGGATCGGAAAGAAGCTCTCGTCCATGCGGTCGTCGCCGAAGAGCACGTAGCGGCCGTAGATCGGCCCCGGCCGCTTGCCGTTGAAGCGCGCCTCCGAGGACAGGCAGTGGGCGACCAGCGAGCGGCGCGGTCGGCTGCCGCGGTTGCCTTCCGAGCCGTGCCAGGTGCCGCCGGCGTGGAAGCTGCCGCCGCCGGCCGGCACTACCACCGGCACCACCTCCGGCTCGACGCCGATCTCGCGGGCGGCGTCGCGCAGCTCGGCCGTCGGGTCCTCGGGCGCGTGGAACTGGCCGATCGGCGGCGCGGCCGGCCAGCGGTGGGAGCCGCGCGCCAGCCCCATGGTGCCGCCCTCGGCGCTGGTGTCGTCCAGCGCGATCCAGCAGGTGACCATCCGGCTCGGCTCGATCCAGTCGATGTAGCTGTCGTCCTGGTGGAAGCCGAGGGCCTTGGCGCCCGGCGGCTTCCAGATCAGGTTGTCCTGGTAGAGCCGGGCGCCGGGCCAGCCCATCAGGCGCGCGCAGGCCCGGCCGACCCAGTCGGCCAGCAGGATCCGCGCCAAGGTCAGGTCGGCCTTCCAGGCGTTGCAGATCTGCCGGGTCAGCTCGGGCGGGTCGCGGCCCTCGCGCCAGTTCCATTCGTCGGGCTGCAGGCCGGTCTCGAACGCGCCGCGGAACAGCGGCGCCACCCGCTCGGCCGCGGCGGCGGCATCCTCGGGCGCGATCAGCCGCTCGACCGTCAGGAAGCCGTCGGCCTGGAAGCGCTTGCGGGAGTCCTCGTCGAGCTCGAACAGCTTGCAGCCTCCCTCAATGCGCCGACAGAAAGGCGACGCCGCCGATGATGAGCAGGATGCCGGCCCATTGAAAGAGGGTCATGGCCTCCTTGAGGAAGACCCGCGCCAGCAGCACCGTGACCGCGCCGAAGCCGGAGGCGACGACCACGGCGATGGCCGCGGCCGCGCCGCTGCCCGCCGCTAGCAGGGCGACGTAGGCGCCGCCGTCGAGCAGGCCCTGCAGCAGCACCCAGGGCCACCAGCGCCGCGGCACCCGCGGCCGCCGGCGCAGCCAGAGCAGGACCAGGGCGAGGGAAAGCAGGGAGATCCAGCGGCCCAGGACCACGGTCTGCAGCTCGCCGTAGATCGGCGCGGCATGCTGGGCGGCGCCGATGGCGAAGGAGAAGCCGAGCGAGGAGGCGGCGGCGATGCCGATGGTCTTGCGCAGGGCGGCGCGGCTGTACTCGGCGCCGTCCTCGAAAGAGCTGGCCGCCCGGGCGACGACGAAGACCCCGAGCATCACCGCCGCCATGGCGAGCCACTGGCCGAGACTCGGCCGGGCGCCGAGGGCGACCTCGAAGGCGACGTTGAGCGCGGGATAGCTGCCGACGATGGGCGCGACGATGGTCACCGGGCCGCGGGCCAGGCCCCAATAGAGCAGCAGGGTCGCGACCATGATGCCGACGCCGGTGGCCAGCAGCAGCCACCAGCCCTCGGGCTGCCAGACCAGCGCGGTGCCGGTCTGCCAGGCGACCAGGGGCAGCACGACCGAGCCGACCGCCAGCATGCCGAACAGCGCGACGTGGTGGCCCATGGCCCGGCCGGTGAAGCGGGCGATGAAATCCGCGCCGCCCCAGCCGAGGGCGGTCAGTAGGCCGAAGGCGGCCGGACTCATGAAAGGAGGCTCCCCCGAGACACGCTGGCGGTTGCACCCGCCTGGACGGAAAACCTAGCATGTCCAGAGAGATGGTCGAAGGCGGGGGAGTCGGGTGACGGACCGGCAAGCGGACTCGAGGGTGGTCAATCTGGAGGCGGCGCAGGTCGCCCTGCGGGACGCCTTCCTCGGCTGGCAGTGCCGGCTGCGCCAGCTCTGCGTGCGCCAGGCCGGCGGCCGGCCGACCGCGGGCATGCGCCCCGAGGTGACGCTCGAGGGCGGCCGCGAGGCCCTCGGGCCGGTCATCGTGCTGCTGCTCAAGGCGGAGCCGGCCGAGGCCACCGCCCAGTTCCGCCACATGGTGCGCAAGACCAACGACCCGGCGGAGCGCCTGCAGAGCGCCCTCAAGCTCCTGCAGGCGGCCTACTACCAGCGGCCGAGAGAGTTCTCCGACGTCATGACCGCGCTGTTCGGGCCGGACTCGGCGAGCGCGCGCCGCCTCGCCGCCGGCGGCCAGTGCCGCCTGGCCTTCGAGCAGTACCAGCAGCGCTACGAGATCCCCTGCGCGGTCCGCCGCCTGGGCGAGAGCGAGCCTGCCTACCAGGCCACCTACTGGCACAACGCGCTGTTCAACCCGCGCTTGCCGGCCGGTGTCGAGATCCTCGCCTTCACGCCGGACTGGGCGCATGCCGCGGCGGAGCCGCCGGTCGGCTGAGGGCCCCCTATCGCCCCAACGCCTGTCTTGCCGTCCTAGGCAAACACCCGAATAAAGCAATGAGATATCTATAGCTATTTTATCATTAAAGTAATATACTATACGGCATAATAGGCCAGGACGCCGGACTTCTCAGGACCGTCAAGCGAGGGCCGCTGCGATATTGCTCAAGCGTGTTGCCAATTTCTCGATTCGCCGCCGCTTCGCGCTCGGTGCTTTCGCCATCACTTTGGCTGCCTGTCTCGGCATAGGTGCCGTCGCCTATCTCCAGGCCCGCAAGAGCCTCTTCGAGCAAGCCGCCACGAGCTTGGAGGCGGTCGCCGCCAGCCAGGCGCGCGCCATCGACACGGTGGTCGGGGACTACAAGGACCGTGCCGCCGCCGTCGCCGCGGAGGTGCGCCTGTTCCGCTCGATCACGCCAGGGTCGAGCGATGCCTCGCTGCAACAGCTCCTGAGCAGCGTGGTCGCCGCCGACAGGTTGATCGTGCAACTCACGCTCACGGGACCCGAGGACCGCGTCCTCGCCTCCTCCGCGCCGGCGCAGAGCCGCGTGGTCGCGCAAGGCTCCGTCAGCGATCGCCTCGAAGACAGTAGCGTCGCGCTGCACGGCATCGTGATCAGCGACAGCGGTGACCACCTGCTCGTTCTCTCGACGGAAACCGACTTGGCGCAGCGACTCTACGCCTGGATCGACCCCACCGATCTCTACGCCATCACGCAAGACTACAGCGGCTTGGGCGAAACCGGCGAAACCACCTTGGCCAGTCGCGACGCCAACGGCGATGCGCTGTTCTTGACGCCGATCCGCTTCGATCCCGACGCCGCCATGACACGCGTGGTCGAAAAGACGCAGCTCGACGTGCCCATGACGCAGGCCTTGCTGGGCAATCAGACAAGGATGAGCGACGGCGCGGTCGACTACATCGGCGTTCCCGTGGTGGCGGCCACGCGCTACCTGCCGAACCTGGATTGGGGCCTGGTCGCCAAGATCCAGGTGCCGGAGCTGGAGGCGCCGATCCGCCGCCTGCGCAATTGGGTCGTCGGCATCTCGGTCGCCGTCCTCGGCCTTGCCGCTCTCGTCAGCTATTGGTTCTCGAGCGGCATTACGCTGTCGATCCGCTCGATGATCGAGACCTCGCGGCGGATTGCCGCCGGCGACACGAGCCTGCGCCTGCCGGTCCCGGCCAGCAACGATGTCGGCGATCTGGCAAGGAGCGTCAACGCCATGCTGGACCGGCTCCAGGCCGCGTCGGCGGAGGTGGAAAGCCAGAGCACGCTCAAGGAGGCGATTCTGGAAACCGTGGACGACGGCATCGTCACGGTCGATCGGGACGGCAAGATCATGACCTACAATCCGGCTTGCCAGTCCATCTTCGGCTACAGCGCGGCAGAGGCGATCGGCGCGCCCGTCGCTTTGCTCATGCCGCGGCACCACGCGGTCGATCACGACCGCTACATGGAAAGCTACCTGACCACCGGCCGGAAACGCATCATCGGCACCAGCCGCGAGGTCGAGGGCCGGCGGAAGAACGGCGAGATCTTCCCGCTCGACCTGTCGATCGGCGAAACCCGTTTCCGCGACGAGAGGGTCTTCGTCGGGATGCTCAAGGAGATCACGCATCGCAAGGAGCTGGAGCGGGCCAACACACGCCATGTCGAGGTGATTCAACTGCTGCAGCGCACGACGGCGGCCGCGAACGAGGCGAGCAGTCTGGAGCAGGCCGTGGAGGTCGTGCTGCAGCAGTTCTGCGCCCACTTGCGCTGGCCGGTCGGGCATTTCTGGATGACCGACCCGGAGGACAAGATACCGGTCGAGCACGATCGTTTGTGGTATCTGGCCGATCCGCTCGCCTTTGCGGCCTTTCGCGAGGCCTCGGACGAGCTGCGGCCCGAGATCATCGACATGGACGCCGACCCTGAGGGCGACTCGCGAGACCCGGTTTGGATCGCCGACTTGTCCATGGACGTGCATTCGCCGAGGCGTGAGGCCGCCGTCTCCAGCGGGCTGCGCAGCGGCTTGGCCGCGCCGATTCTGATCGGCACGCAGACCGTCGCGATCCTCGAGTTCTACACGACCGACGAGCTTCCGGCAGACAAGGAAGTCTTGCGGATCGTCGGCCAGGTGGCGCAACAGCTTGGCCGCGTCTACGAGCGCGTGCGCAACACCGTGGCCCTGAAGAGGCGCGAGTTCGAGCTCTCGCGCACCAACAATCACCTCGAGGACTTCGCCTACGTCGCGTCGCACGACCTCCGGGCGCCGCTCCGCGGCATCGACAATCTGGCCCAGTGGATCGCCGAAGACCTCGAAGAGGCCATGACGGAGGAAAGCCGGCACAACTTCGAGCGCTTGTTCGGCCGCGTCAGGCGGCTGGAACGACTGATCGACGACCTCCTGGCCTTCTCCAGGGCCGGGCGGATCAAGCAGAAGCCGGAGATGTTCGACAGCGCGACGGTCGTCTCGGCCTATGCGGCGACCATCGACCTGCCGGCCGAAGCCATGGTCTGCATCGTCGGCGAGCTTCCGGTCTTCAACAGCTATCGCGTGCCTTTCGAAACGGTGATCAGGAACCTGATCGACAACGCCATCAAGCACCACGATCGCGCCGAAATGCGGATCGAGGTGGCCTGCGAGGAAGAGGGCGGCGACTTCATCTTCTCGGTTGCCGATGACGGTCCCGGCATCGCACCGGAGTATCAGGAGCGCATCTTCGGGCTCTTTCAGACCCTCCAGCCGCGCGACGACAAGGAAGCGAGCGGCATGGGATTGGCGGTCGTGCGGCGGATGGTCGAGACGGTCGGTGGCAGAGTCTGGGTGGAATCGAACCCGGAGGAGCGTTGGACCCGTTTCTCCTTCTCTTGGCCGCGAGCGCACAAGAACGGCCATTCAATGGGGGCTTCAGATGAAGAAAATCAGGCAGCGTGAAGTCGAGATCCTCTTGGTCGAGGACGACGATGTCGATGCCGAGAGTGTGATCCGCGGATTCCGAAACGCCAAGATCGCCAACACCATCACGGTCGCGCGCGACGGCGTCGAAGCCTTCAAGCTGCTGCGCGGCAACGGCGAAACGGGACTGAACCGGCCGAACCTCGTGCTCCTTGACCTCAACATGCCGCGCATGAACGGCATCGAGTTCCTCCAGAAGCTGCGCCAGGACGACAGGTTCAACGACACGGTGGTCTTCGTCCTGACCACCTCGTCCGCCGAAGAAGACCGAGTCGAGAGCTACCGGCAGCACATCGCGGGCTACATGGTGAAGTCCGACGTCGGTCCCTCCTTCAAGAAAGCGGTGGCCATGCTCGAGCACTACTGGACAACGGTGGTACTGCCGGAATGATCGAAGCTCAGACACAACCCCTGCGCCTGCTGATCGTCGACGACGACGATGTCGATCGCGAAGCGGTTCGGCGCATGATCGACCGCAGCGACCTGGGCGCCGAGGTCGAGGAGGCCGACGGTGCCATGAGCCTCTTCGGCTCCGACGGCTGGGCGGAATGCGACTGCATACTGCTGGATTTCCATCTCGCCGACAGCGACGGCCTGGCGATTCTCGAGCAGATCCGTAGCCGCGCCGGGATCGAGATGCCGCCGGTGGTCATGCTCACCGGCGCCGGCAATGAGTCGATCGCCGCCGAGGCGATCAAGCGGGGTGGCTACGACTACCTGGTCAAGGACGGCGTCACAACGAAGGTCTTGGAACGCTCGATCATTCACGCCATGGAGCGCAAGCGCGAGGCCGCGGCGCTGGCCGACCAGAGGCGCGAGATCGAGCGTCTCGGCTTCTACGACAGCGTGACCGGCCTGCCGAACCGCAACCTCTATCTCGACCGCCTGGAGCAGACCGTCAGGACGGCGGCCCGGACGGAAGGACGCTTCGCCGTCCTGGCCATGGACCTGGACGAGTTCAAGCAGGTCAACGACCGCTACGGCCACCACGCGGGAGACGAGCTGCTGAAGGCGATCGGCGAGCGCCTGGCGCGCGTCACCCGGGAGTCCGACACCGTGGCCCGCGTCGGCGGGGACGAGTTCGCGGCCATCCTGCCGACCGCCGACAGCGTCGAAGGCGCCGTGGTCATGGCCGAGAAGATCGAAAGCGCGATCCGCGAGCCGGTGCTGCTCGAGGAGGGCGCCGTCGCGGTCGGCGTTTCCATCGGCATCGTCCTCTATCCCGATCACGGCAGCGATTCGGACAGTCTGCTGCGCTGCGGCGATATCGCCATGTACGAGGCCAAGCGCCAGCACTGGGGCCACAACGTCTTCGAAAGCCCCAACGGCGATTGCTCGCCGATCGCCGCGGTGGTGACGAGTCAGCTTTCCCATGCGATGGAGCGCGGCGAGCTGCTGCTGGAGTACCAGCCGAAGATCTCCTTCGAGTCCGGCCGCGTCGCCGGGCTTGAGGCCCTGGTCCGCTGGAATCACCCGCACCTCGGCCTGCTCTCGCCGATGGAGTTCTTGCCTTGCGCCGAGCGCATGGCGCTGATCACGCCGCTGACGTTCGACATCCTGGCCAAGGCGCTGTCGCAGCTCGCAAGCTGGCGCTCGGTCGGCCTCGACGCCTCGATCGCCGTCAATCTCTCGGCGCGCCTGCTGGACGACGAAGGCCTGGCGGATTCGATCGACCGCTGCCTGACCTTCTATGCCCTGCCGCCGCAGCTCTTGACCCTGGAGATCACCGAGACCGGCCTGATGACCAGCGCCGAGCGGGCCATCGGCACGCTCAGCGCGATACAGGCGCTGGGCGTGCGGCTGTCGATCGACGACTTCGGCTCCGGCTACACCTCGCTGAAGCAGCTCATGACCCTGCCGATCTCCGAGCTGAAGGTCGACCAGCATTTCGTCGGCGGCGTCGCCGACAGCAAGATGGAGTCGGTCGTCGTCGCCTCGATCGTGCAGATGGCCCGCGGCTTCAATATCACGGTGGTCGCGGAGGGCGTGGAGTCGGCCTTCGCCTGGTACCGGCTCTCCGATCTCGGCTGCCATCAGGCGCAGGGCTACTACATTGCCCGGCCCATGCCGTCGCGCGAAGTCGAGCCCTGGCTCACCGCCTGGCGCCACGAGAGCAGCGACTTCGCCACCGCCCGCCGGCGCTAGCGAAAGACCGCGCTGACGCCGTCGATAGAGGCACCTGTTGCAGGCTCGGTCGTCGAAACAACGACGACTTCTCGGAACAGCAGGAAGCACATGACCGAAAAGCACTACCTGGAAGATGAGCTGGAGACACGTCTGCAGAGCGACGCCTCTTTGTGGCGGTTCCTGCAAGCCGGCTCTCTCGACGGGATCTGGTATTGGGACCTCGAAAGGCAGGATAGCGAATGGATGAGCCCGGAGTTCTGGCGTCTGTTCGGCATCGATCCCGCGACACGGTCCCACGATCCGGCGGCGTGGCAGGACATCATCGATCAGGATGATCTCAAGGTCGCGTTGGACAATTTCGACAAGCACTGCGCGGACCCGGGCCATCCCTACGACCAGATCGTGCGCTACAGACATGCCGATGGCTCGACGGTGTGGGTTCGTTGCAGAGGCATGGCAATTCGCGACGAGAGCGGCAAGCCCATTCGCATGCTCGGCGCCCACAACGACGTGACAGCCCTGAAACGGGCTGAGAACAATGCTCTGGCGGACAAGCGGTCGGTGGAAGCGGCGAATGAAGAGCTGAGGTCTTTCGCCTACTCGATCTCGCATGACCTCAAATCGCCAACGAACACGCTCTGCATGCTAATGTCGGAGCTGGAGGACCTGTCGGCGATTCGAGACGACGACGAAAGCAGGGCCCTGATCGACATGGGCGTCAAGACGGCGAATCGCATGCGCGAGCTGATCGAGAACGTCCTGGACTACACTCAAGCCGTCGACGAGTCCGCCGGCTTCGAGCTGGTTTCGCTGAACGAGCTGCTCGCGGAGACCCTCTCGCTCATGAAGGGCGAGATCGAGGCTGCGGAGGCGAAGATGGATGTCGGTGACCTGCCCGAGATTGAGGGCAATGAAACCCACTTGAGCCTCCTCTTCCAGAACCTCATCGGCAATGCGCTCAAGTTCCGTCGCAGGGACGTTCCTTTGTCGGTCGCGATCAGCGCCAAGCAGAGCGACCGGGTCGAGGGCCCCGCGATCACGGTGGCCGACAACGGGATCGGCATCGCCGAGAAGTACCAGGATCGTGTCTTCGAGATGTTCCACCGCCTGCACCAGAGAGAGGACTACGACGGATGCGGTCTCGGCCTGTCTCTGTGCCGGCGGATCGCAGTCCATCACGGCGGCGGAATCTCCCTGCGCTCCAGCCCGGGCCAAGGCGCTGCCTTCACGGTCGACCTGCCGGCGAGGCAATCGTGACCGAGCGGTCGAAGGATGCGGCCGCCGGCATCCGGACCGCCATGCTGATCGACGACGACGAGGTCGATCAGATGCTCTACCAGCGTCTCATCGACCGCTCGGGACTGGTCGACACGGTCTTGAGCTACCGTTACGCAGAAGAGGCTCTGGAGTTCCTCAGGCAGCCGGACCGGCCCGACATCGATCTGATGTTCTTGGACATCAACATGCCTCGGATGAACGGCTTCGAGTTCCTCGACGCCGTCGTCTCGGAGTTCCCGAGCGGCTTCGACACGGTCATCATCGTCATGTTGACGACGTCCCTGAACAAAGCCGACCGACAGCGCGCCGAGACCTATGAGGTCGTCAAGGAGTACATCAACAAGCCGCTGACGATGGACCAGCTGAAAGAGATCATCGAGCTCGTCAGACAACGGCAAGCCGATTGATCGCCGCTGGTCGCGGCAGCCGTCGACATCGAAACGAACCGCCCCCTCACCCAGCTCCGGCTAAGCTCAGCCTATGGCTTCGCTAAGCCTCCACAGCCCTCTCCCCCGACGGGGGAGAGGGATGCGCAGGCTTGGCGAGGCGCAGCCGAGCCTAGCCGGAGCTGGGTGAGGGGGCGGTTCGTT
>JANQLT010000105.1 GCA_028280455.1 Kiloniellales bacterium
ACGCTGGCGTCGATCGCGATCGCGGTACCGATCGGGGTCGCCGGCGGGCTGCTGCTCGGCATCGCGGCTTATCGCGCGCCGTGGTTCGAGCGGGCGATCATGCCGGTACTGGACCTGATGCAGACGATTCCGATCTTCGCCTATCTGGTGCCGATCCTGTTCCTGTTCGGGTTCGGGCCGGTCGCGGCGATGATCGCGACGATCATCTACGCGATGCCGCCGATGGTACGCGTGACCATGCTGGCGCTCCGTGGCGTGCCCGACGAAATCCGCGATTTCGGCCGCATGGCCGGCTGCACGCCGCGTCAGATGCTCTGGAAGGTGCTGGTGCCCTCGGCCATGCCGAGCCTGATGGTCGGGGTCAACCAGGTCATCATGCTCTCGCTCAACATGGTGATCATCGCCTCGATGATCGGCGCCGGCGGGCTCGGCTTCGACGTGCTGACCTCGCTCAAGCGGCTCGACATCGGCGGCGGCCTGGAGGCGGGCCTGGCGATCGTCGTCCTGGCCATCGCCCTCGACCGCCTGAGCCAGGCCTTCGCCCAGCGCCCGCCGGCCGAGCACGAGACCGCGCCGCCCGGCACCTGGGCCGGGCGCCATCCCTACACGCTGCTGGCGCTGGCGGTGGTGGTCGGCAGCGCCCTGCTCGGCCTGCTCCTGCCGGCCGTGCAGACCTATCCGAAGGCCCTGGAGCTGACCACGGCGCCCTGGTGGGGCGGCTTGGTCGAGTGGATCAACGTCAACTTCTTCGACTCGATCGAAGCCGTGAAGACCTTCATGCTCCTGAACATCCTGGTGCCCTTCAAGCGCTTCCTGCTGGGGCTGCCCTGGATCGGCGTGATCGCGCTGCTGGCCATGGCCGGCTGGCGCCTCGGCGGCTGGCGCCTGGCCCTGCTGGTCGCCTGTCTCGGGCTCTTCATCGTGACCACCGGGCAGTGGGCCAAGGCCATGGTCACGGTCTACCTCTGCGGCATCTCGGTGTTGATCGCCAGCCTGATCGGCATACCGATCGGCATCGCCTCGGCGGAGAGCCCGAGGCTCTGGCGCGTCGTGCAGGTGGTCATCGACACGCTGCAGACCCTGCCGGCCTTCGTCTACCTGATCCCGGTGGTCATGCTGTTCCGGGTCGGCGACTTCTCGGCGATGATCGCCGTGGTGCTCTACGCCCTGGCGCCGGCGATCCGCTACACCACCCACGGCATCCAGCAGATACCGCCGCAGCTCATCGAGGCCGGCCGGGCCAACGGCTGCACGCCCTGGCAGCTCCTCTGGAAGGTCAAGCTGAAGCTGGCGCTGCCGGAGATCATGCTGGGCGTCAACCAGACCATCATGCTGGCGCTCTCGATGCTGGTGATCACCGCCCTGGTCGGCACCCGCGACCTGGGCCAGGAGGTCTACATCGCGCTGACCAAGGCGGACACCGGCCGCGGCATCGTCGCCGGCCTGAGCGTCGCTTTCATCGCGATCATCGCCGACCGGCTGATCGCCGCCTGGGCCAAGCGGCGCAAGCGCGAGCTGGGGCTCGCTTAGGGCAGAGGGGAGAGACGAGGGGGCGATGTCTATCGTGCAACAAGCCGCCGAGCGCGTGGCCGGCCTGGCCTGCTGGTCGGGGCCGGTCGAGCCGGAGCCGATCACCGGCGGCATCACCAACGTCAACTTCGCCGTCGGCGACGCCGGCCAGCGCTACTTCGTGCGGGTCGGCGAGGACATCCCGGTGCACGGTGTCATGCGCTTCAACGAGACGGCGGCGGCGCGCGCGGCCGAGGCCGCCGGCGTCTCGCCCGCGGTGATCTACACCGAGCCGGGCATCATCGTCACCCGCTTCGTCGAGGGCCGGACGCTCGGCCCCGAGGAGGTCCGCGACGAGGCCATGCTGGCGCGCATCCTGCCGCTGCTGAAGCGCTGCCATCGGGAGATCCCGTCGCACCTGCGCGGGCCGGTGCTGATCTTCTGGGTGTTCCACGTGATCCGCGACTATGCGGCGAGCCTGCGCGAGGGCCGGAGCCGCAGCGTCGGCCTGCTGCCCGACCTGCTCGGCCGCGCCGGGCGCCTGGAGGAGGCGGTCGGCCCGGTCGAGCTGGTGTTCGGCCACAACGACCTGCTGGCCGCCAACTTCATCGACGAGGGCGAGCGGCTCTGGCTGGTCGACTGGGACTACGCCGGCTTCAACTCGCCGCTCTTCGACCTCGGCGGCCTGGCCTCGAACAACGAGCTGGACGCGGCGCAGGAGCGCTGGCTGCTCGAGGCCTACTTCGAGCGGCCGGCGGACGCGGACCTACTGCGCCGCTACCAGGCCATGAAGTGCGCCTCGCTGCTGCGCGAGACGCTCTGGTCGATGGTCTCCGAGATCCACTCGAGCCTGGACGTCGACTACGTCGCCTACACCCAGGAGAACCTGGAGCGCTTCGAGCGCGCCTTCGCCGCCTTCGAGCAGGGAGCCTGAGACAGCCATGGCGCGTCTTCCCACCGCGGCCCGCGCGGTCATCATCGGCGGCGGCATCGTCGGCTGCTCGACGGCCTATCACCTGGCCCGCTT
The DNA here is from genome assembly GCA_028280455.1 of Kiloniellales bacterium. Lineage (GTDB taxonomy): Bacteria > Pseudomonadota > Alphaproteobacteria > Kiloniellales > JAKSDN01 > JANQLT01. The sequence goes on from JANQLT010000105.1 coordinate 2,537, forward strand.
GGGCTGGCGCGAGGTGGTCCTGCTGGAGCGCGCCAAGCTGACCAGCGGCTCGACCTGGCACGCCGCCGGCCTGGTCGGCCAGCTCCGGACCAACGCCAACATCACCCAGCTCCTCAAGTACAGCGTCGAGCTTTACGACACGCTCGAGGCGGAGACCGGGCAGGCGACCGGCTGGAAGCAGAACGGCGGCCTACGCCTGGCCTGCAACGCCGAGCGCATGATCGAGCTGAAGCGGCAGGCGACCACGGCCCATTCCTTCGGCCTGGAGATGCACCTGCTGTCGCCCGCCGAGGCCAAGGACCTCTGGCCGCCCATGGCGGTCGACGACCTGGTCGGCGCCGCCTTCCTGCCGACCGACGGCCAGGCCAATCCCTCGGACGTGACCCAGGCCCTGGCCAAGGGCGCACGCGCCGCCGGCGTCACCATCGTCGAGGACTGCGCGGTGACCGGCGTGCGGGCCCGCAAGGGCCGCGTCTGCGCCGTCGAGACCGCCGAGGGCGCCATCGAGACGGAGATCCTCGTCAACTGCGCCGGGCAGTGGGCGCCGGAGATCGGCCAGCTGGCCGGCGTCACCGTGCCCCTGGTCTCGGTGCAGCACCAGTACCTGGTGACCGAGCCCGTCGAGGGCGTGACCGCCGGCCTGCCGACCCTGCGCGACCCGGACCGGCTGATCTACTTCAAGGAGGAGGTCGGCGGCCTGGTCATGGGCGGCTACGAGCCGAACCCGATCCCCTGGGCGGTCGACGGCCTACCGGCCGACTTCAGCTTCTCCCTGCTGGAGGCCGACAGCGACCACTTCGAGCCGATGATGATGCAGGCGCTGGAGCGCGTGCCGGCGTTGGAGACCGCCGGCATCAAGGACCTGATCAACGGCCCGGAGTCCTTCACGCCGGACGGCAACTTCATCCTCGGCGAGGCGCCTGAGCTGGCCGGCTTCTACGTCGGCGCCGGCTTCAACGCCTACGGCATCGCCGCCGGCGGCGGCGCCGGCAAGGCGCTGGCCGAGTGGGTTGCCGGCGGCGAGCCGCCGATGGACCTCTGGCCGGTCGATATCCGCCGCTTCGGCCGGCCGCACCGCTCGGTCGACTGGGTGCGTAGCCGCAGCCTCGAGCTCTACGGCAAGCACTACACCATCTCCTGGCCCCACGAGGAGCACGACTCCGCCCGCCCCGAGCGGGTCTCGCCGCTCTACGCCGCCTTGAAGGACGCCGGTGCCTGCTTCGGCGAGAAGCTCGGCTGGGAGCGGCCGAACTGGTTCCGGCCGAACGGTGCGGCCGCACGTGCAGGCGGGGGCGGCGACGACGGCCCGCGCGACCTCTACTCCTTCGGCCGGCAGAACTGGTTCCCGGCGGTGGCCGAGGAGCACCGCGCCGTGCGCGAGCGCGTCGGCCTGTTCGACCAATCCTCCTTCGCCAAGTTCCTGATGGTCGGGCGCGACGCGGCGGCGGCGCTGGAGTGGATCTGCGCCAACCGGATCGACAAGCCGGTAGGCGGCCTGACCTACACGCAGATGCTCAACCTGCGCGGCGGCATCCAGTGCGACCTGACCATCGCCCGCCTGGCCGAGGACCGCTTCTACATCGTCACCGGCACCGGCTTCGCCACGCACGATTTCTCCTGGATCGCCCGCTCGATCCCCGAGGGGCTCGACGCCCATCTGGTCGACGTCACCTCGGCCTATGCGACCCTGTCGCTCATGGGACCGGCCGCCCGCGACGTCCTGAGCGCGGCGGCCGAGGGCGACTTCTCCAACGAGGCCTTTCCCTTCGCGCGCTGCCGCGAGATCACCATCGGCGGCACGCCGCTCTGGGCCCTGCGCATCACCTACGTCGGCGAGCTGGGCTGGGAGCTGCACGTGCCGGCCGAGTCCGCGCTCGCGGTCTACGGCCGGCTGGCCGAGGCCGGCGCCGGCTTCGGCCTGGCCAACGCCGGCTACCGGGCCATCGAGAGCCTGCGGCTGGAGAAGGGCTACCGGGCCTGGGGCAGCGACATCGGCCCCGACTACACGCCCCTGGAGGCCGGCCTCGGCTGGGCCGTGAAGCTCAAGACCAACATCGCTTTCCAGGGCCGCGAGGCGCTGGCCGAGCAGCAGGGCCGGCCGCTGGCCAAGCGCCTGGCCTGCTTCACCGTCGATGATCCCGAGGTCGTGCTGCTCGGGCGCGAGACCCTCTACCGCGACGGCGAGCGCGTCGGCTGGCTGACCTCGGCGGGCTGGGGCCACACGGTCGCCACGAACATCGGCTACGGCTACGTGCGCCGGGCCGAGGGCGTCGACGAGGCCTTCCTGGCCGCCGGCAGCTACGAGCTGGAAGTGGCCAACGAGCGCGTGCCCTGCCGGTTCCGGGACGGGCCGCTCTACGATCCGGAGAACCGGCGCGTGAAGGCGTGAGCGGAGGCGGGGCGCGATGAGCGAGCAGGCCGAGATCGTCATCATCGGCGGCGGCGCCATCGGCTGCTCGATCGCCTATCACCTGGCCAAGCTCGGCAAGCGCGACGTCCTGCTGCTCGAGCAGTACGCCCTGACCCACGGCTCGACCTGGCACGCCGCCGGGCTGGTCGGCCAGCTCCGCAGCAAGCGCAACCTGACGCGCATGATGCAGGACAGCGTCGCGCTCTACGGCCGCCTGGAGGCCGAGACCGGCCAGGCGACCGACTGGAAGCCGGTCGGCAGCATCCGCGTCGCCTCCTCGCCCGAGCGCTGGCAGGAGCTGAAGCGCAGCGCCTCGACGGCGCGCAGCTTCGATTTCGAGATGCACCTGCTGAGCGCGCGCGAGGCCGAGGCGCGCTTCCCGCTGATGACGACCCAGGGCGTCGAGGGCGCCGCCTTCGTGCCGAGCGACGGCTACGTCGACCCGAGCAGCCTGACCCAGGCCCTGGCCAAGGGCGCGCGCGCCGGCGGCGTCCGCCTGCGCGAGGGCGTGCGGGTCACCGACCTGGTCGGCCGCCGCGGCCGGGTCGTCGAGGTGGTGACCACGCACGGCCGGATCGCCTGCGAGTCCCTGGTGATCGCCGCCGGGATGTGGGCGCGGCAGGTCGCGGCCATGGCCGGCCTCGCGCTGCCGGCCGGCGCCGTAGAGCACCAGTACATGGTGACGGAGAAGTTCGAGGGCGTGGATCCCTCGCTGCCGACCTTCCGCGATCCCGACAACCTCTTCTACCTGAAGCCCGACGTCGGCGCCCTGGCGCTCGGCGGCTGGGAGGCCGACACGCTGCCCTTCGGCTCGCGCGGCATCCCCGACGGCTTCCAGCGCAGCCTGCTCGACGCCAACTTCGACCGCTTCGAGCAGCTCGCGGTCAAGGCCGCCGCGCGCCTGCCGATCCTCAACGAGGTCGGCGTGCGCGAGCTGATCAACGGGCCGATTCCGGTCTCGGCCGACGGCGAGCCGGTCATGGGCCGCGTGCCCGGCTTCGACAACCTCTACGTCGCCTGCGGCTTCACCGCCGGCATCGCCGCGGCGGGCGGCGCGGGCAAGGCCATGGCGGCCTGGATCGCCGAAGGCGACCCGGGCATGGACCTCTGGGCCTTCGACATCCGCCGCTTCAGCCCGCACCAGGCGAGCCGGCAGTTCCTCGAGGAGCGCTGCGTCGAGAGCTACGGCGCCTACTACAAGATGCACTGGCCGGGCGCCGAGCCGAGCTCGGCGCGGCGGCAGAGGCTGAGCCCGCTCTACCCCATGCTCGAGGCCATGGGCGCGGTCTACGGCTCCAAGGCCGGCTGGGAGCGGCCCAACTGGTTCGCGCGCGACGACGCCGAGCCCGTCGACCGGCCGGCCTTCGAGCGGCCCAACTGGTTCGAGGCGGTCGGCGAGGAGCATCGTGCCGTGCGCGAGCGGGTCGGGCTGATCGACCTGAGCTCCTTCGCCAAGTTCGAGATCGGCGGCCGGGGCGCCCTGCAGGCCCTGCAGCGCATCGCCGCCAACGACCTCGACCGGCCGGCCGGGTCGGTGATCTACAGCCAGCTCTGCAACGCCCGCGGCGGGATCGAGGCCGACGTGACCATCGTCCGCCTGGACGAGGAGACCTTCTACCTGATCACCGGCAGCGGCTTCGCGGTGCGCGATGCCGGCTGGATCCAGAGCCAGCTCCCGCGCGACGGCGACCTCCGGCTGCGCGACGTGACCTCGGCCTGGGCGGTGGTCCACATCTGCGGCCCGAACGCCCGCGACCTGCTGGCGCTGGTCGCCGAGGAGAACGTCGAAGGGTCCGCTTTCCCCTACTACACGGCCCGCCAGATCACCATCGGCAGCGCCCGCCTGCGCGCCCTGCGCCTCAGCTACACGGGCGAGCTGGGCTACGAGCTGCACTGCCCGAGCGAGACGGCGCCGCGGGTCTTCGGCCTGCTCTGGCAGGCCGGCCGCGATCTCGGCATCGCCAACGTCGGCTACCGCTGCCTGGAGTCCCTGCGCCTGGAGAAGCGGCACCTCTACTGGAGCGCCGAGCTGACGCCGGACACCAATCCCTACGAGGCCGGCCTCGGCTTCTGCGTGGCCCTCGACAAGGGCGATTTCCTCGGCCGCGACGCCCTGGCGCGGGTCAAGGCCGAGGGCCCGAGGCGCAAGCTCTGCTGCTTCACCCTCGAGGCCGAGGTGCCGCTGTTCGGCGGCGAGGCGATCCTGCGCGAGGGCCGGGTGATCGGCGTCACCACCAGCGGCGGCTACGGCTACACGGTCGGCAAGCCCATCGTGCTCGGCTATCTGCCGGTCGAGGAGGCGGGGCACCGGGACTACGAGATCGAGGCCTTCGCCGAGACCCATCCCGCGCGCCGCCACGACCGGCCGCTCTACGACCCGGAGCGCAAGCGGGCGCTGGCCTGAGCCGGGGGTCTTGACGGTCTTGTAAAAATATTTACATTATGCTCAATGTTTGACAGTCAGGGAGTCGAGCCGTGTTGACGGGCTTCGGTGAGGCGGCGGCGGGCAACATCGGCATGCCCCTCTCGGCCCTGGCCGACCGGGAGACCGCCAAGAAGATCTCGCCGACCGCCGTCAAGCTGTTCTTCCGCTTGGCCGCGCTCTGGCGGCTCTCCATCGAGCAGCAGCGAGTCCTGCTAGGCGGCATCTCGCGCCAGACCCACTACAACTGGCGGGAGGGCAAGGTCGGTCCGCTGTCCCGCGACCAGCTCGAGCGGATCTCGCTGATCCTCGGCATCCATAGCGGCCTGAAGCTGCTCTTCGCCGACGAGGCCAGCGCCGAGCGCTGGTTCACCGCGGCGAACCACGACGTCCCCTTCGGCGGCGCCTCGCCGTTGGCGCGCATGACGCAAGGCAGCATCGACGATCTCTATGCCGTGCGCCGCTACATTGACGCTTGGCGCGGCATGAAATGAGCGCGTGGCGCCGCACGCGCGTCCGGCGCCGCACCCACCGCTTGATCGCCAGCCGCTATCCGACGATCGGTGTCTTCGACGACCTGACGGCTGATCCCGATGAGCTGCGCGTTGCCTTCCTGCTCGCCAACGCGACCAACGACCGGATAACGCTGCTCGGCCAAAGGATCGGTGCGCTGGCGGACGAGGAGATCATCACCGGCCCGACCGCGAGCCTGGTCATGGCGGCCTTCCTGCACGCCGATCCCGCCGGGGGCCGCTTCACGGACGGGCGTCTCGGCGCTTGGTATGCCTCATTCGACGTGGCGACGGCCTTGGCGGAAGTCCGCTTCCATAGCATGAGGCGGCTGCGCCTGTCGGCCGGCGGCTTTCCGTCGAGCATCCAGCTTCGCGAGCTGATCGCGCCGGTGCATGGCGCGCTGTGCGATCTTCGCGGCTTGCAGGCGGACCTGCCATCGCTCTACGACCCCGACGTGGCCGGCTACGGCGAGCCGCAGCGCTTCGCCGTTGCGCTACGCTGGCCCGCTGAAGGCGGCGAGCCCGAGGACGGCATCCTCTACGACAGCCTGCGCCGCGCCGGCGGCATCAATGTCTGCGCCTTCCGGCCGACGATGGTCGCCTTGCCGGTTACGCAAGGCGACCATTACCAGCTTCACTGGGACGAAGCGGGGACGGGGCGGGCGGTCAAGCTGACCAACGTCGCTCTCTGACCCCAAGATAGCGAAACGGGCCGCCGCCCCGGAGAGCGGCGGCCCGGACGCTAGATCAGGCGAACCACCAGCGCTCGACGAAGCGGCCGCCGTCCAGGGCCCAGTTGGCGGCGACGTTCTCGCCGTGCTGGACCTTGTCGGACATGGCATAGACGTAGTTGGCGAAGGCCCAGACGATAACGCCGCCCTCGTCGCGTACGATCTGCTGCATCTCGCGGTAGATCTCGGCGCGCTTGTTCTCGTCGAGCTCGCCGCGGCCGGACTTGAGCAGCATGTTGAAGCGCTCGTGGCTCCAGTAGGTGTCGTTCCAGTTGGCGCCTTCCGCGTAGGCCTGGGAGAACATCCAGTCGCAGGTCGGCCGGCCGCCCCAGTAGCAGGCGACCCAGGGCTTCTGCATCCAGACGTTGGACCAGTAGCCGTCGTTCGGCTCGCGGACGATGTTCATGTCGATGCCCGCCGGGGCCATCTGCTCCTTCATCAGCACGGCGGCGTCGACCGCGCCGGCGAAGGCCGCGTCGGCCGCCGAGAAGTCCAGCGTGATGTTGTCGTAGCCCGCCTTCTTGAGGTGGAACTTGGCCTTGTCGATGTCGTAGGTCCGCTGCTCCAGATCGGCGGCGAAGGGCACCGAAGGCGCGATCGGCTGATCGTTGCCCAGGCTGCCGTGGCCCTTGAGGATCTTCTCCAGGAGCTGCTCGCGGTCGATGGCATACTTCAGCGCCAGGCGCAGGTCGTTGTTGTCGAAGGGCGCCGCGCGGGTGTCCATCGGCGCCGTGAAGTGCAGGAAGCCGGTCTCCTCCTCGACCCGCACGCCCGGGCGCCGGGCCAGGAGGTGAGCGGTCTTGAGGTCGACCCGGCTGATGACGTCGACCTCGTCCGAGGCCACGGCGTTCTGCCGCGCGTTGACGTCGGCGATCACCAGGAGCTCGAGCTCGTCGAAGTGCGCGCGGTCGGCCTTCCAGTAGTTCGGATTGCGCTTCAGGCTCGTGCGCACGCCGGGCTCGTAGGAGTCGAGAACGTAGCCGCCGGTGCCGACGTAGTTCTCCCAGTCCGCCTTGCCATCGACGTCGGGCATGATCAGCAGGTGGTAGTCGGCCATGAGATAGGGAAAGTCGGCGTTGGCTTCATGCAGCTCGACGACAAGAGTCGTGTCGTCGTCCGCCTTCATGTCGGCGATCGGGTCGACGTTCGACTTGGCGGCCGATTTGGAGTCCTCGCCGCGATGGTGATTGAGCGACGCGATGATGTCCGGCGCCGTCATGGTCTTGCCGTTGGAGAACTCGATCCCGGAGCGCAGCTTGAAGGTCCAGGTCTTGGCGTCGGCCGAGGCTTACCAAGTCTCCGCCGCGTCGCCGACCAAGGCGCCGTCGGGGCTGATCTCCGTCAACGTGTTGTGCGTCGCGAAGCCGACCGAGATCATGTAAATGTCGGTGTAGGTCTGCGGGTCGAGAGAATCGGTGGTGGCGCCTTCGCCGAGGCCGGCGCGCAGCTTGCCGCCCTTCTTGGGTGCCGCCATGGCAGCCTTGGCCAGCAGCGATTCGGCCGCGACCGCCGTCAGCCCGAGCGCCGTCGCGCCCTGCCAGAATTGGCGGCGGCTGATGCGCCCGGCGACCAGTTGCCGGTGTAGGAATTCGACGTTCTCAGGCATGCCTGCCTCCCTCTCGTGTTGCTTGACTGGGGGCGAGGCTATCACGGGCTCCGGCCGGCGACCAAGGGACGGCCGGCCCAATTCGTGCTAAGCAGGCATCAAGATTTTGTAGGTGGGGGAGCAGGATGGACGAAGTCTTCGATGCCTTGGGGCGGATCCCGGCCTATGCCGGACTGGCGCCCGACAGCGCCGCGGTGGAACGCCTCGGCGGCCTGACCAACCGGGTCTACCGGATCGACAGCGGCGAGGAGCGCCTGGTGCTGCGCATCCCGGGCGAGGGCACCGAGGACTACATCGACCGCAAGGTCGAGGCCCACAACGCCCGTGTCGCGGCGGAGGTCGGGGTCAGCGCCGAGCTGCTCTTCGTCGAGCCGGCACAGGGCCTGATGCTGACCCGTCACATCGACGACTGCGTCACCATGACGCCGGAGCTCTTCGCCAGCCGCGCCGGCGCGCCGGCCCGCGCGGCCGCCGCCTTCAAGGCGCTGCACGAGAGCGGCAAGACCTTCGAGTTCCGCTTCGAGCTCTTCGCCATGATCGACGACTATCTCGGCGTCCTCGACAAGCTGGGCGCGACCCTGCCGGAGGGCTATCACGACGTGGTCAAGGAGGCCGAGGCCGTGCGTGCCGCGCTCGACGCCCATCCGGCCGCGCTCGCGCCCTGCCACTGCGATCCGCTCTGCGAGAACTTCCTCGACGACGGCCGGCGCATGTGGATCGTCGACTGGGAGTACTCCGGGATGAACGATCCGCTCTGGGACCTGGGCGACCTCTCGGTCGAGGCGGCCTTCGACGACGCGCAGGACCGCGAGATGATGACCGCCTACTGCGGCGGGACGCCGGCGCCGGCGGTCATGGGCAGGATGGTCGTCTACAAGGCCATGTGCGATCTGCTCTGGACCCTCTGGGGCCTGATCCAGCACGCCAACGACAACCCGGCCGAGGACTTCTGGGCCTATTCGATCGGCCGCTTCGAGCGCTGCAAGGCGCTGATGGCCCGGCCCGACTTCGCCGCGCACCTGGCCGCCGTCGCCCGGGGCTGACGGCGCTTCAGTAGTCCTCGTAGCTCTTCTCTTCGACCAGCAGGGAGCCGGTGGCCTCGTTGACCTGCCGCTTGAGCGCGGCGCGCTCGTCGTTGCGGCGGTAGACCGAGCGGGCCAGCTCGATGAAGTCGGCGTCGAAGGCCTGGCTGGCCTCCTTGGCGCGGATCCGGTCCTCGATGTCCCAGAGCTTCTCGTTGATCGCCTTCAGCGATCTGCGCAGCGGCGCCATCGTGCCTTGATCCAGCGCCAGGGCCGTGAGGGATTCGTTGAGCAGGCCGAGCTCGCGCCGGACGTTGTCCAGGGCGTCGGGGCGCGTCAGGCGCTCGCTCTTGATTTCGAGAATGGTGATCTTGTCGACGAGCTCGCCGATCGACACGGGCACGGAAACCTGGCTGGCAGTCAAGGGTCGCTTCTCCGAATGGGCCAAGGGGACTAGGGGTCGGACGCGGGGCGGGCCGCCAGCGCCTCGGCCATGGCGGCGAAGACGCCGTCCCAGTCGCCGTCGCTCGCCTGACGGAAGAGACGCAGGCTGGGATACCAAGGCGTGTCGCTCCGCTCAAGCTCCCAGCGCCAGTCGGGCGACCGCTTCAGCGCGAGCCAGGTCGGCCGGCCCAGGGCTCCGGCCAGGTGGGCGAGGGCGCTGTCCGAGACCACCACGAGATCGACGCATTCCATGACCGCGGCGGCGTCCAGGAAGGCGTCCGGCCCGGCGTCGAAATCCGGCCCGAGGCTCTCGACGGCCATGCCGGCCGGCAGGCTGTCGAGCTGCTCCAGCCCGTCCTGGGCCTGCAGGCTGATCAGCCTGACGCCCGGCACCGCGGCCAGGGGCGCAAAGCAATGCAGCGGGATTGACCGGCCCCGGTCGACGACGCCCTTCGGGTTGCCCTGCCAGCCGATCGCCACCCGCGTGCCCCGCTCGCCGATCCGCGCGCGCCAGGCGGCGACCCGGTCCGGCTCGGCCCTGAGGTAGGGCGCCGGCGCCGCCAGGCTCTCGGCGCTCGCACCGAGCACCCGCGGCAGGCTCATCAGCGGCAGGCGGTAGTCGAAGTCGCCGGTCAGCGGCGCCTTGGCGTCGAGCATCTGGATGCCGTCGAGGGCGCCCGCCAGGAGCCGCATCAGGCGCGGGACCACCCAGAAGACAACCTGGCCGCCGTCGGCCGGGATCCGGCGCAGGAAGCGCGCGAACTGCAGGCAGTCGCCGAGGCCCTGCTCCGCATAGACCAGCAGGCGCTTGCCGGCCAGCGGCTCGCCGGCCCAGAGCGGCGCGTCGAGCTCGGGTCCCTTGCCCTTGAAGTCGTCGGTCCGCCAGCGGGCCTCGTAGTCCTGCCAGCCGGCCGTCATGTCGCCCCGCTGCAGCAGGATGACGCCGCGGCCGAACAGCGCCACCGCGTCCTCGGGATCCTGCCGCAGCACCTCGTCGTAGCGCGCCAGGGCCTCGTCGAGGCGCCCGAGCAGGCGCAAGCCGTGACCCAGAAGGTTCTTGGTTTCGAGCGACGCGGGGTCCAGGGCGAGGGCCTGCTCAAGGGCCTGAAGCGCCTCCTCGAAGCGGCCCAGCTCCTGCAGCGCCTGGCCGCGCTGGCGCTGGGCCTCGTCGGAGTCCGGCCGCATCGCGATCACCCGGTCGAACTCCGCCAGGGCCGCCTCTGGCCGGCCCAGGCCGCGCAGGGCCAGCCCGCGGTTGGCCAGGGCCTGCGGGTAGTGGGGGCGCAGCGCCAGGGCCCGCTCGGCCGCGGCCAGCGCCGCTTCGTGATCCTCAAGGGCATGCAGGCTGCGGGCCCGGTTGCAATGGGCCGCGGCGAAGTCGGGCTGCGTGGTCAGCAGGGAGTCGTAGGCGGCCAGTGCCTCCTCGTAGCGCTCCAGGGCGTGCAGGGCGGCGGCGCGGTTGAGCAGCGCCACCGGCTCGCCCGGGCTGAGCGCGAGGGCCTCGTCGAAGGCGACCAGCGCCTCCGCGTCGCGGTCCAGGTCGGCCAGCGCGTTGCCGCGGTTGCAGTGGCTGGCCGCATCGTTCGGGTTGAGCGACAGCGCCTGGTCGTAGCTGGCCAGCGCCTCCTCGGGCCGGCCGAGGTGGCGCAGCGCCTGGCCGCGGTAGGCGTGGGCCTCGGCCAGACCCGGTGCCTTCTCAAGCGCGGCGTCCAGGGCCTGCAGCGCCTGGCCCCACTCGCCACGCTGGTGATGCAGGATGCCGAGCAGGGTCAGGCCGGCCTCGTGGCGCAGCGCCAGGCCGTCGTGCCCGCCCAGGGTCTGCTGCGCGCCCGCCAGGTCGCCGCCCTGAAGTTGCTGGACGGCCTGGTTCAGGATCTGCTGCAGGCGCTCGGCGCTCATGGCCGCAGCTCGCCGTCGGGCCCGCTCATGCGCCGTCCCTTCGCACCGGCCCGTACGCCACCGGCTTGCCGGCCCGGCTGCCAGAGCGGGCGAAGCGGGGCAGGGCGTCGTGCACCTCGAACCAGGCGATCTGCTCGGCGGTGTGGACGTGGCCGCTCGGCTCGACGGCGTTCGGGTCGTCGAGCGTGGCGACGTAGAGATGGACCTCGCCGGGGTAGCGGTCGGCCTCGTAGGCCAGGGGCGTGCCGCAGCGCGCGCAGAAGCTGCGCCGCACGCCGGGCGAGGATTCGAAGACCTGCGGCCTGCCCTCGCTCCAGCGGAAGCCCTTGTCGGCGACGCCGACGAAGGTGGTGACCGGCGAGGCGGTCTGGCGCCGGCAGCTCTCGCAGTGGCAGTGGGCGACCCACAAGGGCTTGCCCTCGTAGGCGAAGGTGATGGCGCCGCACAGGCAGCGACCCTGCCGTCCGCCGTTCGCTTCGGCCATCCGCCCTTGCTCCCCTGCGAGAATCGAGTCCCGGAAACGGGGCGCCAGCATAGCGAAGCGCGGGGCCTTTCACCAAGGCCGAGCGGCGGGCTCCTTCGCCTGGCTCGGCAGGACGTCGCCCGGCGCGCCGACGCCGGTCACCCGGACCCGGCCGGCGGGGTCGACCTGCACCTCGGCCTGCGGCAGGTTCTCCAGGTCGGACGGCACATAGCGGTCGGAGAGGAAGTGGATCTCCTGGTTGCTGGAGCCGAGGAGGCCGTGTCCCTGGTGGCGGGCCGGGACGTAGCGGCCGGCCACCAGCAGGTCGATCTGATCGAGGCAGGCGCGGCCGACCGGCCCGCGGCCGATCTCCTCGAGGCGGTAGCCGGAGAACACCAGGGTCGAGAGGCCGCTGCCGCCGCGCAGGCCCGTCAGCAGGGCGAGCAGGGCCTCCGGCTGCTGCAGCGGCTCGCCGCCGCTGATCGTCACGCCCTCGATCGCCGCGGTGTCGCGGAGGATCTCGTCGACCAGGCCGGCGACCTCGATGTCGCGACCGGCCGTCGGAACGTGGCTCTCCGGGTTGAAGCAGTCCCGGCAGGCCAAGGTGCAGCCCTGGAACCAGATCACCGACCGGAGACCCGGCCCGTTGGCCCGGCTGCGGGCGAGCCGGCCGTGCAGGCGCAGGTAGCGCCCGGCCGCCTTCGCGGTGGCTGCCGCCGTCGCGGTCATGACGCCTGGCTCAGCCTCCGCGTCTGCTCGACCGCCGCGCCCTGACGGAAGCAGTCCTTGTGGCGGCGCTCCAGGACGACGCCGCCGAGGGCCTGCTCCAGTTGCGCGGTCAGGCTCTCGCAAGCCGGGCCGGTCACGCCATTGACCTCCAGCGCGACGGTCCCGTCCGGCGCGATCGCCACGGTGATCTCCTGAATCTCGGTCATGGCTCCTTCTCCCCTAGCGTCCGCTCGCCGTGGCCGTTCCCTCGTCGTCTTCGGCCTCGAGGGGCTGCAACGGGATGAACGCCGGCTCTTCCCTGGACTTGGTATCACGAGTCGTCATCTGCGCATCGGCGCGCGCCTTCAGCTTCTCGACGATCTCCGCGTTGGCGTTGGCGCCGGCCGCCGAGGCGCTCGAGGTCTCGAGCAGCGACTGCGCGGCCGGGCTCATGCCGTGGCCGGCGGCGAACTGGGACAAGGTCTCGAAGGCGCTGGGCTTCGCCGGCGAACCGGTTTTCGGGCTGCCGAACCAGATGGCGCCGTCGGCGGTCTCCTCCAGCAGGTCCAACCCGCCCGGCAGGGCGGCGACGAGCTGCCGGGCCAGGGCCTTGTGGTCGCCCGCCTTGAGCAGCCGCTCCATGGCGCCGGGCAGCGACAGGCCCTTGGCGGCGACGAGCTGCTTGAAGCGGGTCGCCTCCAGCTCGAAGAAGCGCTCGGCCGAGCGCCGGCGCATCGGGCTCAGGACGAAGTGGGCGCCCCAGGCCAGGGCGCCGGCGATCGCCAGGGCGACGAAATCGGGCTTGCCGACGGGCAGGGTGGCGGCGACGAAGCCGGACAGGCCGATCATCGCCGGCACCACCACGAGCACCTGCCGCCGCTTCTTGTTGCGGCGGCTCATGGCCTTCAGGAAGTCGCGGGCCGTGGCCTGGAGCTGGAGGTCCGACAAGGCGCCGCTCCTAGGCCATGCGTCGGACGGTGCAGCGGATCGTGCCCTGCTCGTCGATCTCCTCCTGCACCAGGTCGAAGTCCTGGCCGGCCAGGGTCTCGCGGGTCAGGCGATAGGCGTAGCGCTGGCTGAGCTGGCCGAGCCAGGCCTCGCCGTAGCGCTCGCGGTCGTAGTCGGAGATGATCGCTTCGAAGCTGCCGTCGGGCCGGCGCGCGAAGCCGATGTCGTTGCTCGCCTGGCCGACGTGACGGCGCCGGATGATCACCTCGGCGCTCTGCTGCCGGAAGTCGCCGAGCCAGCCGACGAGGGGCTGCGGCGTCTCGTGGACCTCGACGTCGAGGAAGCCGAGATCCGCCAGGGACTCGAGCAGCAGGCGGGTATCGTGGAGGCGGGTCTGGAGCACGGTGTAGTGGGACATGGCGTCGGGTCCTAGACGGCGTCGCTGCTTTCGCCCCGGCCGTAGGGGTCGAGCGGCAGGGGCTCGCGGCCTTTCGGCGCCTGCTTCCTCTTGGCCGGCTTGAGGTCGTCGAAGCTGCCGAGCAGGCCGGGGCCGATCTTCGTCGGGCCCGGCAAGCTGCCGCCGTTTGGCGCTCCGGCGCTGAACTGGATGTTCTCGCCCAGGGCCTTCAGGAGGTCCTTCTCGACCTCGGACTCGCTCTTGACCGTCTTGAGCAGCAGCAGCGCGTCGCCGTAGTCGCCGCTCGCCAGCGCGAAGGACTCCTGGAAGCGCAGCGCCAGCTTGGCGGCCCGCCGGCTCGAGATCACCTCGTCCAGCAGGGCGCAGGGGATCAGCGCGACCAGGCCGGCGCCGCAGGCCAGCAGCCCGGCCACGAAGCCGCCGAAGCCGAGCGACTCCGCCAGCAGGCTGTAGGCGAAGCCGAGGCTGCCCAAACCGGCGACGCAGGCGCAGATCGCCATGCCGATCGCCTGCCGGTTCTTCCGGCGGTCGGCCTCGGCCAACAGGTCGCGGAGCTGGCCTTTGATCTCTTCAGGTGACTGGGCCACGGCCGTCGCCTCAGGCCGGCGAGACTTGCAGCGGCAGGGTCTCGACCGCCGCTTCCGGCCGGTCGGGCTTCGAGGCCGACTGCGCCCGGCCCTCGATGACCCAGCTTCGCAGGTACTGGATGTGCTCGCGCTGGGCGCGGCTCATCGGCACCAGGTGGTGCAGGGCGGCCTCGATGTCCGCGTCCGTCATCTCGCGGCCGAAGCTCTTCGGGTCGCTGTAGGCCCGGAACAGGCCGTCGATCACGCTCTGCTCGATCTCGGCGCCGACGTAGCCCTCGGCGGCGCGGGCCAGGGCCTCGAGGTCGAAGTCGTCGGGGTTGCGGCCGTGCTTGCGCAGGTGGACCGCGAAGATCGCCACGCGCTCGGTCTGGTTGGGCAGGTCGAGGAAGAAGATCTCGTCGAAGCGGCCGCGCCGCAGCAGCTCCGGCGGCATGCGCTCGATGTCGTTGGCGGTGGCGACGATGAAGATCGGCCGCTTCTTGTCCTGCATCCAGGTCAGCAGGCTACCGAGCACGCGCCGTCCGGTGCCGCCGTCGCCATCGCCGACCGACAGCGCCTTCTCCATCTCGTCGATCCAGAGCACGCAGGGCGCCACGGCCTCGACGAGCTGCAGCGCCTTGCGCGTGTTGGCCTCGGACTCGCCGACCAGGCCGCCGAACAGCGCGCCGACGTCGAGGCGGATCAGCGGCAGTTGCCAGAGGCTGGCGACCATCTTGGCGGAGAGCGACTTGCCGCTGCCCGGGATGCCGATCAGGGCCATGCCCTTGGGCGAGGGCAGGCCGTAGGCGCGGGCCTCCTCCGTGAAGGCCAGCTCGCGCTGCCGCAGCCAGTTCTTCAGGACCTCCAGGCCGCCGACGTCGTCGATCGTCTCGCTCACCACGGAGAACTCGAGGGCGCCGGAATCGCGGATGATCTCGCGCTTCTCCTGGGCCACCACCTCGAGGTCGCTCTCGTCGAGCACACCGCCGGTGATCAGCGCCTTGGAGAAGACCCTCTGCGCCTGGTTGGCGGAGAGCCCGAGGGCCAGATCGATCAGCCGCTTGCGGCTGCGCTGGTCGAGCTCGACGCGCACGCCGGGCGTCTTCTCCAGGTGCTGCAGGATGGCCTCCAGCTCGCCCTCGTCGGGCGGCGGCACGTCGATGACGACGGCGTCGTCCTTCAGCTCCTCGGGCAGGCTGCCGCTCGGCGCCGAGACGATGATCGAGCTGCGGGTGTACTTCAGCGCCTGGGCGACGTTGCGCAGCTTTCGGATGACCTGCGGCTGGTTCTTCCAGCACTGGTGGAAGTCGCGCAGCAGGTAGAGGCTCTCGCCCTGGCTCTTCTCGATGGCTTCGAGGGCGGAGAGCGGGTCGCGCGCCGCCTGCGGCTCGGGCTCGCTGCCGACCACCTTGCGGAAGTGGTCCGCGTGGTCCCAGAGGAAGAGCGAGCGCTTGGAGCGTTGGCAGAGCCGGCCGAGCAGCTCGAGCATGCGCCCGTCCTCGCCGGTCGCCAGCAGCAGCAAGGTGACGCGGGCGCGCAGGCAGACGTCGATGTCTCTGCTGAGATCGCTCATGGCAAGGGCTGGTCCGCTGAGTCTCGCGCCCTTGAAGTCATAGCAGGGCGCCGTAAAGGACCCCTTAAGGGTGATCTCCCAGGGCCGGAAAGGACTGGCGGTGCGCACGCGGGCGCGGGAAGCTGTCGGCCAGGGAGGCAAAGCCATGGATCAGCAGCAGAAGCCCGGCCGCGACTTCGTCGGCTACGGCGGCCGGCCGCCCGATCCGGCCTGGCCGGGCGGCGCGCGGCTCGCCGTCAACCTCGTGCTCAACTACGAGGAAGGCGCCGAGTACAGCCTGGGCGAGGGCGACGGGATCGCCGAGTCCGTGCTCTCGGACCTGGCCGCCGCGCCGCCGATCGAAGGCGGCCGCAACCTCAACATCGAATCGCTCTACGAGTACGGCAGCCGGGTCGGCTTCTGGCGCATCCTCGAGCTGTTCCGGGAGCGCGCGCTGCCCTTCACGGTCAACGCGGTGGGCCGGGCCCTGGAGCTGAACCCGCGGGCCGCCGCGGCCATCGCCGAGGCCGATGCCGACGTGCAGTCGCACGGCTGGCGCTGGATCGACTATCACGCGGTCCCCGAGGACGTCGAGCGCGAGCACATCGCGCAATGCGTCGAGACCATCGAGCGGCTGGTCGGCGCGCCGCCGCTCGGCTGGTACACCGGCCGGCCGAGCCCTAACACCCGGCGCCTGGTCGTCGAGCATGGCGGCTTCCTCTACGATTCCGACGCCTACAACGACGACCTGCCCTATTGGACGACGGACTACGGCCGGCCCCACCTGATCCTGCCCTACAGCCTGGACTGCAACGACAGCCGCTGCGCCCGCAATCAGGGCTTCGACCATGCCGACGACTTCTTCGTCTTCATGCGCGACGTCTTCGATTGGCTCTACCGGGAAGGCGAGAAGACGCCGCGCATGATGTCGGTCGGCCTGCACTGCCGGCTGATCGGCCGGCCGGGGCGGATCGCCGGCCTGGCGCGCTTCCTCGACTACCTGATGGCCCACGACAAGGTCTGGATCTGCAAGCGCCTCGAGATCGCCCGACACTGGCTGGAGCATCACCCACCAAGGCCGCAACACTCGGACTAATCCTCCGATCGAGGACCAATGGCAGAGCCGCTGGGCCGTTGCGCCCGGCCTTGCCTCTGCGCATGATCTCCGGGAATCGCCGGAGAAAGGCAAAGCCATGAGCAAAATCGCTCTCGCCGTGACCCTGACGCTCGCCCCGGGCCAGCGCGATCGCTTCCTGGAGCGGGTCCGCCAGCAGCGGGAAACCTGCCTCGAGCTGGAGCCAGGCTGTATCCAGTTCGATATTCTGGTGCCGGAGGAGGAGGAGAACGAAGTGCTCCTCTACGAGGTCTATGCCGACGACGACGCCGTCGAGACCCACCTCGCGACCAGCCACATGAAGGAATACCTCGAAGAGACCGGCCCCTGGGTCGTCGACCGCCACCGGCGGCGCTGCAAGCTGCTCGACGACTGACCGCTGGCCGGCCGGTCGGGCCGGCCGGACCGGCTCGGGCCGGGAGGTGTCATCGCCGGCCGGCGGGCGCCCGGCCCCTTGGGCGCCTCGGGGCGTACGTGCTACCAGGCAGGAGAGCCTGAGCCGGGCTTTCGAGAACAGCCGTCTCTACGAGGTCCGTCATGGTGCGACCGCCGCGTCCGCAGCCCCAAGACCCCTTGGTTCGCGCCAAGGTCGAGGTCGGCAGTGCCGGTGACCTCGCCGAGCACACGCTGTCCGTCTGCTTCGAGGAGGCGCTCAACCGGCCCGGCCGCTGCCGCCTGCTGCTGGACGACTGGGGCCCCGACGGCTTCCGCTTCTCCGAGACGCCGGCCGTCGACTTCGCCGTCCCGCTGGCTCTCGAGCTGAGCGGCGCCAGCGGCAACCTGGAGCCGGTATTCCAAGGCAGGATCTACGCGCTCGGCCGACGCCTGGAATGGCAGCAGACGCCGACGCTCGCGCTCGAGGCCTTCGATCCCCTGCAGTCCCTCGCCATGACCCGGCGCAGCCGGCATTTCGAGGAGCTGCCGATCGCCGATATCCTCGGCCAGGTCGCCGCCGACCACGGCCTGACGGCGTCGGTCGATCTCGATGCCGCGGTGCCGGGCAGCGTGGTGCAGGCGAACGAGAGCGACCTCGACTTCGTCGTCCGGCTGCTCGCGGCGGAGGACGCCGAGCTCTGGGTCGAGGGCAGCGTCTTGCATGTCGCCCGCCATACGCAGCGGCCCGGCGCGACCCTGGAGCTACGGAGCGAGCGCGACCTCTTCGACCTGAGCATCGACGCGACGCTCGCCGGCCAGCGCGAGCGGCTCAGCGTCCATGGCTGGGACATGCGGGCCAAGGAGGCCGTCGTGGCCTCGGCCGATCCGACGGACCTGGCCGACGAGCTGGACGGCGGCTTGAGCGGCGGCGCGCTGCTCGGCCACGCGGCGGCCGAGGCGGCGGAAGAGCATCTGGTCCACAGACTCGCGGACGGCCAGGTCTCGGCCGGCGCGCTGGCGAGCGCGCGCTACGCCCGGCTGTCCCGCCGCTTCGTGACGCTCCGGGCGACCGCGCGCGGCCAGGCCGGCCTGCGGGTCGGCACGAAGATCGATCTGGTCGGCGCCGGCCTGCGCTTCGACGGCCGCTACGTGATCGCCGCCGTCAGCCACCGGGTCGATCCGGACGAGGGATACCGTTGCGACATCGAAGCCAGACGAAGCGGGGTCGAGCGATGAGCGAAGTGATGCAGAGCGAACAGCCGAGGTCGCAGGAGCGCACGGCCCAGGACCTGGGCGGCCTGTTCTACGGCGTCTATCCGGCGCTGGTGGTCGAGGCCGACGACCCCGAGCAGCTCGGCCGGGTCAAGCTGCGCTTCCCCTGGCTGTCGGCCGACGGCGGCCCGGAGGTCTGGGCGCGCCTGGCGAGCCTCGCCTCCGGCGACCGCAGCGGCGCCTGGTTCCCGCCTGAAGTCGACTCGGAGGTGCTGGTCGCCTTCGAGGCCGGCGACGTGGCGCGGCCCTACGTCATCGGCCAGCTCTGGAACGGCCGGGAGCGGCCGCCCTCGACGGACATCAAGCAGGGCCAGGAGACGCAGGTCCTCAGCACGCCCAGGGGCACGCGCATCGTCTTCGACGAGGTGGCCGAGGGCGGCAGCCTGCGTCTGGAGACGGCGGACGGCCAGCGGGTCTTCCTCTCCGACGAGCCGGACGGCCTGCTGATCGAGGACTCCGGCGGCGCCAAGGTCACCCTCAAGGACGGCAGCGTCGAGGTGGTCAGCGCCGGCACGATCACCCTGTCGGCGGCGCAGATCGACCTGAAGGCCGGCGCGGCCAAGGTCGAGACGGCGCTGCTGGCGGTCTCCGGCATCGTCAAATGCACGGTCCTGCAGACCGAGACCGTGGTCGCCACGACCTACACGCCGGGCGCCGGCAACGTCTGGTGAGGGGAGGCGTCTAGGCGGTCTTGAAGCGCGACCACTCGGCCTCGTAGGCCTTGCGGTGGGTCGGCCAGCGCTGCTGCCAGACGCCGCCCATCTCGAAGCGCAGGCGGCCGCCGCTGTCGATGGCCTGCAGGCGGACGGCCTCGTCGGCGGTGAAGTCCTCGCTGTTCTCTTCCAGGTACTTGAGCGCCGCGGGATTGGTCATGGCGCCGCGGGCCAGAGCGAGCCTGGCGCCGTACCAGCCGCCCAGCAGGAAGTCGATCAGGTCGTAGAGCGCTTCCTCGGCCTCGGGCTCGCGCTCCGGCGCGGCCACGATGGAGGCGGTCAGCGCCCAGAGCAGGTAACCCTCGACGGGTGCCGCCTGCACCGCGTTCACGCCGCCGCTTTGGGCCATCGGCAAGAGGGCCACGGGGCACTCGATGGCGACCACCTCCTTGCTCAGCAGCAGCTTCAGCGCCTCTTCCTGGCTGGCCCAGAGCGTGCGGAACTGGCCCTGCCGCTTCTGGTCGATCAGGAAGTCGACCACGCTGCGGATCTCGCCCGGCTGCAGGTCGCCGGGGTCCTCGATCGGCGCCAGGCCGCTCTCCTTGAGGTAGAGCGCGGTCTTGTGGCCCGTGTTGATCATGTCGTCCTGGATCGCCACCCGGCCGCGCCACTGCGGATCGAAGAGCGCGGCGTAGGTCTCGAGCTTGCCGGTCGCCTCCGGCAGGTAGAGGAAGGACTCGGCCTGCAGCAGGGTCGGCACGCCGAAGACCTGCTCCTCCCGGCCGATCAGGCGGAAGCCCGGCCGCTCGGGCGCGAAGTAGTCCCGGATGTAGTCGTTGTCCTGCCAGGCGGTCAGGCGCTCGACGTCGATCGGCTCGACCAGGCGGTTGTCGGCCAGGACCGGGACCAGGCCACCCACGGCATGCAGCAGATCGAGGCCGCCGCCGGCCGCTTCCAGCGACAGGAGCTGCCGGATCGCCTGGGGCGCGTCGCTGATGGTCAGGGCCTCGACGGACCAGCCGGTCTGCTCGGCGAAGCGCGCCCAGCCGTCGCCGGGGTCGCCCGGCGGGCTGCCCGCCAGCCGCAGGCGCCGCTCCGGTCGCGTGGGGGCCGGCTGGGCGGCCCAGGCCGGCATCGCGCTGCCGGCCAGCAGCAGGCCCAAGAGGCGGCGGCGGGATAGGGGCATGGGCATATGTCCGGCTGGCTGCTTTCGGGGCTGACGGAGGCGGCGCCGATGGATTGGCGTTGGAGCGAGAGTGGCACGCGGCGGCGCGGCGCGACAGGCCACCCGGGGCAACTGACACAGCCATGCCACGATACCTTGCCCATCCCGGCCACCGCGTGAAAAGGGCGTCCATTACAAGTTGTTAAGCTGATCTTGAAAGCACCGGAATTCTGCCCTACATCGGCGCCCGAGGTGATTCGGCCAGCCCAGATCGGAGGCCCTGCGAGACGGCCATGGACCGCCTGCTTCAGCTAGACGATGTCACCAAGCGCTTCGGGCCGGTGACGGCCGTCGACGGCATCAGCTTCGCCGTCGAGCGCGGCGAGGTGCTGGGCTTCCTCGGGCCGAACGGCGCCGGCAAGACCACCACCATGCGCATCGTCACCGGCTACCTGCCGGCCAGCTCCGGAAGCGTCACGGTCTGCGGCTTCGACGTGCTGCGTCAGCCGATCGAGGTCAAGCGGCGGGTCGGCTACCTGCCGGAGGGCGCGCCCGCCTACGGCGACATGTCGCCGGCGGGCCTGCTGGGCTTCGTCGCCGATCTGCGCGGCCTCAAGGGACCGGAGCGCAAGCGGCGCCTGGAGAAGGTGGTCGAGCAGCTCCAGCTCGAGGCGGTGCTGCAGCGGCCGATCGAGACCCTGTCGAAGGGCTTCAAGCGCCGCGTCGGCCTGGCCCAGGCGATCCTGGCGGACCCGGAGGTGCTGATCCTCGACGAGCCGACCGACGGCCTCGATCCGAACCAGAAGCACGAGGTCCGCCAGCTCCTCGACGAGATGGCCGGCGAGAAGGCCATCGTCATCTCGACCCACATCCTCGAGGAGGTCGAGGCGGTCTGCAGCCGGGCGATCATCGTCTCCCAGGGCCGCATCGTCGCCGACGACGAGCCCGCCGCCCTGATGGCGCGCTCGCGCTACCACAACGCCGTCGAGCTGCGGGTCGAGCAGGGCAAGGCCGAGACGGTCGGCGCCTGCCTGGCGCGCCTGCCGGGCGTCGCCTCGGTCGAGCCCGGCGACGCGGTCAACGGCCAGGCCGCCCTGCGCGCCCTGCCGCGCGAGGGCGGCGACATCCTCGCCGAGGTGCGCGACGCGGTGGCCCGCGAGGGCATCCAGATCAGCGAGCTCAACGTCGAGCGCGGCCGGCTCGACGAAGTCTTCCGCCAGTTGACGACCTAGAGCGGCGCGGAGGCTCTATGGGTAACATCGCGATCATCTTGCGGCGGGAGCTGGCCTCTTACTTCGCCTCGCCCCTGGCCTACCTCTACATCATGATCTTCCTGGCGCTGAGCGGCGGCCTGACCTTCTTCCTCGGCGGCTTCCTGGAGCGCGGCCAGGCGGACCTGCAGCCCTTCTTCCAGTTCCACCCCTGGCTCTATCTCTTCCTGATCCCGGCGATCGGCATGCGGCTCTGGGCCGAGGAGCGCAAGTCCGGCTCCATCGAGTTCCTCATGACCCTGCCGGTCTCGACCGGCCAGGCGGTGATCGGCAAGTTCCTGGCGGCCTGGCTCTTCGCCGGCATCGCGCTGGCGCTGACCTTCCCGATCTGGCTGACGGTCAACTACCTCGGCCAGCCGGACAACGGCGTCATCCTCAGCGCCTATCTCGGTAGCTGGCTGATGGCCGGCGGCTATCTGGCGATCAGCGCCTGCGTCTCGGCGCTGACCCGCAACCAGGTCATCGCCTTCGTGGTCGGCGCCGGGCTCTGCTTCCTGTTCCTGATGAGCGGCATCGAGCTGATCCAGGCCGCCTTCCGCGGCTGGGTCGGCGAGGCCCTGCTCGAGACCCTGGCCGACGTCAGCTTCCTGTCGAACTTCCACGGCATCGGCCAGGGCGTCATCGACCTGCGCAACGTCATCTACTTCCTGTCCATGATCGGCGGCTGCCTGGTGATCAACACCGCGATCGTCGAGCTGAAGAAGGGGGCGTGAGGGCTGCGATGGCGTTCCTGAACGGCAAGGCCGACCGCGGCGCCCTGGCCTTCGGGGTCATCGTCCTGGTCGTGATCTTCTTCTTCTCGGTCAACCTGCTGGCCGGCAACCTGTTCCGCTCGGCCCGGCTCGACCTGACCGAGGACCGGCTCTTCACGGTCACCGAGGGCACCTTGCAGACCCTCGCCCTGCTCGAGGAGCCGATCACCCTGCGCTACTACCGCTCGACGGAGCTCGACCTGCTCGGGCCCTTCTACACCGGCCTCGCCAGCCGCGTGGAGGACCTGCTGAGCGAGTACGTCGAGCGTTCCGGCGGCCTGCTGCGGCTGGAGCGCTACGACCCGGCGCCCTTCTCGCCGGAGGAGGACCTCGCGGTGGCCGACGGCCTGCGCGGCGTCACCGTCGACGTCGACGGCAGCCAGGTCTACTTCGGCCTCAGCGGCATCAACAGCACGGACGACCGCCGCGCCCTGCCGTTCCTGGCGCCCGAGCGCGCCAACTTCCTGGAATACGACCTGACGCGCCTGATCTACGACCTAGCCCAGCCCGACAAGCCCAAGGTGGCCGTGCTCGGCAGCCTGGAGATGCGCGGCTCGCAGGCCGACGGCTTCACGCCCTGGGCGGTGATCGAGCAGGCCCAGCAGTTCTTCGACGTCAGCTTCCTCGGCGGCGAGATCCAGAGCATCGAGCAGGACATCTCGATCCTCATGCTGGCCCAGCCGCAGAGCTTGGACGAGGCCAGCCTCTATGCCATCGACCAGTTCGTGCTGCGCGGCGGCCGGGTGCTGGCCTTCGTCGATCCCCACGCCGAGGCGCTGACCGCGCCGCGGCCCGGCATGCCGCCGCCGGAAGGCAACGCCGTGACGACCATGGCGCCGCTGCTGGAAAGCTGGGGCGTCGCCATGGAGGCCGAGCGTTTCGTCGGCGACCGGACCTACGCCTCGCGGGTCCAGGCGCTGCACGACGGCCGCCAGGTTATCGTCGACTATCTCGCCTGGCTCGGCATGCGCGCCGAGGCCTTCGAGCGGACCGACGTCATCATGGCCAACGTCGAGCAGCTCAACCTGCGCAGCGTCGGCGCCATCAGCGCGGCCGAGGGCGCCGAGACCAGCCTGACGCCGATCCTCCGCTCGAGCCCCAACGCGATGCTGATCGAGACCGAGGCGATCGCCTTCGCGCCGAGCCCGGTCGACCTGATCAACGACTTCGAGGCCGACGGCGAGAGCCGGATCATCGCCGCGCGCATCGCCGGGCCGGCTGCCAGCGCCTTCGCCGAGGGGCCGCCCGAGGCGATCACCGACGAGGCGGTCAAGGCCGCGCACCGGGCGCAGTCCGAGCGGCCGATCAACGTCATCCTGGTGGCCGACGCCGATATCCTGGCCGACCAGAACTGGGTGCAGCGGCGCAACCTGCTGGGCCAGGCCCTGCTGATTCCGATCGCCCACAACGGCGACTTCGTGATCAACGCCCTCGACAACCTGAGCGGCAGCGAGGGCCTGATCTCGCTGCGCGGCCGGGGTCTCAGCGTGCGCCCCTTCGAGGTGCTGCAGGACATGGAGCAGGCGGCGGAGGACCAGTTCCGCGCGAAGGAGCAGGAGCTGCTGCAGCGCATCGAGCAGGCCAACGCCAGCATCACCGACCTGCAGCGGCAGGAGCAGGAGGCCGGCGTGCTGCTGACAGGCGAGCAGCAGGCCGAGATCGACAAGTTCCGCCAGCAGATGCTCGACCTGCGCGGCGAGCTGCGCGAGGTGCAGCACGCCCTGCGCCAGGACGTCGAGACCCTGGAATCGCGGATCAAGCTGATCAACATCTGGGCCGTGCCCTTGGCGGTGGGCCTGATCGCCCTGGTGCTGGCGCTGCTGCGGCGGGCCCGGCGCGGCGGCCGCCAGGCGGCGCTCGGCTAGGAGGGGCGGCTTGCCATGAGTCCGAGAGTCTTCCTCGCTTGGCTGGTCGTCACCGCCGCGACCCTGGCGGCGGCGATCGTGGTCACGCTCAACCGGCCCGGCACCACCAGCGTGCGCCTCGACAACGAGCCGGTCCTGCCGGCCTTGCGCGACAACCCGGACGCCGTCGCCGCGCTGGAGATCCAGGGCGGCGGCCAGCGCTTCACCCTGGCCCGCGGCGAGGCCGGTGCCTGGACCGCGCCCGACAAGCACGGCTATCCGGTGGACGGCGGCAAGGTGCGCACCTTGATCGTCGGCTTGAGCGACATGCGCCTGATCGAGGCCAAGACCGCCCGCGAGGACCGTCTGGTCCGGCTCGAGCTGGAAGACCCGGAGCTGCCGGAGGCCAAGTCCCGCGTCATCACCCTCAAGGACTCGGCGGGGCAGGACCTGGCCGCCCTGATCGTCGGCAAGGGGCAGTCGCGCCCGACCGGTCAGGTCGAGGGCGGCACCTATGTCCGCCGGTCCGGCGAGAGCCAGGCCTGGCTCGCCAGCGGCCGCATCGAGCCCGGCGCGACGCTCGAGGACTGGCTGGACGACGACGTCGTGCACCTGCCCAGCACCTCGATCAAGGCGCTCGCGGTGACGCCGCTGGAAGGCGAGCCGGTCCGCCTGTCGCGCGAGGCGCCCGAGGCCGGCCTGGTGCTCGACGCCATGCCCGAGGGCCACGAGCTCGACGGCTCGCTGGCCAACCGCCTGGCCTCCGGCCTGGCCTTCCTGACCTTCGACGACGTCAAGCCGCGCGACCGGCTCGACCTGGCGGTGGTCTCGCACCACGGCGTCTACACCGACTTCGACGGTCTGCAGGTCAGCGTCGAGATCGTGCCGATCGGCGAGGAGGAATGGGTCACCTTCGAGGCGACGCAGGTCGAGCTGGAGGGACAGGACGAGGCGGCCCGGCAGGCGACCGCGGCGAAGGCCAAGACCATCACCGAGCGGGTGACGCCCTGGGCCTACAAGCTGCCCGGCTATGCTCTGGAGCGGCTCAAGACCAGCTTCGAGTCCCTGCACAAGCCGCCCGAGGCCTCCTGAGCCGACGGGGCCCGAACAAGGTCAGGCGTAGCGCTGCACCGCCGCGGCGGTCTCCTTGAGCAGCGCGCGGCCGATCTCGCCGCCTTCGCCGCGGATCCGGTTGGCGAAGACGGTGCGGATCGCGTCGATGTGGGCGCCGATCAGGGTCAGGCGGTTGGCCGTGACGTCTTTCTGCTGGTCCTTGGTCGTCTCGAAGAGCGAGCGGCCGAGGGAGGTGATCAGCGGGTAGCCGAAGATGCCGCCCTGGCCGCGCAGCTCGTGGGCCGTGCGGCTGATCTCGCCGAGAAAGCGCCGGTTGCCGAGCATGGTCAGCTCTTCTTCGTCCTCGCCTTCCTCGTCGTCCTCGCCGGGCGGCCCGCCCGGCACGACCAGCGCCGCGTGCGCCGTGGACATGCGGTCCAGGGCCTTGCTCATCCAGTCGCTGTAGTCGCCGGCCATGTCCTGGATGCGCTCCTCGGCGACGGCGATGATCTCCGGATCGATCGCCACCTCGGTGTTGACCGCGTTCGGCCCGAGCTTCTCGCGCAGCCGGTTCGGCAGATGGAAGTGAATGGCGCGGACGTCGTCCCGCAGGGACTTGTTGCTGGACTGGCTGTAGACATGCTCGATGTCGCTCTTCTCGTAGGAGCGGCGCTCCTCCTTGACGCCGAGGACCTTGCGCCGGCGGTCGGGCCCGAAGTACTCCGGCGCCAGGATGTAGGCGCGCGGGTGATTGATCACGTGAAGGATGCGCTCGGCGACGGAGGAGACGGAGAAGGGCTTGGCCAGGAACTCGGTGACGCCGGCCTGGCGGCACTGCTGCACCACGTCCCGGTCGGCGGCGCCGGAGAGCATGATGAAGGGCACGAAGCGGTCGAAGGTGTCGCTGCTGGTGCGGATCCAGCGCAGGAACAGCGCGCCGTCGACCGTCGGCATGAGGAAGTCGGAGATGATCAGGTCGATGTTGCTGAAGCCGGCGCCGACGGGATCGCTCTGCGCCTGCTGCAGGCGCTTGATCGCGCCGCTGCCGTCGGACTCGATGATCATGTTGCGGAAGCCGATGGCGTGGAGCGTCGAGCGCAGGAGCCCCGCGACGAACTGATTGTCCTCGACCAGAAGGACAGTCAATCGATCCCAGTTCAGATCGGACAAGGCCTATCGCTCCCGTTGCGACGAGGGCGCGCGAGCGCCGCAGCGGCTCCATGGAATAGATCGACAGACTGCCCTCGACCGGGTTACTGGAACGTTTAGGCGGCAGCCATGGGCTGGGCGGCGGAGGTTAACGGAATCTTATGGGCGACCAGGCGGACGAGGCGGCGGGCGGCACCTGGAGCGAGGAGAACAGCGCCACCTTTCTCGACATCGGCCGCTACGCCGTGCCGGAGCGCGAGGTCCAGATCGACACCATCTGCGGCCTGATCGCCGCGCAGGGCGAGCCTCGCTCGATCCTCGAGCTCTGTTGCGGCGGCGGGCTGCTGGCGAAGGCGCTGCTGGAGCGCTTCCCGGCGGCGAGGCTGCTGGCGCTCGACGGCTCGCCCAAGATGCTCGAGGCGACCCGGGCGGCGGTCGGCGAGGTGCTGGCCGCTCGGCTGGAGACCCGGCTCTTCGACCTGGCGTCCGACGACTGGCGGCAGGCCGAGGCGGCGCCGCAGGCGGTGGTCTCCAGCCTGGCGATCCATCACCTGGACGGTCCCGGCAAGGCCCGGCTCTTCGCCGGCGTCCTGCGCATGCTGGCGCCGGGCGGCCTGTTCCTGGTGGCGGACATGATGTTGCCGGCGGGCGAGGGCGCGACGCGCTGGGCCGCCCGGGCCTGGGACGACGAGGCCCGCAGACGCGCGCTGGAATTCGACGGCGACCTCGCCGGCTTCGAGCGGTTCCGCGACGACGGCTGGAACTACTTCAGCGACCCGGAGCCGGACCCGATCGACCAGCCCTCGACGCTCTACGACCAGCTTTCCTGGCTGCGCGAGGCGGGCTTCGCCGAGGTCGACGTCTTCTGGATGAAGGCCGGCCACGCGGTCTTCGGCGGCCGCAAGCCGCTGGCCTAGAGCGGTACTGGCTTATACCGAACGGCGATGAGCATGACGCATCGCCGTCTGGTTGTAGGTGGCATCGCCGGCCTGTTGCGTATAGGGAAACGAACCGCCCCCTCACCCAGCTCCGGCTAAGCTCAGCCGTCGGCTTCGCTAAGCCTCCACGTCCCTCTCCCCCGTCGGGGGAGAGGGCTGCGCAGGCTTGGCGAGGCGCAGCCGAGCCTAGCCGGAGCTGGGTGAGGGGGCGGTTCGTTTCGATGTCGACGGCGACTGCCGCGAGCGGCCATCACCAGGGCGTTGCCGCAGGAGCAGACCGCTGCCGATTCCACGCAAGCAAGGAACGCCCTAGACGGTAGGGGCGCTCAGGGCTCCGCTTGATCGCCGTCTTCGGCCGGGGCGGCGATGACGTATTCGCTGACCGGCCGGCCGCCCAGGACGTGCTCCTGGAGAATGCGCTCCAGCACCTCGGGCGTCGCCCGCTGGTACCAGATGCCGTCGGGCCAGACCACGCAGATCGGCCCGTGGGCGCAGACCCGCAGGCAGTCCACCTTGCTGCGATAGACGACCCGCTTGCCCTGGGTCAGGCCGAGCTCGCCGATCCGCTTCTTGAGATAGACCCAGCTTTCGGTCGAGTCCTCGAAGCTGCAGCACTTGGGCTTGCTCTGCTGGGCGCAGAGGAAGATGTGCCGCTCGATCTTGGCGAGGCCCAGGCGCTCGACCTGGCCGGCCAAGTAGGCGGGATCGTCCTGCGTAATTTCCGACGGCTCGTCTGGCGGTGAAGAGTCAGGCGGCATGAAGAACCGTCACGCAGAGCTCGGGAAGGCCAGGGCCGCCGGTTCGGCGAGCCAGCGGCCGTCTCCGCCGCGCGTCGGCGCGGGCCGGACTCAGTCGAAGAGCTGCTCGCCGAAGGTCGGGATGACCGGCGAGGCCTGCTCCGGCGCCTGCACGCCCATGGTGTCGAGGAGGCGGCCGATCAGCGCTAGGATCCGATAGGAGGCGAGCTCGACGTTGGTCTGCGAGGTGACGAGCTGGCCCTTGGCCACGAAGAGCTCGTTCTCGGCGTCGAGCACATCCAGCAGCGTCCGCTGCCCGACCTCGAACTGCTGGCGATAGGCGTCGCGGGTCTCGGTCTGGAAGTCGACGTCGATCGCCGACTCCTCGACCTGGGTCCGGTTGGCCTCGAGGGCGAACCAGGAGCGGCGCATCTCTTCCTCGGCCTCGAGCAGGGAGGCGTGGCGGATCGCCTTGCTCTGCTGGACCTGCGACACGGCTTCCTGCCGGGCGGCCGAGTCGATGCCGCCGCGAAACAGGTTCCAGCGCAGCCGCAGCATGATCTGGTTGTTGAACTCCTCGTCCTCGATGCCGTCGCGGTTGATGTTGTACTCCGACTCACCTTCGAGGGTGATCGCCGGATAGAAGGGCACCTCGGAGAGGTCGACCTCGGCCTCGGCCGCGCGAACGTCGGCGTCGAAGATCTTGAAGGTCGGGTTGTCCGCCCAGACCTGGTCGACGGCGGTGTCGAGATCGGGCGGCAGCACGTTCGGCGGGAAGACCGGCAGCGAGAGGTCGTCCGGGTACTGGCCGACGACCCGTGCATAGGAGGACTCGGCGTCGCGCAGCGTGTTGAAGGTCTGCGACAGCGTCGAGCGCGAGCGGGCCAGGCGCGCTTCGGTCTGCGCCACGTCGGCCTGGCTGCCGACGCCGCCGGAGAGCTGCTCGCGCAGGAAGCCGAGGATCACCTGGTGGACCTGCACGTTCTCTTCGGCCAGGCGGACCAGCTCGCGCTGGCGCAGCACCTCGAGGTAGGCGCCGATCGCGTCGAGACCGGTGAACTCGGCGTTCTCGAAGACCCGGCGCGCGGCGGAGAGGACGCGGGCCTTCTCGCGCTGCACCGTGCTGCTGGCCTCGAAGCCGTCGAACACCCGCTGCTGGACGGTGAAGGAGGTCTCGGAGCGTGTCAGGGTCAGGGAGCCGTTGGCGTCGTTGGGGTTGGAGCGCGTGTTGGTGTCGCGGGTGCGCTCCTTGCCGACGCCGGCGGCCACGTCGAACTGGGGCAGATAAAGACCGCGGGCCTGGCGCAGCTCGTGCTCGATCGCCTCGCGGTTATGGGAGACGTTGCCGATGTCCGGGCTGTGCGAGATCGCCAGCCGCATCGCATCGACCATTGTCGTGGCCGAGGCCGGCAGGGCCAAGGCGGCGCCGACGAGCCCGGCGGCGACGATACTGGAGACCTTGGCAGCTCTGCGCCTCACGTCGCGCTCCATGATGAAAACCCCCACCTGCCTCATCGCTTAACGTGGTTTACCGGACTTCGCCCCGATTCGCGCCTAGCTTACCCGAGTAGGACCGTCATTAGAATAGGTTATCGGGCAGAGGCGGCGGCGCACGCCCGCCTTGTCGTGACAAGATCGGGCGCGAAGGAGCGGGTCAAGGCCGGTTGCAACTCGCTGTTCAAAGCACCTGGCGACTATCGGTTCCGGAGCCTTGCTGAATCCTTAGCGGTCTTCGGGACCGTGACTCGGCCCGCGGACAGGCCGAAAGGCCTTATATCTCCGGTCCTTGGGATGAACAAGCCGGTTCTGGGACCGGCCCGCTGAGCGCTTCTGGGCCGCTCAGCGCTTCTGGGCGACCAGGGTCGGGATCTTCTTGGCGTGGACGTGCGCCCAGCGCGTGGTCTCGTTCATCGAGTATTGCGGGATGTAGTGCTTGTAGCGCTCGTGCGAGACGATCAATTCGGAGAGATTATCCAGAATCACAATGCCTTGCGGCTGGTAGACCGCCAGGACCGCGTGGCCGATGCCGCGGATCTCGTCCCACAGGATGACGATCCGCAGCGCCTCGGCGTCGTAGCCGAGCTGGCGCAGGGCGAAGAACTTGGCGATGGCATAGTCCTCGCAGTCGCCGGACAGGCGCAGGAACTCGTCCGGAGTCGCCCAGTATTCGTTGACCCCGTAGACCGCGCTGTCGAGTCGGTAGGGCAGCCGGTTGAAGTACTGGTTAACAATCTTAAGGCGGTCGCGCGGCGCGCCTTTGGCGGCGAGCTGGACGACCTCGCGCCAGGCACGCTGGGCCTCGCTTTGGCAAGCCGAGGCGTCCTCGGAGCAGCGCAGGTAGCCGGCGCGCTGCTGCTTCATCTTGGCCAGGACCCGCTGCCATTGCGGCAGGCCTTGCAGGGAGCCGGCCTTGAACTCGCGCGAGCCGAAGATTGCCGCGGCACCCGGGGGCAGACCGGCGTCGCCGTTGGGCGCGACTCGGGCGGCCTGGGCGCTGCTCACCAAGTCGGCCAGGCTCTGCGCCGCCGCCGGTGCCGCCATGGTGGCGGCCGCCAGGGCGAGGAGGGCGGCGGCGATGTGCCTGACTGTGAACACTCGGGGCAAGATCGGCTCTCCGGGGATCTGGAACCGGCGGAAAGCGCCGGCCCGGGGTCGCATGGACCATTCTCCACGGAGGCCTTTAATTTCACGTTCAGAACTATCTAGACTTTGAGATAGTTTCGGGCCATTGGCAGGCAGGCCGCGAATTCAGACGATTCGTGGCCCGGCGCGGTGAAGCCGCGAGAAAGCCCCGGATATCAGTGCAGCGCGCTCATTCGATTGAATTTTCTTGGATTGCGGCTATGCTAGATTCGAATTCGGGACGTCTCGCCGCAAACCTGCGCTGGCGCGTCGGGCCTTGGTTAGCGAGGATCCGCGGTTAGGGCATGACCTCGACGGGGTCCAAGACGGACCGGCACTAGGGGGTAATGGATCGCAATGACTGTGAAGCGAATGCTACTCAGCGCCTGCTTCGCGTTGGCCTTGCCGGCCGGCGCCCAGGCGGGGCCGTTGGATGGCTTTTTGGTCGGGATCTTCGACACCGATAGCGGCTTCGACTTGGAGACGAGCGGCATCGTCTTCATGAATACGCTCAACGACGGCTACAAGAACCTGTCGGATTCGCGGACCAGCTCCTTCGATCTGCACGACGGCGAGCACTTCAACGGCAAGGCGCGGACCGCCGCCCGGCGCTCCATGGTGCCGATGGACGAGGTGACCGACCGCGACCTGAACGAGACCGACAACGCCGCCCTGTCGCAGGCCTATCTCCGGCTGCGCCGCGCCTTCATCAAGGGCGCCAAGGAAGTGGCGCCGGTCGACACCGCCTATGCCCAGGTCGCCTACGACTGCTGGATCGAGGCGGCGGAAGCCGGCCGCGACGAGGACGCCGCGCGCTGCCGGCAGGAGTTCAACGACCGCATGGCCCGGGTCGAGGAGCTGGCCAACTACGGGCTGCGCGAGGCCTCGCTGTTCCCGGGACCGCCGGAGCCGGCCGAGCCCGAGCGCTACATGGTCTACTTCCAGTTCGACAGCACGGTCATGACGCAGGCCGGGCGCGAGGCGCTGGAGCGGGCGATCCGCGACGCGCTCGCCGACCCCAACACCTCCGTCAAGCTGGTCGGCCATGCCGACACCTCCGGCCCGCGGGGCTACAACCAGGGCCTCTCCGAGCGCCGCACGAAGGTCGTGCTGCAGGAGATGGAGGCCGCCGGCATCGACATGTCGCGACTCCAGGGCAGCTCGGTCGGCGAGGGCATGCCGCTGGTGCCGACCGGCGACAATGTCCGCAACCCCTTCAACCGCGTGGTCGAGGTCGATCTGCTGTAAGCTGATCGATCGGCCGGCGCGCCGCGAACAGAAAAGCCCCTTCGGCCGCTGCCGGAGGGGCTTTTTCGTTGCGCTGCGATAGCGGTGCCGCGCGCGCTGCCGAAGGGAAGCGAACCGCTCCCTCACCCGGCTCCGGCTAAGCTCAGCCTTCGGCTTCGCCAAGCCTAGCCGGAGCCGGGTGAGGGGGCGGTTCGCTTCGATGTCGACGGCGACGGCCATCGGCGGCGATCGCCGGAGCGTCACCGGACGAGCCGACCGGTGACGAGTCCGCCCAAGCAGGGAACGCTTCAGCGTTCCCGCAGGGCGCGGTCGCGGGCCTTGAGGATCGGCTTGAGCAGGTAGTCGAGCACCGACTTCTCGCCGGTCAGGATCTCCACGGTCGCGGTCATGCCGGGGATGATCGGCAGATCCTTCTCGGCATGGACCAGGGTGTTGCGGTCCGTGCGCAGATAGACGTGGTAGAAGCTCTCGCCCTGCTCGTCCTTGATGGTGTCGGCGCTGATGTTCTCCAGCGTCGCCTTGAGCCCGCCGTAGATCGAGAAGTCGTAGGCCGTGACCTTGATGGTCGACTGCTGGCCGGGGCTCAGGAAGGCGATGTCGGCCGGCCGGATGCGCGCCTCGACGAGCAAGGTGTCGTCGAGCGGCACGATCTCGAGGATGTCCTCGGCCGGCCGGATCACGCCGCCGACGGTGTTGTGCATGATCTGCTTCACCGTGCCACGCACCGGCGAGCGCACCTCGGTGCGGGTCACCGTGTCCTCGCCGGCGAAGAGCGCCTCGGTGACCGACTGCAGCTCGGTCTTGGCCTGGCCCAGCTCGTCGGAGATCTGCGCCCGGTTGGTCGCGCGCAGCTCCTTGACCCGCTGCTGAGCCTCCTTGGCGCCCTGCTGCAGGCGCGGCACCGAGATCCGCACGGTCTTGATCTGGCCCTCGAGGTCGGCGATCTCCCGCTCGACGCGCAGCAGGTCGACCTTGGGCATCAGGTTGCGGGCGACCATCGGCTGGGTGATGGCCAGCTCCTCGCGCGCCAGGGCGAGGCTGCGCTGGAGCTGATCGAGGCGGCTGCGCGCCTCCTGGATCTCCTGGGCCCTTTGGCTCGCCTGGGTCTCGAGCACGGCGACCTGGGCGTCGAGCTGCGCCTTGCGGTTCTCGTAGAGCAGCGACTCCGAGGCCGCCGCCTGCGGTGCTTCCTCCAGCACGTCGTTGGGGAAGCTCAGCTCTTCGCCGTCGAGCTCCGACTCGAAGCGGGCGATCTTCGCCAGCAGGCTCAGGTAGCGCGAGCGCATGTCGCGGAAGTCGGCCTGGGCGGAGGTGTTGTCGATGCGGATCAGGATGTCGCCCTGCTCGACGATGTTGCCCTCGCGCACCAGGATGTCGGCCAGGATGCCACCCTCCAGGTTTTGGATCACCTGGGTCTTGCTCGAGGGGATGATCGTCGCCTCGCCGCGGGTCACCTCGTCGAGCACGGCGTAGTGGGCCCAGACCAGGAAGCAGATGAAGAACAGCACGCTCATGATGGTGAGCATGTAGGCGAAGCGGTGGCCGCGCCGCCGGGTGGCGGCCTCGACCTCGGGCATGTAGTCGAGGTCGTCGGCGTCGTAGAGCTTGCCGAGGCTCATGCCTGCTCGCCCTGCTTGGCCGGTGCTTTGGGCGCGCTGCCGCTGCGCACCTGGCCGGACTTCAGCGCCTTGAGGACCTGGTCCTTGGGCCCGTCGGCGACGATGCGGCCGTGGTCGATGACCACCAGCCGGTCGACGAGGGACAGCAGCGAGCCGCGGTGGGTGACCAGGATCAGGGTCTTGCCCTCGAGGATCTTCTCGAGCCGGCTCTTGAACTGGCCCTCGGTGGCGTTGTCCATCGAGGAGGTCGGCTCGTCGAGCATCAGGACCGGCGGGTCGTGCAGCAGCGCCCGGGCGATGACGATCGACTGGCGCTGGCCGCCGGACAGCGCCATGCCGCGCTCGCCGACCGGCAGGTCGAAGCCCATGGGATGGGACTGCAGGAACTCGGTCACCCCGGCCAGGTCGGCGGCCCGCCGGACCGTCGCCTCGTCGAGATGGGGCGCGCCGAAGGCGATGTTGTCGCGCACCGAGCCGAAGAAGAGATAGTTGTCCTGGCTGACGTAGCCGATGTTGCGGCGCAGGTCCGCCGGATCGATCTGCCGCAGGTCGGTGCCGTCCATCAGCACCGCGCCCTCGGCGGGCTCGTAGAGGCCGAGCAGGAGGCGGGCGATGGTGCTCTTGCCGGAGCCGATGCGGCCGAGGATGCCGACCCGCTCGCCGGGCTCGACCGTGAAGCTGATGCCGGCCAGCGCCTTGTCCTCCTGACCGGGATAGGCGAAGGCGACGTTGTGCAGCTCGATCTGGCCGCTGAGGCGTGGGCGGTGCAGGAAGCTCTTGCCCGGCTCGCGCTCGACCGGCGTCTTCATCAAGGAGTCGAGCGCCTTGAGGGCGACCCGCGACTGCTGCAGGCGTGTCAGCATGGTGGCGACGGCGCCGAGCGGCTGCAGGGCGCGCCCGGTCAGGATGGTCGCGGCGATCAGCGCGCCCATGGTGATCTCCGCCAGAGCGATCTTGTGGACGCCGTAGACCACGACCGCCACGGTGGTGAGCTGGATCGCCACCTGGGTCAGGGTCGTCGCCAGGCCGGAAAGCCACTGCGCCTTGGCGGCCGAGCGCGCGGTCATGCCGACGAAGCGCTCCCAGGCCCGCTGCACCCGGCCCTCGGCCGAGATCGCCTTGATGGTCTCGACCCCCTCGATGGCCTCGAACAGCAGGGCATGCTTCTGGCTCTGCTCGCGGTGGGTCTTCTCGATGACGTTGCGCAGCGGATACTGCAGGATCGCGCCGACCAGGATCACCAGGGGCACCACGGCCAGCGGGATCAGCGCCACGTCGCCGGCGACCAGCCAGATCACGCCGATGAAGAGGAACACGAAGGGCAGGTCGACGAAGGCGACCAAGGTGCCCGAGGTGAAGAAGTCGCGCAGCGATTCGAAGTCGCGCAGATTGTTGGCCAGCGCCCCCGTCGAGGGCGGCTTCTTGTCGAGCCGCATGGCCATGACCTGCTCGAGCAGGCGGCTGGCGATGATCACGTCGGCGTTCTTGCCGGCGGTGTCGACGAAGTAGGTGCGCATGTTGCGCATCACGAACTCGAAGACGAAGACGATGCCGACGCCGAGCGCGAGCACCCAGAGCGTCTCCAGCGCGTTGTTCGGCACCACCCGGTCGTAGACGTTCATGATGAACAGCGGGCTGGCGATCGCGAACATGTTGATCAGGATCGAGGCCAGCGCGACGTGGTTGTAGATCGGCCAGAACTTGCGGATCGTGCCCCAGAACCAGGCCTTGGGATCTGCCAGGCGGATCTCCGAGGAGCGGGCGTCGAACTTGTAGTCGGCCCGCAGGAAGATGGCGTAGCCGCTGTAGTCGCTCTGCAGCTCGGCGATGTCGCAGCGCTTGGCGCCGCCGCCTTCCGGCATGACGATCTCGGCCGAGCTGTTGTCCGGGTAGCTGACCAGGACGCAGGCGTTGCCGCCCTTGAGCAGCAGGATGCAGGGCAGGGTCAGCGGCAGGATGTCGGTGATCTTCTTGCGGGCCACCAGCTTGGCGCCCAGGCCGGCGCGGCCGGCGGCCTGGATCGCCAGCTCCGGCGTGAAGCGCGCGCCGCCGTGGGGCAGGCCGGCCTTGAGGGCCTGCTCCGAGATCGGCTTCTGGATCATGGTCGCGACCAGCGACAGGCAGGAGACCAGCGGGTCCTCGAAATCGACCGCCGCCGGGGAGATCTTCCAGCTCTGGGCCTCGCTCTCGCCGCCAGGCGTCGCCTTGAGGGCCTCGGTGATGGCCTTGGCCGCCGCGGCGGTCACGCTTTCCGCGGGCTGGGGCTCGGTCTCGGGGGCGGCCGGCGGCTCGGCACCCGGCTCAACCCCGGCTTCCACGCTCTCGAGGCGGCGCAGGGGCTCGGGCTGGCCGGCGGGCTCGCCGGCGGCGGCCTCGGGCGCGGCGCCGTCGGACATGCCGCCGTCGGGCATGCCCGCGTCGGGCGTCGCCTCGTCGAGCGTGCTGTCGGGCTCCGGCTCTTGCCGTGTCGCCTGCGTGCCGTCCGCCATGGGCCTCCTGCATCCCTTGCCCGCTTGGGGGTCGAATTCTTGAGGTCTAGGCCGTCCGCTCGCCGATTTGCCGAAGGGGGCAGGGCGGTAGGCGCCCGCGATCCCGGCTCGGCCCGGTGGTCCGCTGGGCTTAACCTAAACTACTTCGCAAAATCTTAACAGGTTCGGCTACTTGGCCGGATTCCTTGGCTTGCGGCTCCAGATGGAGATCGCGGCGCCGGCCGGCAAATCAAGTGACGGCGATCACCTCGGCCGGCCTCGCCGCGCCGCTCGTCGGGTCGGCGCCCTTCACAAATGATTATGACTTTTGGCAGAGGATCGGTCTCGCGGGTCAGGCAGACCCGCGCCCGAAGCCTGTGGTTCGGGCCTCTCTACAGGTAGTAGAGCATGTCACTGGCTGTGCTCCACAATGCGGCGGCGAACGTTGCCAGTCGCTTTCTGACGGCGAACGACGCCGCGGTCTCCCGCACGGTCGCCAAGCTGTCGGCGGGCCAGCGCGTCCTGGCCGCCCGTGACGACGCCGCCTCCCTCGCCATCGGATCCCGCCTCCGGGCCGAGGTCGCCTCCCTGGCGCAGGCCTCGATCAACGCCGGCCAGGCCGCCTCGATGCTGCAGGTGGCGGACGGCGCGACGGCGCAGATCGACGCCGCCATCGTCCGCATGAAGGCCCTGGCGGTGCAGGCCTCCTCGGGGCAGGTCGGCTCTGTCGAGCGGGCCATGCTGGACACCGAGTTCCAGGCCCTGAAGGCGGAGCTCGACCGCATCGCCAAGGTCACCAACTTCAACGGCCGCAGCCTGCTCGAGGGCGACGTCGAGGACGGCGTGGTCTACACCCTGCGCAGCAAGACGAGCAGCGGCGTGCTGTTCCTGAACGACCGGGCGCTCGGCCTCGGCGCCCAGTTCAGCCAGGATGACCTCAACGCCGGCCGGGTGACCTACCGGCACGACGGCACGACTGCGACCAGCGAGACCCTGATCGTCTCGCTGTCGGACCGCGACGGCAACGCGATCGGCACGCAGACCGGCGAGGTCGACCGCCTGCAGTTCGAGACCGACGAGTACCACACCTCCACCGGGCTCGATAACATCAAGGCCTCCGCCGCCTATGCCCGCGGCGCGACCGGTGCCGGAGTCACCCTGGCCGTGATCGACACCGGCATCGACATCGACCACGCCGATTTCCAGAACAACCTCTCCCTCGCGGCCGACATCGTCGACAACACCGTCGAGGGACTGTCCTTCAGCTTCGCGGCCAACAGCTTCGTGTCCGGCGGCGGCGGCGAGGTCTCCGCGATCCGGGTCTACGACGTCGCCGAGGGCGTCGACCTCTTCGAGGCGGGCTACGTACCGACGGTGGACATCACCGGCGCGGCGGCGGCCGCGGCGACGGTCACGCTGTCGCTCGGCGGCACGACCTACAGCGGAGCGATCAACCTGGTGTCCGGCGGGCCGCTGCAGACTCACCTGGTGACCCTGACCGAGACGAACGGCAGCAAGACCATCGACATCGGGCTCGACACCACCATGTCGGCCGGCGCCATCACCTCGGCCGGCGCGCAGCTCGTGCAGTTCACGACCGCGACCACCGGCGACGGCAACGACGATACGGTGACCCCGGACCAGGGCCACGGCACCCATGTGGCCGGCATCGCCGCGGCCGAGAGGAACGGCATCGGCAGCCACGGCGTCGCTTTCGATTCCCGGATCGTCTCGGTCAACGTCGCCGCGGCGGGCGGCGGGCTCGACTTCAACGACGTGGCCGACGCGATCGACCTGGCGCGGGCCAACGGCGCGGACGTCATCAACATGAGCCTCGGCACCGCCGGCTTCGGCACGCACAGCGCTCTGCAGACCGCCATCCAGCGCGCCGTCGAAGCCGGCATCGTGCTGGTCGCCTCGGCCGGCAACGACGCGCTTTCCGATCCCGGCTTCCCCGCCAACTTCGCCATCCAGTCGGAGGCCGGCGGCATGCTGGTCGCCGTGGTCGCCACCGACGATGGGGATGCGCTCGCCAGCTTCTCCAACCAGGCCGGCGTGGTGCAGCAGTTCTCGGTCGCCGCGCCCGGCGTCGGCATCATCTCGACGACGAACGACGGCCAGACCGGCAGCAACAGCGGCACCTCCATGGCGGCGCCCATGGTCGCGGGCTCGCTGGCCGTCCTGCGCGAGGCCTTCCCGGAGCTGTCCGGCGAGGAGCTGGTCAGCCTGCTGATGACCAGCGCGACGGACCTCGGCACGGCCGGCATCGACAGCACCTTCGGCCATGGCCTGATCGACCTGCAGGCGGCGACCAATCCGCTGCTGTCGCTGACCATCAACGTCAACGCGACCACGACCGTGGCGGGCGCGGTCAACCTGGCGCCGGAGACGACGGCGACGCTCGGCAAGAACGTCTTCGACTATACGACCCCCTTCGAGGGCCGCGTGGCGGTGGCCGACCGCGCCTTCACCTACCGGGTCGGCACCGGCTCCGCCGCGGCCGACGACATCTCCGTGGCCATCGGCTCGCTGACCGCCAACAGCCTCGGCCTGGACGACCTGACCATCGCCGGCGACGCCGGTGCGGCCGCGGCCAACGAGGCCCTGGACGCCGCGCTGTCGCAGGTCGTCTCGGTGCGCTCGGCCATCGGCGCCTCGCAGAACCGGCTGGAGGTCGCCATCAACAACCTGACCGTGATCGGCGAGAACACCGAGGCGGCGCGCAGCCAGCTCGTCGATCTCGACGTGGCCAGCGAAGTCGTCCGCTTCACCAGCCGCAGCCTCCTGGCGCAGGCCAGCATCAGCATGCTGGCCCAGGCCAATCAGCAATCCGAGCTTCTGCTGGAGCTGCTCAACTAGCGCCGCTGGCCAGCGCGATCGATCTCTCGATCATCCGGCAGGCCTCGTCGGCTTCGCCCCAGCGCTTGATCTCGACCCACTTGTCGCTCTCCAGGTCCTTGTAGTGCTGGAAGAAGTGCGAGATCTGGTCGAGCAGGACCTGGGGCAGGTCGCGGTAGGAGCTGACGTTCTTGTAGTAGGGGTGCAGGGCGTCGACCGGCACGGCGAGGAACTTTTCGTCCAACCCGGCCTCGTCTTCCATGATCAGGACGCCGATCGGCCGGGCCCGCACCACGCCGCCCGGCACCACCGCCGAGCGCGCCGCCACCAGCACGTCGGCCGGGTCGCCGTCGTCCGCCAGGGTGTGCGGGATGAAGCCGTAGTTGCAGGGGTAGCGCATCGCCGTGTGCAGGAAGCGGTCGACGAACATGGCGCCGGAGTCCTTGTCCATCTCGTACTTCACCGGCTCGCCGTGCAGCGGCACCTCGATCACCACGTTGATGTCCCAGGGCGGGTTCTGCCCCACCGGCACCTTGGAGAGATCCACGTCGTTTCGCCTCTTTGCCCCGTGAAGGGCGCAGTGGAGCGCGTTTGACCGGGCTCTGCAACCCAGGGGCCCTTGTCCGCCGCGCGCGCCGGGGTTAACGCTGGGCGGCATCGAAACCTCGAGGGAAGGCTGACGAGATGACGATCGTTCTGGAGAGCCGTGCGGACTTGACCCTGGACGCCTACTACCGGGCCGCCTGGACCGGGGAGGGGGTCCGCTTCCACGAGCGCGCCCTGGCCCGCATGGCCGCGTGCCGCGAGTCCTTCATGCGGCTGATCGACAGCGACGAGTCGATCGTCATCTACGGCGTGACCACCGGCTACGGCCAGCACGCCAGCCATCGCCTCTCGCCCGAGGAGCGCAAGGCGCACGCGGCGCGGATACCGCTCGCCACCCTGACCTCGTTCGGCGAGCCGTTGCCGGAGCGGGTCAGCCGCGGGATCGTCTTCGCCCGCCTGACCAACTTCGTCGAGGGCCACGCGGCCATCACGCCGCCCCTGGCCGAGGCCGTCGCCGCCATGCTCGACGGCGAGACCCTGCCGCCGGTGCCGGCCCTCGGCAACGGCTGCCCGGGCGAGATATTGGCGTTGGGTCATCTTTTCGTGCCCCTGGCCCGCGACTTCGAGCTCGGCGAAAAGGACAGTCTGTCTCTGGTCAACGGCAGCCCCTGCGCCAGCGCCCTGCTGGCCGACGGCGCGCTGGCGGCGCGCGGCCGCCTGGCCCTGGCCGTGCAGGTCTTCGCCCTGGCGGCCGAAGCGCTGATGGCGCCCCTGGGGCACTACGACGCGGCGCTCGACGGGCTTTGGGAGGACCCGCACGAGGCCGAGGCCCTGCGCGGCCTGCGCCATTGGATGGCGGGCGGCCAAGAGGATCGTCGCTACTACCAGGCGCCGGTCTCCTGGCGCATCGTGCCGCGGATTCTCGGCCAGGCGGCGCGCGCCGCCGCCCAGGCCGAGGAGGCGGCCGAGATCTCCCTGCGCGCGGTCTCCGACAACCCGGTCTATATCCCGCCCGACGCCGACCACCCGCACGGCCGCGCCATCTCCACCGGCGGCTACCACAACGCCAAGGCGGCGCCGGCGCTGGACAACCTGGCCGCGTCCTGGGCCGACCTGGCGCTGCTCTGCGACCGCCAGGTCTCCAAGCTGCTCGACGGCAACATCTCGCAGCTACCGAATCAGCTTCTGATGGGCGAGGCCGCCTATCTGGGCTGCCTGGGCATGACCTCGGTGGCGCTCGCCGAGCAGGCCCGCAGCGCCGCCCAGCGGACCTTCCTGCCCGGCAGCGAGGGCGGCGGCTTCGGCCAGAACGACGTCGCCGTGCCGACCTTCCTGGCCTGGCGCAAGGAGGCCGAGGCCGGTCGCTGCCTCGACGCGGCCCTGGCGGTGCTCGCGGCCGTCGCCAGCCAGGCCTTCGCGGTGACCGACCGCGCGCCGCCGGCCCGCCTGGCGCCGATGATCGAGGAGCTGCGCGACCTCTTCCCGCTGGTCCGCGAGCCCCGCGCCCTCGGGCCGGATGCCGAGCGCCTGCAGGCCGCCTTCACGGCCAAGGTCTTCCAGGCCGCCGCCTGAGTCACCGACGGTCAACCATGCGCGCGCATGCCACAATATTGTCCTTTCGCCGTCGTGGGTTGGCCCTTAGAGTCCCGGCGTCCACGCGCGCGCTCTCGTGACTGGAGATGGCCATGGCGACCGCCCCGGGGAAACCAGCTCAACGACCTGACTCGGGCCAGGGGCCGAGCCCCGTGCTGCCCCGGCCGCCCGGCGCCTCGGTGGTCGGCCTGCCGGGCCCGCGCCCGGGCCGCGCCACGGCGACCGGCGAGGGCGTCCTGGTCATCGGCCGCGAGATCGAGGTCAAGGGCGAGATCGGCTCCTGCCGCATCCTGGTGGTCGAGGGCCGGCTCGAGGCCTCGGTCGAGGTCGGCTCCCTGGAGCTGGCCCGCTCCGGCGTGGTCGACGGCGAGGCCGAGGTCGAGCCCGCCGACATCGCCGGCCACTTCGACGGCGAGCTGACGGCACGCGGCGAGCTGCGCCTGCGCCCGACCGCCCGGGTCAAGGGCAAGATCCGCTACGGCCAGATCGTCATCGAGGCCGGCGGCGAGATCTCCGGCGACGTCGCGGTCCTGCCGAAGAACTGAGGCAGCGCTGGCCAAGCCGGCTGCTTCCTTCGCTTAGCTCATGCTTCGTCAGGCTCAGCATAAGGGCGTGTGAGGCCAGGCCTCGCTAGCAGGGCCTCACCCTGAGCTTGACGAAGGGCGAGGCCCGGCCTGCCGGCTGCGGCCTAGGGAGCCGAGGATCTCCCGGTGCACGGCGATGTAGCCCGGCGCCGAGACCGCGATCAGCGGCGCGATGTGACCATGGGCCGCCGGCAGGGCGTGGAAGGGCACGGCCGGGTAGGCGTGGTGCTCGACGTGGAACGGCATGTTCCAGGCCAGCCAGCGGACCAGGGCGTTGCTCCTGGTGGTCCGGCTGTTGCGCAGCATGTCCGGCACCAGCGGACAGAGCCCGTGCTCGGCCATCAGGTAGGCGCGCAGCGCCGGCTGGCAGAGCAGCATCGGGATGACCCAGAGCCAGAGCAGCAGCGCGCTGCCGGCCGCCAGGCTGACCGCCAGCAGGCCGAGGTAGAGCGCCCAGAGCAGCCGCGCCTCGCGGACGATCTTGGGGGCGAGGCGCGCCGGGATGAAGTTGGCGGCGGCGACGCCGCTGGCGTGCAGCAGGGAGGTCGAGATCCGCTCGCGCCAATAGGGCACGCCGGTTAGCTGCCAGAGATAGGCGCCCAGCGTCGCCGGCTTGGGCGTCGCCAGCTCCGGGTCGCGCACCGGGTCCTGGGTGAAGCGGTGATGGGCGAAGTGGAAGGCCCGGAAGTACTCCGGCGGCAGCACCAGCACCGCGCCGCAGACCCAGGCCACCGCGTCGTTGAGGGCTCGATTGTGAAAGGCCGTGCGGTGAATGGTCTCGTGCAGCGGCGCGAAGAGGAAGGTCAGCAGCAGCCCCTGGGCGACCAGCGCCGGCAGCAGCCAGAGCCCCTCGGCCAGCAGCAGCGCCGTCGTCGAGAGCGCGATGGCGCCCAGGTGGCTGCCGAGCTGCAGCAGCCCCTTGGCGTCCGAGCGCGTCGCCAGCGCCTTCAGCGCCGCCTTGTCGATCCCGCCCTTGGTGACGAAACTCTCTTCCATGACGCCAGTCTACGTCTACGCGCGCCGATCGTCAGGCCCTGGGGACAGCACTTCGAAAGCCGCGAGACCGCCGCCATGAAGCCGCCAGTGGGACAGACCGACGTCGACGTCGCTTGGGGCTTGAACGGTCTCCAGTCCCTGGCGCCGACCAGCGACGTCGTGGTTATCGTCGATGTTCTCTCCTTCTCGACCGCCGTCGATATCGCGGTCGGTCGTGGCGCGGTCATCCTCCCCTATCCCTATGACGAGGCGAGCGCCCCGACCTTCGCCGAGGAGCAGAATGCCGTCCTGGCGCAGCCGCGCCGGGCCGGCGGCGGTCAGCTAAGCCTCTCGCCGAGCAGCCTGGAGTCTCTCGTGCCGGGCACGCGCCTCGTCTTGCCGTCGCCCAACGGCTCGATGCTGTCTCGCGAGACCGGGAGCTTGCCGACCCTGGCCGGCTGCCTGCGCAACACGAGCGCTGTCGCTCGACAGGCCTTGTCGCTCGGCCGCTCGATCGCCGTCATCGCGGCGGGCGAGCGCTGGCCCGACGGC
Source organism: Kiloniellales bacterium (assembly GCA_028280455.1). GTDB lineage: Bacteria > Pseudomonadota > Alphaproteobacteria > Kiloniellales > JAKSDN01 > JANQLT01. The sequence goes on from JANQLT010000105.1 coordinate 45,606, forward strand.
AGCCTGCGGCCTGCGCTCGAGGATCTTCTGGGGGCCGGCGCCATCGTCGATCGGGCGATTGTGTACTTAACAAATGCAGAACCGAGACCCACATAGAGACGGACAGGCCGGCGCACGATACCTGGGGCACTCCCTCCCCACTGGTATGAGCTTGGAGTGTGCCTCCGATCTCGTATGGTTGATCGCGGAACATGAGCGGCTGAACCACTATAATGACGATGACGCGCCGGAGCCCATTCAGACAGCTATTCGGGTTTTCGCAGCCGTTCAATCCCATCTGGCGTGAACAACTCGGACGAGATTTCCCAGAGCCATTTGTTGGCTGTGTTAGTCACTGCCGCGAAGCTCGAAACGCTTTTGAGCGACGTCTTGTGAAGCTTGATCTTGAAGTTCCCATCTCCCTCGAATCGGAGGGATCGAAAGGTGAGCGTTTCAGTGTCGGGACTATAGCCCTCAAGAATCGAGTGCAGCATAGCGTTTCGCTCTGCCCCAAGGCTCTTTAGCCGCGAAGTTAGGTCACGGATATCCTGGGTTCGTTCCTTCAAGGCAGGGTGCTGGTTGAACCATCGCTTTAGCATTTTGATCTTGTTGCCAAACGCGATGGGATGTTCGGGGTTGTACAGTTCCTCAGAATGCTGGGCTTTGTTAAGCTGAAACAGCAGTGCGTCTATCTGCTGCTCTAACCGAGCCCAGGCAGCGGCCGCATGCCCGAGGGCAATCCATGCTTGGCCAGCTTGGTCGGGGTTGTCGATTGGACCGCCAGTGAACTGGAATGTGTAGAGATCATCCATGGCGAAATCTCCGAAGCAATCTGAGGATCAAGAGCGGCGCCCCCCGGAAGACGAAGTCTTGCGCCGGATGCTGAACACGCCGCCGAAGCCTCATAAGGATGAGCCGCCGAAGCGGCAGCCGGCCAAAAAGGACCGAGAAGACTGATGGCCAGCGAATTGCGTAACGGCGCAGCTATTGCCAGCTTGGCGGAGCAGCCCCGCTCGCCGGCTTCTTCGATTCCCGAATCAGGGCTTCTCCGAGTTCGGTGGCTAGTTCACGGTCCAGCCCGATCACAACCGATTCCATTTCGCCGCTGGCTAGTTTTTCCTGACTGGTTGCATAAGCCAAGAGAAGCGCGAGGTAGCCGCCCGGAAGTTCGCCAATCTTGAAAGTAGCTAGGCTGTGGATTGTGCTGCTGTCGTCACCGCTCATTACGTCCCCCTGTGACTTTGAGCCACAGACGGTAGCGCAGAACTAGCTCAGAGTCCCCAAAGGTAGTCTCGGGCTCAAGCCCCTGCTGCAATCGGCCGATATGTGAGGCGCTTCCCCTCAATGCCCTTAAGGGCAATGTCGGCGCGCTCACTATCTGAAATGTCTTTGTGGTTGAACCTGAAATCAAATTCGCCGAGGTAGCGTCTCAGGTGCTTCTGCGAGACGTGGTGATAGGTTCCCGTGATGCCGCGCTTGAGCAGCGAGAAGGCGCATTCAATCGTGTTCGTGTGCCAGAACGTGGCGCGGACATACTCTTTGGCCGAGTGGTTCACCGTGCCGTGGCCGGCAAACTCTTCGCCAGGGGCAGGGTAGACCGTGCTTTCGTCGGTCATGAGGTAGGAGCCGCGATCAATGTGGCTGACCATGATGGGGCGAAGGGTCTTGGACGTGACCTCGGGCACATGGAACATGCGTAGCTTGCCTTCGCGCTCGACCAAGCCCATCACCGCTTCTTTCTTGGGAGGGGGCGCAAAGGCACGGTTCTTGGCTTTGCCGCCGACGTAGGTTTCATCAACTTCAACGACCTTATTCTGTCCGCCGACAGGATCGGGCTTAGGGTCGCGCATAGCTTCCCTTATGCGGTGCGACATGAACCAAGCAGTCTTGTAGGTCACGCCCAGCATGCGAGCGAGCTGGTGGCTGCTGATCCCCTTCTTGGAAGAGTTGATCAGATGATTGGCCAGAAGCCACTTGTGCAAAGGCACCTTGGATCGTTCGAAGACGGTTCCGACCGTGACCGTAAACTGAGTCCTGCAATCACCACAGAACCACAGGCCGGGCCGCACCTTGGCCTTCTTGTTCGCCTTGAGCTTGCTTGCGTTGTCGATAGAGCCGCAGTGAGGGCAGACAGGGCCATCGGGCCATCTGATCTTCTCTAGGTGCTTCCTGGCGGCTGCCTCGGTCTTGAAGCGGGGTGCGGTAATGTCGGTCATGGCTTATCTCCCTGATATCTAATAGATAGTCAGGAATATGCGTTTGTCAAGTACACAATCGCCGTCGATCGCCTGGGCGGCCGGCCATCGCCGGACGCGGCGGCACTGGCTGCCGGCTATGGCGCGCTGCGCGGCCAGCTCGGTGAAGCCGTCCAGGCCTCCACGTCGGGTCAGGAGCTGATCCTAGCCGGCTTCACCGGCGATGTCGCGCTGGCGGTCGAAGAGGACGTCAGCGGGGTTGCGCCGTTGCTGCGCAATGGCGCTTATGTCGATGCTGCCAAAGGCGCGACGGGCCAGCCCGGCGACGCGCCCTAGACCGAGGAGCCGCCCATGCGCCCGAGCATCGACCAGTCCATCGTCTTCACCTACACGGACGACCTGCCGGCCGCCTCGACCTTCTTTCGCGAGGTCATGGAGCTGGAGCTGGTGGTCGATCAGGGCCGCTGCCGGATCTTCCGGCTGACGCCCGAGAGCTTCCTCGGCGTCTGCGACCTGCCGCACAAGGCCGACGAGAAGTCGGGCGTGATGATCACCATCGTCACCGACGACGTCGACGGCTGGCACGACTTCCTGACCGCGAAGGGCGTCGTCTACGTCAAGGGCCCGCTGCACCGGCCGGAATTCGGCATCTACACCTCGCTCTTCGTCTCGCCCCACGGCTACCAGATCGAGATCCAGAAATTCGACGATTCCCAATGGCATAAGGGCGCTCTGCCCAATGCCTAGGCAGTCTTTGGGGCGATCTTTGAGGCTGGATCCGGCCGGCCGCTTGCCGCTCCGGGTCGCAGGCGATAGACCTTGCGGCAAGCCCGAAAGGGGCAGGCGCAAGGCTACCAAGAGGTGTTACCAGGCATGTCGGATTCCGTCGTCGCGTTCCCCGTCCCGTCGTCGCCAGAGCTCAGCAAGGCGGCCCAGTTCCGCGCCCTGCTGAAGGACCCGGCGCTCGCCTTCATCATGGAGGCGCACAACGGCCTCTCGGCCAAGATCGCCGAGGAGGCCGGCTTCAAGGGCATCTGGGCCTCAGGCCTGTCGCTCGCCACGGCCATGGGCGTGCGCGACCGCAACGAGGCCTCCTGGACCCAGGTGATCGACGTCCTGGAGTTCATGTCCGACGCCACCTCGATCCCGATCATGCTCGACGGCGACACCGGCTACGGCGACTTCAACAACTTCCGCCGGCTGGTGACCAAGCTCTGCCAGCGCGACATCGCCGCGGTCTGCATCGAGGACAAGATCTTCCCCAAGACCAACTCCTTCGTCGCCGGCGACCAGTCCCTGGCCGACATCGACGAGTTCTGCGGCAAGATCAAGGCCGGCAAGGACAGCCAGAGCGACGAGGACTTCTCGGTCGTTGCGCGCATCGAGGCGCTGATCGCCGGCTGGGGCCTGGACGAGGCCCTGAAGCGCGCCGAGGCCTATCACGCCGCCGGTGCCGACGCCCTGTTGATCCACTCCAAGAAGAGCGGGCCCGACGAGATCCTCGCCTTCGCGCGCGAGTGGGGCAACCGCTGCCCGGTGGTGATCGTGCCGACCACCTACTACGCGACGCCGACCGAGCGCTTCCGCGACGCCGAGATCTCGATGGTGATCTGGGCCAACCACAACCTGCGTGCCTCGATCACCGCCATGCGCGAGCTGAGCCAGCGCCTGCAGGCCGAGGAGAGCCTGCTCGGCATCGAGGGCAGCGTGGCGCCCCTGGCCGAGGTCTTCGACCTGGCCGGCAACAAGGAGCTGGCCGAGGCGGAGCGCAAGTACATGGCGGCGCGCGCCGAGACCAAGGCGGTGGTGCTCGCCGCCTCGCGCGGCAGCGCCCTGGAGGCGCTGACCGAGGACCGGCCGAAGTGCATGCTCGACCTGCGCGGCGAGCCGCTGCTGCGACGCATGGTGCGCGGCTTCAACGACGCCGGCCTGCGCGACGTCACCGTGGTCTGCGGCTACAAGCAGGAGGCGGTCGACCTGCCGAACGTCAAGAAGGTGGTCAACGAGGCCTACGGCGAGACCGGCGAGCTGGCCTCCTTGGTCTGCGGCCTCGAGGACCTGGAGGGCCCGGCGCTGATCGCCTACGGCGACATCATCTTCGAGTCCTTCATCCTCGACCGGCTGCTGCAGAGCGAGGCCGACATCGCCCTGGTGGTCGACGCCAAGTGGCGCGAGCACCGCAAGGACGCGCCGAAGCACGCGCCCGACCTGGTGATCTGCGACCGGCCCTTCGGCGAGGACCTGCTGCTCGACGAGGCGCCGGTGCTCCTGCAGGGCTTCGAGGGCCTGATCGCCCGCGACGTCGCCCACGGCGAGTGGATCGGCCTGGCCAAGGTCTCCGCCAAGGGCCTGGCCCTGCTGCGCAAGGCGATCGCCGCCATGGAGGCCGACGGCGGCGTGGCCCGCGCCGACCTGCCGGACCTCTTCAACCGGCTCATCCGCGACGGCGCCCGCCCCGAGGTGATCTACATCGCCGGCCATTGGCTCGACGTCAACGACGCCTTCGACCTGGCCTGGGCCCGCAACGTGCTGTGATCCCGGTGAGCAGGCGCAGCTTGTCAGGCGTCGAGAGAACGTTCCCTCCCCCCGCGAGGGGGAGGGCTAGGGAGGGGGGCGGCTGGGCAATCGGCCCGGCCTTCCATGAAGAGTCTCTTAGATCGGCGGACGCCGATCGCCCCCCTCCTCGATCCTCCCCCTCGAGGGGGGAGGAGGCTTGCCGGTTTCGGCATGAAGTCTCCGTGGACGCCGGCCCGTGACCGAGGTCCGCTTCTACCACCTGACCCGCACCAGCCTGGAAGGCGCGCTGCCGCCGATGCTGGAGAAGACGCTGGAGCGCGGCCAGCGGGCGGTGGTGATCGGCGGCTCGGAGGAGCGGGTCGAGGCGCTGAGCAGCCACCTCTGGACCTACCGCGACCGCAGCTTCCTGCCGCACGGCAGCGCCCGCGACGGCTACGCCGAGTTCCAGCCTGTCTGGCTGACGGCGCGCAACGAGAACCCCAACGGCGCCCAGGTGCTGTTCCTGACCGACGGCGCCAGCTCGCGCTCGCTCAGCAGCTACGCGCTCTGCGCCCTGCTGTTCGACGGCACCAACGAGCCGGCCCTGCAAGCCGCCCGCGCCGAGTGGCGCCGCCTCAAGGAGGAGGGCCACGCGCTGACCTACTGGCAGCAGGACGACAACGGCCGCTGGGCGAAGAAGGAGAGCTAGCGCCGGGCCTGCAGCTTGCGGGCGATGCCGCGGGGCAGGCCGAGACGGGCCTCGCGGTAGAGGATGTAGAGCCCCGAGGCCGTGACGATGCTGACGCCGATCCAGACGTTGTTGCCCGGGATCTCGCCCCAGACGAAGAAGCCCAGGGCCGCCGCCCAGATCATCGCCGTGTATTCGAAGGGCACCACCAGCGAGACCTCGGCGTAGCGGAAGGCGTTGGTCATGGCGATCTGCGCCATGCCGCCGATCAGGCCGACGGTGATCAGCAGGGCGAGGTCCGGCAGGCTCGGCGTCACCCACTGGAAGGGCAGCAGCGCCGCCGAGACCAGGGTGCTGCAGACGGTGAATGAGATGACGATCGAGACGCTGCTGTCGGTCCGCGACAGCTTGCGCACGGCGATCGCCGCCAGGGCATAGAAGAGCGTGCCCAGCAGGGCGATCAAGGCGATCGGCTCGAAGCCGCCGTCGCCCGGCTGGACGATCACCAGCACGCCGGCGAAGCCGACCAGGATGGCGCTCCAGCGCCGCGGCCCGACCTTCTCGCCGAGCATCGGCACCGAGAGCGCCGTGATGAAGATCGGCGCGGCGAAGGTGATGGCGATCATGTCCGCCAGGGGCATGCGCGGGAAGCAGTAGAAGTAGGCGGCCATGGAGAGGATGCCGACCAGGCAGCGGAAGACGTGGCCCCGGCCGTTCTTGATCGTCAGGGCCTGGCGCAGCCCGACGCCGGCGACCACGAAGGCGATCGGGATGAAGGCGAAGGCCGAGCGGAAGAAGACGAGCTGCGCCGTCGGGTAGACCTCGCCGAGCCACTTGATCATGGCGTCCATGACCGCGAAGAGCCCGACCGCGGCCAGCATGTAGGCGATGCCGGTCCCGGCGCCCGGCCCGGCCCTGACCTGGCTCGGCGAGGGGGCGGACTCGGCGGTGGCGACGGGCGCGGACATGATCGGCTCTGGCTGCGAGGAAAGGGACGGGCCGGATGATAGGTCCGATCGGTCCAGGCCCGATGCGCCAAGCCTGCGGGTCAGCGTCCCGCCCGGCGCAGGTCTCTGTCGGCCGTTCCTTAGGAAGGCGGCGGCCGCTTCCGTGATTCCGCGTGAGCGGAAAACGCTCTAGAAGTCCGCGATGGTGACCGAGCCCGGGAAGGCAGCCTCGAGGTCGGTGAAGCTTGTGAAGGCCGCCAGGTCGGCGATGGAGAGGATATCGCCGTTGCTGAAGGTGACCGAGACGTCGGCCGTGCCGGCGTCGCCCAGGCCGAGGTTGCCGACCGTCACGCCGCCCGGGGCGATCAGCCCGTCCAGGCTCGCCAGGGAGGGCGTCAGGCTGATCGCCGCGAAGCTGCCGAACAGCAGGGTCTCGGTCGCCGGGTCGAAATCGAGCAGGATGTCGTGGTCGAACACCGGCGAGCCCGCCGGCAGGCCGAAGACGCCGACGGCGAAGCTGAAAGTGTCCGCGCCGGCGTCCCCGAGCAAGCTATCGGTCCCGCCGTTGCCGGACAGGATGTCCTCGCCGTCGCCGCCGAACAGCAGCTCGTCGCCGCTGCCGCCGCTCAGGTCGTCGTTGCCGTCCTGACCGAAGAGCGTGCCGCCGCCGCCGAAGGGAGAGTTCCTCAGGAAGTCGTCGCCGTTGCCGCCCTCGAGCCGGTTGGTCCCCGTTCCGCCGTCGAGGAAGTCGGTGTCGTCGCCACCGAAGAGCGTGTCGTCGCCGTTGAAGCCGAACAGCCGGTCGACGCCGGCGCGGCCGTCGAGGATCGAATCCCGGCCGGGGATCGGATCGTTGTCGAACAGCATATCGAGCACCAGGGGATCGTCGGAGCCGACCAGCGGCGAGGCGATCGTGTCGGAGCGGACGGTTACGGTGATGCTCGAGGCCGTCTCCGCGCCGTCGACGAGGTTCTCGACTCTGTAGTCCGAGCCGCCGGTCACGGTCCTGTCGTCGGCCAGGTCGAGGAACGGAAAGAAGAACAGGAAGGTCCCGAAGACGGAAAGGCCGGCCTCGGCCGGGATCGTGTTGGGCCCCGTCAAGGCGACCGAGAGGTCGAAGAAGGGGTCGGCGACTTCGAAGTCGTCCGCCGGCAGGAACTCGCTGAAAGAGCTGGTGCCCGGCGTGCCGAAGCCGATGCCCTCGTACTGCAGGATGTTGATGTCGCCGGCCATCGGCGGGCTGTTGATGCCGTCGATCCGGACCTCGGCGCGGGCCTGGTCTTCGGTCGTGCCGTTCGAGCCGGCGCCGTAGTCGAAGGAAACGACGAGCTGGTCGCCGCTGGTCATCGACCCCAAGGGCACGCGGTCGACGACTTCGAGGAAGACCTTGCCCTCCGCCAGCACACGGATGTTGAGCGTGCCCCTAAGAAAGGTGAAGGCACTGAACAGCGAGACGTCGACGTTCAGCACTTCGCCCGGGCCGAGCGGGTTGACGGTCCTACCGGTTTCCGAGATGTCGCCGGGAAGCGCGAGCTCGAGCGAGGCGGGGTCGACCTCGGTGATCGCCAGGCCGGCCGGGCCTTCGTCGTTTTCGAGCAGATCCGCCATGAAGGGCGCGGCGCGCACGGCGACGTCCGTGGTGCTCAGCGCATCGTCTTCCGCCACGGCGGGAACCGGCGGTGGCGCGGCAGCCTCCGCCATGACCACGTCGTTGGTCTCGACGAGATTGGGGTCGACGTCGGGCAGGTCGAATCCCGGCAGCAGCGGAATGCCGATGTCGCCGAGCGGACTGGCGCCGAAGGGGGCGCCGAAGCCGTCCTCGCTGTAGGGCTCGACCGGAATGATCGAGCCGCCGCCGCTCGGCCCGTCGCCGCCTTGGCCGTTTCCGGCCGCGGTCGCCAGGGCCGTCTCGAGCGAGTGGATCGCGAGCCGGCCGTCGGGGCCGGCGATGCCGTCGCTCCTGTCGGCGTCGGTGAAGAGGGGAACCAGTCCCTCGAAGGTCAGCGTCGTGCCGTCCGGCAGGACGAGGATGTAGTCGTCGCCGGCGATCCGGCCGGTCAGGACCGAGGGATCCAGGACCGGCCCCGGCACGCCGTTCTCGTCCGGCAGGCGGATCTGATAGACCAGCCCGCCGCCGGCCGGCACGGCGACCGCGCCGTTGTCGGGAATAGTGCGGCTTTCGCCGGTCGATGTGACCGTGACGAGGATGGCCATGGTCGGTCCCTGTTCGGCCCTGTCCCTTGAGGCCTCTAGCGGCCACAGCGGCTGCTTGGCCGGCCGCCGAGGTGATTGCCGAAGAAGTCACCGCCGGTGTTCTGGCTCTATTCTTGTTCTGCCCAAGACGCTGCCCCGATCGCATCTTGGTTAATTGGTGTCTTCTAAGGCTGCGATGGCTCGCATTTGCAAAGCACTGTGATACTCTACGCCGTGACGGAAACCGCTCAATACGCCCGCCGGCGTATTCAGGGGTCGACTGCATGAGGGTCGGGTGGTTTGAGCGCTCCTTCCCAAAGGCAGCTTGCCATCATGTTGGAGGGCGTGCGGCGCCTCCACGATGCCGCCTCCTTGGATGCCCTTCGCGCGGAGATGATGACGCTGGTCGATGCGCTCGTTGCCAACGAGCACATCGCCTACAACGACATCGACGTGGAGCTCGATCAGGTCTTCACCCGCTTCAGCGCGCAGGAGCACGACGAGGACTATACGCAGTACGCGCGGACCTTCGAGCGGCTGATGCACCAGCATCCGATCCTGCAGTACTGCATCGACAACCCCAATCCGACGGCGCAGCGCCTGTCGGATTTCGTCAGCCAACCGGCCTTGCGGGATCTCGGCCTCTACCAGGAGGTCTACAGCAAGGTCGACACGCAGTACCAAACGATCATCGATCTGGGCGTGCCGGGCCGCACGATCTCGGCCCTAGCGGTCAACCGCAAGCGCAGCGATTTCGAGGATGGCGACCTGGCGCTGCTGCGGCTGCTGCAGCCCCACTTGCGCCAGGCCCTCGCGAGCTGCCGGCAACGCTTCCTGATCGATAGCTTCCTTGCGGGCGTGCCCTCGGCGCTGCTCTTCGACCGGGTCATGACGCTCGGCCTGAGCGAACGTGAGGCCGAAGTTTGCTTCTGGATCGCTCAAGGCAAGAGCAACCCGGAGATCGGCGAGCTGTTGAAGATCAGTCCGCTGACGGTCAAGAAGCACGGCGAGAACATCTACCGCAAGCTCGGTGCCGGCGGCCGGGTCGAGGTCGTGCGCCAGGTTCTCAGGGTGCTGGCCGATAGCGTGGAAGACTGATCAGGGCAGCGCCGCGGCGAAGTGCTCGTCGACCAGCGCCCAGAAGCGCTGCCGGTAGCTGTCGGCCTCGATGAAGAGCTCGTGCAGCGCGCCCTCGATGGTCTCGAAGCGGGCCTTCGGCATGTGCCGGCAGAGCTGCCGCTGGGCCTCGTTGTCGACGATCTTCTCCTCGCCGGCGCTGGCGATCAGCACCGGCGTGGCGATGCGGCTCGCGTAGTCCGGCGCGGTCAGCCGGTCGATGGACTGGAAGCTGGCCTGCAGCCAGCTCCAGGTCGGGCTGCCCAGGGCCAGCTCCGGGTTGCGCCGGATCTGCGCGACCATCTGCTCGAAGCGCGCGCGGTCCGACGTCAGGATGTTGCCCTCGAAGCGCTCGTCGGACTCGTCATAGGGCCCGCCTTTGAGGACGTAGGACTCCGGCATGGTCGCATGGCCGAGCCAGGCCAGGGCCTTGGCCGGCGGCCGCAAGAGGCCGCGCGGCCCGATGCTCACCATGGGCGAGGAGAAGGCCGCGGCCGCGAAGCGCGCCGGCTGCTCCTGCAGGAACCGAAGGGAGATGTGGCCGCCCATCGAATGGGCCAGGAGCACCAGGGGCGGCTCGGTGGCGGGCGCCACATGGCGCTCGACGAAGACCGCCAGGTCGTCGAGGAACTGCCGATAGTCTTGGATGTGCCCCTTGTGGCGGTCCTCGAGGGCGCGCTGCGACAGGCCCTGGCCGCGCCAGTCCAGAGTCCAGACGGTGAAGCCGCGCCGCAGCAGCTCTTCGGTGGCCGCCAGGTTCTTCTCGATGAACTCGGTGCGGCCGCCGAGCAGCAGCGCCGTGCCCCGGCGCTCAGCCGTCGGCTGCTCCCAGGCCGCGCCGCGCAGCTTGGCGCCGTCCCGGCCCTCGAACCAGAAGGCGCGGCCACCGGTCGATTCGATGCTGGGCGGGTCGCTGGTCATGTCGGGCTCCTCAAGCGGCCGTGTCGGCTTCCAACTGCTCCTGCGCCTCCAGCCAGGCGGCCTCGGCCTCGGCGATGGCGTTGCCGAGCGCGTGGTGCTGCTTCTGCAAGGCGACCAGCTCGGCCTGCGGCCCCTGGGCCACGGCCGGGTCGGCCAGGCGCTGCTCCAGCGCCGCCTTCTCGCGGGTCAGGCGCTCCAGGTCGGCCTCGGCGGTCCTGGCCCGGCGGCGCAGCTCGGCCTTGGCCGCCCGGGCGTCGGCGGCGGCACGGCGCTTCTGCTTGCCGCGGGCCGGGGCATCGGCGGGCGCCTCCGTCGGCGCCGCCTGGCCGTTGCCGCCGCGGCGCTGGCCGAGCAGCAGGCGGCGATAGTCGCCCATGTCGCCCTCGAAGCTCCGCACCGTGCCCTCGGCCACCAGCCAGAGCCGCTCGGCGACCGGGTCGATCAGGTGGCGGTCGTGGGTGACCAGCAGCACCGCGCCCTCGAAGGCGTTGAGCGCTTGGATCAGGGCCTCGCGGCTGTCGATGTCGAGGTGGTTGCTCGGCTCGTCGAGCAGCAGCAACTGCGGTGCCCGGCGGCTCATCAGGGCCAGCAACAGGCGGGCCTTCTCGCCACCCGAGAGCGAGCCGGTCTGGACCGTCACCGTGTCCTGGCCGAAGCCGAAACGGCCGAGCTGGTTGCGGAGCTGCTCCTCGCGGTCCCGAGGCTGCAGCCGGGCCAGGGCCTGCAGGGGCGTCGCCTCCAGGTCGAGCGCCTCGGCCTGGTCCTGGGCGAAGTAGCCGACCTCCAGGCCGCGCGCCCGGGCGATCTCGCCGCCGGCCGGCTGCAGGCTGCCGGCGAGCAGCTTCAGGAAGGTCGTCTTGCCGTTGCCGTTGGCGCCGAGCAGGGCGATGCGGTCGTCCATGTCGATGCGCAGGTCGAGCCGGCGCAGGACGGGCTTGTCGGGCTCGTAGCCGACCGAGGCGCGCTCCAGGGTCAGGATCGGCGGCGCCAGCGGCTTGGGCTCGGGGAAGCGGATGGTCGGGCTGGTCGCCTCGGCGATGCAGGCGATCGGCTCCATGCGTGCCAGGGCCTTGAGCCGCGACTGGGCCTGCCGGGCCTTGCTCGCCTTGTAGCGGAAGCGGTCGACGAAGGCCTGGATGTGCTTGCGCTCGGCCTCCTGGCGCCGGGCCAGGGCCGCCTGGCGCGCCTGCTGCTCGCGCCGGGTCCGCTCGAAGCGGTCGTAGTTGCCGCTATAGCGGGTCAGCTTGTGCTGGTCGAGGTGCAGGATCGATTGCGGCACGGCGTTCAGCAGGTCGCGGTCGTGCGACACCAGGATCAGGGTGCCGGCGAAGCCCTTCAGCCAGCTCTCCAGCCAGAGGCTCGCCTCCAGGTCGAGGTGGTTGGTCGGCTCGTCGAGCAGCAGCAGGTCCGGCTCGGAGAACAGCAGGGCGGCCAGCGCGACGCGCATGCGCCAGCCGCCGGAGTAGGACCCGCAGGGACGGCCCTGGGCGGCTTCGTCGAAGCCGAGCCCGGCGAGGATGCGCGCCGCCCGGGCCGGCGCGCTGTCGGCGCCGATCGCCGCCAGGCGCTCGTGGATCTCGGCGATCCGCTCCGGCGCCTCCGCCGTCTCGGCCTCGGCGAGCAGGGCGCTGCGCTCCCTGTCGGCGGCCAGCACGGCATCGCGCAGGCTCTCGGGCCCGCCGGGCGGGTCCTGGGCGATGACCCCGACCCGGACCGACTTCTGCAGGGTGATGCTGCCGAGCTCCGGCGACTCGCGGCCGGCGACGAGGCGCAGCAGGCTGGTCTTGCCGCAGCCGTTGCGGCCGACCAGGCCGAGCTTCTCGCCGGCATTGAGACTGGCCGAGGCGCCCTCCAAGAGGGGCCGGCCGGCGACCCTGAGCGTCACGTCGTCGATCTGCAGCATGGCCCGAGGGATAGCACGGCGGCCCCGCCGCCCGAAAGCCGAGCCAGGTCGTTGGCGGGCCGTCGGGGCTCATTGTGGCCTCTCGACAAAGCGTCTATAAGGCCGCGCGAATCCTCACCGGAGACCCGAAACACAAAGGAGAGTCGGCGCCATGGCCGTCCAGCGGACCCTGTCGATCATCAAGCCCGATGCCACCCGTCGCAACCTCACCGGCAAGATCGTCGACCGCCTCGAGCAGGGCGGCCTGCGCGTGGTGGCCCAGCGCCGGGTCCATTTGACCCGCGCCCAGGCCGAGGCCTTCTACGACGTCCACAAGGAGCGGCCCTTCTACGACAGCCTCTGCAGCTTCATGACCTCCGGGCCGGTCGTGGTCCAGGTGCTCGAGGGCGAGAACGCCATCGAGCGCAACCGCGAGGTGATGGGCGCGACCAACCCGGAGAACGCCGACGCCGGCACGATCCGCAAGGACTTCGCCGAGTCCCTGGAGGCCAACTCGGTGCACGGCTCCGACGCGCCGGAGACCGCGGCGCGCGAGATCGCGTTCTTCTTTGCGGAGGTCGATATCGTCGGCTGAGGCCGACGGCGGCACCCTTAGAGCAGGAAGGCCGCCAGCAGGACCAGGGTGACGATGATAACTACGGTGGACCAGACCGAGCCCTTGACGAAGCCGTTGAAGGTGGCGCGGTTGTTCCGCAGCAGCTCATCTTCCGACATGGCGCGTTCTCCGTCCTGATCCCGCGGCCGACGGCGGGCGACCGGGCTCTCTAATACTGACAAAGCGCGCGGCTCGCAAGCCGTTGCGCCCCAGCTTCGCGGCCCGCGAGACTCAGGCGCTCGGCCGGACGTCGAAGGCGATGGAGACCCGGATCGCCTCGTCCTCGAAGGGGATCGTCCGGTGGTAGAGGTAGCTCGGGAAGAGCAGCATCAGGCCTTCCTCGGGCCGGAAGGCGACGACCTTCGGCGCTCGCCGGCAGTGGAAGTGGTCGGGCGGGCGGCCGAACTCGATCCAGCCGGCCTGGCCGAGGCCGTGAGCGTCGACCGCCGCCGGCACCCTTGGGTAGTAGACGCCGCTCAGCCAGGCCGAGGGGTGGATGTGCGGGATCTGATGGCCGGCGCCGCTCAGCACCACGCCCCAGACCGATAGCGCGAAGCGCGGCGGCCGCGCGGCGAGGAAGGGGTGGGGCGAGGCGGCCTCCCGCTCGCGGCCGTAGGTTTCGACGGCCCGCCGGATCAGCCGCTCGAGCTGCGCGACCGGGCCCTTGGGCTCGACCAGCAGCTCGCCGGAATGCCGCCCCTCGCGGGTCGCGTGGCTGGCCGGCGCCTCGACCAGGGTCGGGTGGGCCAGCAGATGCTCGACCAGGGCCGCGTTCAGCGCCGCGATGTCCTCGCCCCCCGGGCCTTCCGCGAAGCGGATCGGCTCGATCAAGGCCGCGTCGCCGGTCAGGGCCCGCAGGCCGGCCTCGTCGCCGATCTCGTTCAGCAGCACGGCCTTGAAGGCGAGCATCGCCGTGTTGGCCGGGTGCTCGGCCAGGAAGGCGTCGCAGCCGGCCAGCGCCGCCTCGGCCTCGCCGAGCTCGAGCCGCAGCTCGGCCAGGTTGACCTGGGCCTCGGCCAGGTGGGGCGCCAGGGCCACGGCCCGTTCGTAAGCCAGGACGGCATCGCTGTGCCGCCCCGTGCTTTGCAGCAGGTAGCCGAGGTTGATCAGGGCCTGGACGTAGTCCGGCGCGACGCCGAGGACCTGGCGGTAGCTGGCCTCGGCTTCCTCCAGGCGCTCCTGGTCCTGCAGGGCGATACCGAGGTTGTAGTGGGCGTCCGGGTCCTGCGGCGCCAGGGCGATGGCCCGGCGGTAGACGGCTTCGGCCTCGGCGGCCCGGCCGCGCTCGCGCAGCACCACGCCGAGGTTGATCTGCGCCGCCACGGCGCCCGGCGCCAGGGCGATGGCGCGGCGGTAGGCGGCCTCCGCCTCCGCCAGGCGGTCGAGCCGCTTGAGCGCGTTGCCGAGGCTCAGGTGGCCGTCGGCGAAGTCCGGCCGCTGGGCGACAACGCGCTCGTGGTTGGCGGCGGCCTCCTCGGGGCGCTCGAGCGCCTCCAGCACCAGCCCGAGATTGAACAGGGCGTCGCCGTGCTCGGGCGCGATCGCCAGGGCCCGGCGATAGGCCGCTTCGGCCTCCTCGAAGGCGCCCGTCATGCGCAGCACGTTGCCCAGGTTGTTGTGGGAGTCGACGTGGTCCGGCCGGCTCTTTGTCGCCCGGCGCAGATAGTCCAGGGCGCGCTCGCCCTGGCCGCTATGGAAGGCGGCGATGCCGGCCAGGTTCAGCGCGTCCGGCTGGTCCGGCCGGCGTTTCAGCACCTGGCGGCAGAGCTTGGCCGCCTGCTGCGGGCGCCCGCCTTCGAGGTGGCCGACCGCCTCGCTCAGGCTCTGGGCGATGCCGGCTTCCTCGGCGGCGGCCTTGGCCGGGCTCGGGCCCGCGCGCTTCTGCTGCTTGGCGAGCCGGCGCCGCTCGCTGCGGTTCATGACTCCGGACCCGCGGGGCCCGGATGGATCAGCAGCGGGCCGGAAGGCGCGACGCCGTCGATCTCCACCCGGTTCTCGACCACGCGGGTACGGCCCTCGGCGATCAGGCGCAGGCAGCGCGGGTAGAGCTGGTGCTCGGCCGCCAGGACCCGGGCCGCCAGGCTCGCTTCGTCGTCGCCCGTCAGCACCGGGACGGCGGCCTGGCCGACGATCGGCCCGGCGTCGACCTCCGGCCAGACGTAGTGGACCGTGCAGCCGTGCAGCTTGACCCCGGCGGTCAGCGCGCGGGCGTGGCTGTCGGTGCCCGGGAAGCTCGGCAGCAGGGCAGGGTGGATGTTGATCGCCCGCCCGAGCCAGTGCCGCACGAAGCGGTCGGTCAGCACGCGCATGAAGCCGGCCAGGCAGACGAAGTCGGCGCCGGCCGCCTCCAGCGCCTCGGTCAGTGCCGCCTCGAAGCGGCCCCGGTCGGCGAAGTCCCGATGGTCGATCGCCCGGGCGTCGAGCCCGGCTTGGCGCGCCCGCCCCAGGCCGGCGGCCGCCGGCTCGTTTGAGATGACGGTGACGATCTCGGCCGGGAAGTCGGCGGCCGCGCAGGCGTCGATCAGGGCCTGCAGGTTGCTGCCGCGCCCCGAGATCAGGACGCCGACTTTGAGCCCTGCCATGGCGCGTCCGGGTGCTCGATGACGATGGCCGGCGCGGCCGCGTCGCGGGCTTCCAGCGCGCCGATCTCATGGACGGTCTCGCCGGCCTCGCGCAGGACGGCGGCGAGGCTCTCGGCCCGTGCCGGGTCGACGACCAGGACCATGGCGAGCCCGCAGTTGAAGGTGCGCAGCATCTCCTCGCTGGGCAGGCCGCCGGCCCCGGCCAGCCAGCCGAACACCGGCGCGGCCGGCCAGGCCCGGCCGTCGACGCGGGCGGCCAGGTCCGGCGGCAGCACGCGCGGCAGGTTCTCCGTCAGGCCGCCGCCGGTGATGTGGGCGAGGGCCTTGACGCCGCCGGCGCGGATCGCCGCCAGGCAGGCGCGCACGTAGATCCGCGTCGGCGTCAGCAGGGCGGCGCCCAGGGGCCGGTCCGGCGCGAAGGGGGCGGCGGCGGCGTAGTCCAGGCCCCGGTCCTCGACGATGCGGCGGACCAGCGAGAAGCCGTTGGAGTGGACGCCGTCCGAGGCCAGGCCGAGCAGGCGGTCGCCGGCCGTCAGGTCGGCGCTCGGCAGCAGGCCGCCGCGCTCGGCGGCGCCGACCGCGAAGCCGGCCAGGTCGTAGCAGCCGGCGCCGTAGAAGCCCGGCATCTCGGCCGTCTCGCCGCCGATCAGGGCACAGCCGGCCTGGGCGCAGCCCTCGGCGATGCCGGCGACGACGTCGCGGGCGACCGCCGGCTCGAGCCGGCCCGTTGCCATGTAGTCGAGGAAGAACAGCGGCTCGGCGCCCTGGACGATCAGGTCGTTGACGCACATGGCCACCAGGTCGATGCCGACCGTGTCGTGGCGGCCGGCGGCCTTGGCGACCTCCAGCTTGGTGCCGACACCGTCGGTGGCGGCCACCAAGATCGGGTCCCGGTAGCCGGCGGCCTTGAGGTCGAAGAGGCCGCCGAAGCCGCCCAGCTCGGCCTCGGCGCCCGGCCGCGCGGTGGCCTTGGCCAGGGGCTTGATGGCCTGGACCAGGGCATTGCCGGCATCGATGTCGACGCCGGCCTCCCGGTAGCTCAAGCGGCCTTCGGCTGCTATGGTCGCCTCCCGAGGAGCCTGGATGTCGGCGGGCCGGGGTTGCGAGGTGGGCCCATCGTCGCGGGGCGGTTTCCGCCGCGTGGCGCCGACCGGTAGAGTTCGGGGCGAAGATACTTTTTCCGGGAACCGATGCAATGAGCTTCCGCCGCCTGCAGAGCGCGCCCAGCCTGGTTCTACTCGCGAGTCTCCTGGTTTTCCTGGGCTTCGCGGGCGAGGCGTCGGCGCAAAGCGGTGCCTTCGCCGTCGGCGGCGTCAAGGTCGACGCCCGCGCCGAGACCGCCACCCTGGCGCGCGAATCGGCCATCGCCGAAGGCCAGAGCCGGGCCCTGAGCCGGCTCTTCCGGCGGCTGGTGGTGCGCGAGGACGTGCCGCGCCTGCCGCAGCTCAGCCCGGCCCAGGTGGCCGAGCTGGTCCAGGGCTTCTCGGTGGCCGACGAGAAGACCAGCAGCGGGCGCTACCTGGCGACCTTCACGGTGCAGTTCAAGCCGAACGGGATTCGCGGCCTGCTGCGCCAGGCGCGGGTCCGCTTCGCCGAGACGGTGAGCCGGCCGCTCCTGGTCTTCCCGGTCTTCGGCGCCGGCGGCTCGGCGCTGCTCTGGCAGGAGCCCAATCCCTGGCGCGCCGCCTGGGCCCGGGCGACGACTCGCGGCGGCCTGGTGCCGGTCGAGGTGCCGCTCGGCGACCTCGCCGACATCGGCGCGGTGACCGCGCAGCAGGCCCTGGCCGGCGACGCCGATGCCCTGCGCGCCGTGGCCCAGCGCTACGGCGGCAGCGACATCATCGTCGCCCAGGCGCAACTCGACGGCAAAGACCTGCGGGTCGACAGCCTGCAGGGCCGGCCCGGCGGCCTGGCGCCGGCGCCCTCGGTCGGCTTCCAGCAGCAGCCGGGCGAGAGCCGCGCCGGCCTGCTGGCGCGGGCCGTCGAGGACAGCATCTCCCGGCTGGAGACGGCCTGGAAGCTGCGCAACGCCATCGACTACTCGACGCAGAGCGTGTTGCGGGTGGCTGTGCCCTTCGCCGACATCCGCCAGTGGGCCGAGATCCGCCGCCGCCTGAGCGGCGTGCCGGCCATCGTCTCCAGCGCCGTGACCCGCCTCAAGCGGGACCGCGCCGACTTGACCCTGACCGTCGTCGGCCGCATCGAGCAGTTCGTCCAGGTCCTCGCTCAGCGCGACCTGGTGCTGGCCCAGCCGGCCGCGCTGCAGGCCACGGCGGGGCAGCAGGCCACCTTCCCCGACCCACTGGCACCGCCGCCGCCCGACTGGGAGTTGCGTCTGGCCGGCGCCTTCACTACCAGTGGCGGAGGGGCCACCAACGGCGGGGCGACGGACAGCGGTGCCGACAACTTCATCGAGCGGGTCGAGGACGACGACTCCAGCCAATGACGGCGGCGCGATGAGCAGCGCCTCGGATCGTCCCCCGCGCGGAGCCTTGCCATGACACTGCCCCTGCGGCGGCATCTGCTGTTCTGGCTGATCGGCACGCTGGTCTTCTTCTTCCTGGTCTTCCTGTTCCGCAGCATCCTGCTGCCCTTCGTCGCCGGCATGGCCACGGCCTACTTCCTCGACCCGGTCTGCGACCGCATCGAGTCCTGGGGGCTCAGCCGGACCCTGGCGACCACGCTGGTGACGCTGGTCTTCGCCATCCTCGTGATCCTGCTGATCCTGATCCTGGTGCCGGCCTTGATCGGCCAGCTCGCCGCCCTGCTGGAGCGCATGCCGACCTATCTCGAGAGCCTGCGCAACGGCGTCGCTCAGCTCGTCTCGACCATCGAAGAGCAGCTCGATCCGGCGCTCTTGGAGCGCGCGCGCGAAGCCGCCACGGCCTCGATCGGCCGCTTCGTCGACTGGATCACCTCGGTGGTCGCCGGCGTGGTGACCGGCGGCGTCGCCTTCGCCAACCTGATCTCGCTCCTGGTCATCACGCCGATCGTCGCCTTCTACCTGCTGCGCGACTGGGACCGGATCGTCGAGCGGGTCGACTCATGGCTGCCGCGCGCCCAGGCCGACGTGATCCGCGAGCAACTCGCCGCCATCGACCGGACCCTGGCCGGTTTCGTGCGCGGCCAGGCGACTGTCTGTCTGATCCTCGGCATCTTCTATGCCGCGGCCCTGACCGTCGCCGGCCTCGACTTCGGTCTGGCGATCGGCCTCTTCGCCGGGCTGGTCTCCTTCATCCCCTACGTCGGCTCGCTGTCCGGCGGCCTGCTGTCGATCGGTCTCGCCCTGGTGCAGTTCGACGACCTGGCGCGGGTCGCGATCATCGCCGCCATCTTCTTCGTCGGCCAGGCCATCGAGGGCAACTTCCTGACCCCCAAGCTGGTCGGCGACCGCGTCGGGCTGCATCCGGTCTGGGTGATCTTCGCCCTGCTCGCCGGCGGCTCGCTGTTCGGCTTCGTCGGCGTGCTGATCGCCTTGCCGGTGGCCGCCACCATCGGCGTGCTGGTCCGCTTCGCCCTGGAGCAGTACCTGGACAGCGACATCTACCGCGGCCACGCGGAGGACGCCCCGCCCGATGGCCCGTCCAATGGCCCATCCCATGGCCCATCCCATGGCTAGGAGGGCGGCCGAGCGCATGCGGCAGCTCGCCCTCGACCTGCCGCATCGGCCGGCCCTGGGCCGCGGCGATTTCCTGGTCGCCCCGAGCAACGCGGTCGCCGTCGAGTGGATCGACCGCTGGCCCGCCTGGCCCGGCCGCGGCCTGGTGCTGACCGGGCCGGCCGGCGCCGGCAAGAGCCACCTGGCCGCCGTCTGGCGCGCGCTCGGCGAGGCCGTGGCGCTGACGCCGGCCGCCCTGGCCGAGCGCGAGCCGCCGGCGATTCTCGGGCAGGCGACGGCCGCCGTGCTGGACGACGCGGACCGGGTCCTGGCCCGCTCGCCGGCGCTCGAGCGGCCCTTGCTGCATCTCTACAACCTGATCGCCGAGCGGGGCGGCACGCTGCTGCTGACTGCCCAGGAGGGGCCGGCGCGCTGGGCCGTGGCGCTGCCGGACCTGCGCTCGCGCCTGGTCACCTTGCAGACCGCCGCGCTCGGCGCGCCGGACGATACCCTGCTGCGCGCGCTCCTGGTCAAGCTCTTCGCCGACCGCCAGCTCACCATCGACGAGGCGGGCCTGCGCTTCCTGTTGCCGCGCATGGAGCGCAGCTACGCCGCCGCGCGCCGCCTGGCCGCGGCCGCCGACCGCACCGCCCTGGCGCGGCGCAAGGACATCACCGTGCCGCTGCTGAGCAGCGTGCTGCAGGAGATCGGCGGCGATGCAGCCGTCGCAGAGGACTGAGCCAACCGGAGGAGGGGAGTCGCGCCATGGATCTGGGAATTGCCGGCCGCAAGGCGATCGTCTGCGCCGCGAGCAAGGGCTTGGGGCGGGCCTGCGCCCACTCGCTGGCCCGCGAGGGCGTCGAGGTGACGATCATCGCCCGCCACGAGGAGGCGCTGAAGGCCGCCGCCGAGGAGATCGGCGGCGCCACCGGCAGCCGGGTGACCGCGGTCGCCGGCGACGTCACCCGGCCGGAAGACCGGGAGCGCCTGCTGGAGGCCTGTCCGTCGCCCGACATCCTGGTGAACAACTGCGGTGGCCCGCCGCCGGGCGATTTCCGCGACTGGACCCGCGACGACTGGATCAGCGCGCTGGACGCCAACATGCTGACCGCCATCGAGCTGATCAAGGCGACCGTCGACGGCATGATCGAGCGCCGCTTCGGGCGCATCGTCAACATCACCTCCTCGGCGGTGAAGGCGCCGATCGACATCCTCGGCCTGTCCAACGGCGCGCGGGCGGGGCTGACCGGCTTCGTCGCCGGCGTCTCGCGCAAGACCGTGCGCCACAACGTGACGATCAACAACCTGCTGCCCGGCCCCTTCGACACCGACCGGCTCAACGCGACCATCGAGGCCGGGGCCAAATCCAGCGGCCGCTCCCTGGAGGAGATCCGCGCCGAGCGCAGCGCGGCGGTGCCGGCCGGCCGGTTCGGCTACCCGGAGGAGCTCGGCGAAGCCTGCGCCTTCCTCTGCGGCCGGCACGCGGGTTTCATCACGGGACAGAACCTCTTGCTCGACGGTGGCGGATTCCCTGGCACTCTCTAGGTAAACTCAACGTTGAGCCTTTGTCATATTTCTGTCATCTAAGCGTCGCTTGACTGAAACCTGCGCCCAAGACCTAGTCCCCCGGTCGTAGGGAAAGCGATGAACGACGAGATCGAGCTCAAGCTGGCGTTGACGCCTGAAGATCTGAAGCGCTTGCGGCGTCACCCCTTGATCCGCTCGCTTGCCCGCGGTCGCGCCCGAACGCGCAAATTGGTCAGTGTCTACTACGACACGCCGGACCGGACCCTGCAGCGGCAGGGCATGGCCTTGCGCGTCCGCCATATCGGCCAGAAGCGGGTCCAGACCCTCAAGGCCGTGGCCGAGGACGCGCTGCGCTCCCTCAAGCACTATCGCGAGTTCGAGGCCGAGCTGGAGGGCGAGCAGCCGGACCTGGCGCTGATCGACGACGAGGACCTGCAGGCGCGGCTGCTGGCCGACGGCGTCGCCGACAAGCTGGCGCCGGTCTTCACCACCAACTTCCAACGCGCCTCGATCCCGCTGCGCTTCGCCGACAGCGACCTCGAGCTGGCGCTCGACCAGGGCGAGATCGTCTCCGGCGAGGGCCAGGTGCCGATCTGCGAGGCGGAGCTGGAGCTGGTTTCCGGCCGCTCCTCGCGGATCTACGAGCTGGCGCTGGCGCTCGGCGAGCGGGTCACCTTCAGCCTGGAGCGCCGGACCAAGGCGAGCCGCGGCTACTCGCTCGGCGAGAAGGTCGACCTCAAGGCGGTCAAGGCCCAGGAGGCGAGCCTCGACCCGGCCATGACGGCGCGCGCCGCCTTCGAGCTGGCGGCCCGCTCCTGCCTGACGCAGATCTGCGCCAACGAGCCGGTGGTGCTGGCCGCCGGCGACATCGAGGGCGTGCATCAGCTCCGCGTCGGCGTGCGCCGGCTGCGCGCGGTGCTGGCGGCTTTCGCGCCGATCGTCCGGCCCGACGCCCTGGACTACCTGCGCCTCGAGCTGCGCTGGCTGCAGCAGTGCCTGGGCGCGGCGCGCGAGTGGGACGTCTTCATCGACGAGACCCTGCAGCCGCTCGGCAAGCGCTGCAGCGACGCCACGGGCCTGGCCGAGCTGAGCGAGGCCTCCAAGGAGCTGCGCAGGGAGGCCTACCGGCAGGCCGGCGAGGCCCTGCGCTCGCAGCGCTACACCGAGCTGCTGCTGCGCCTGGACCTCTGGCTCGAGGACGGCGGCTGGGCTTTCGAGGCGCCGCCCGGCGAGCCCAACCTGGCCGTTGCGCCGGTCGGCAAGCTGGCGCGGCAGATCCTCGACCGGCGCGACCGCCGGCTGCGCAAGCTCTCCAAGAAGCACGACAAGCTGACCGAAGCCGAGATGCACGGCATTCGCCTGCTGGCCAAGAAGAAGCGCTACTGCCTGGAGTTCTTCGGCTCGCTCTACCGCCGCAAGCTGGTCCGCGAATCGCTCGAGTCGCTGAAGGCGATCCAGGACAAGCTCGGCACCTACAACGACGCGGTGGTCGGCGCCGAGCTTCTGAAGCAGGTCGCCGAGGCCAAGGGCGACGAGGCCACGCCGGAGCTGGCGATCGCCTGCGCCACGGTGCGCGGCTGGCACGCGGCGACCATGGACCACGACATCAGCGACTTCCGCGAGGCCTGGACCGAGTACGAGGCCGGACCGCGCTTCTGGCGCGACTAGATGTGAGCTTCCAACAGGTTGTCCGCTCCCCCTCCCGGCCACCCAATAGGATACTGCCGTGGGTGGCCGGGAGGGGGAGCGGGCCGGTGCCGTGATCCCGCGTCAGCGGAAAACGCTCTAGCGGGTCGCCGGGCCTAGTCGAAATCCCGGGGCACCACGCAGCGCCGCAGGCGCGCCGCGCCGAGGGACAGCTCGGCCCAGCTCGCGGCCTCGAAGGTCAGCTCGGCCAGGGCGGCCGTCGGATACTTCTCGCTGACGCGGGTCAGGGCCGGCTGGTCGGAGCCGCCGCCGGCGAGGCGCAGGACCAGCGAGCCCATGCCCGGGTTGTGGCCGACCATGAGCAAGCTGTCCAGCTCGGCCGGCTGGCGCCGGATCACGGCCAGCAAGCGGGCCGGCGAGGCCAGATAGAGCGTGCGGTAGGTCTTGGTCGGCAGGTCCTGGCCCAGGGCCTCGGCGGCCAAGGCCCAGGTTTCCTGGGCGCGGCGCGCCGCCGAGCAGAGCACGCTGGCCGGCACCAGGCCCTCTTCGGCCAGGAAGCGGCCCATCCTGGCCGCCGCCTTTCGGCCGCGTTTGTTGAGCGGCCGGTCGAAATCGGCTAGGTCAGCGTCTTTCCAGCTCGACTTGGCGTGACGTAGCAGCAATAGGGTCTTCATAGATTGTTAAGATCTCCGCTCCAGACCCCTGGAGAAGCAAGTATAATCCCCTTGTCATGATTTTCCTCGGCCTTGGCCATAGAATTCTCTCAAGCGCGCGAGAGGACCGGAAAAAGTGGAACAGAGATCGCTAAGCGTTGCGGTGGAGGCCCCCGACAAGCCGTCGGCGGAGGCCGGCGGCAAGGCGCTCCCGATCGCCCCCGACTCGCCGGACCGCTTCATCAATCGCGAGCTGTCCTGGATCGCCTTCAACGAGCGGGTGCTCGCCGAGGCGGACAACATAAATCAGCCGCTGCTCGAGCGGCTGCGCTTCCTGTCGATCTCGGCGAGCAACCTGGACGAGTTCTTCATGGTCCGCGTCGCCGGCCTCAAGGGCCAGGTCCAGGCGGGCGTCTCGACGCCCAGCCAGGAAGGCATGACCCCGGCGCAGCAGCTCGGCGCGATCCTCGACCGGGTCGGCACCCTGATGGCCGAGCAGCAGCGCTGCTGGCGCGGCCTGCGCGACGAGCTGCGGGTCCAGGGCATCGTCGTCCTCGACCCTGAGGAGCTGACCGCCGCCGACCGGGTCTGGCTCGACCGCTACTTCACCGACGAGATCTTCCCGGTCCTGACGCCGATCGCCATCGACCCGACGCATCCTTTCCCCTTCATGCCGAACCTCGGCTTCGCGATCGTCCTGCAGCTCTACGACGAGGAGGACGACGAGACGCTGAACGGCCTGATCCCGATCCCGCATCAGGTGGAGCGTTTCATCCGCCTGCCCGGCGAGGTCACCCGCTTCATTCAGATCGAGCAGCTCATCGCCCTGCACATCGACAGCCTCTTCCCGCGCTTCGAGGTCAGCGACATCGGCGTCTTCCGTGTCCTGCGCGACAGCGACATGGAGATCGAGGAGGAGGCCGAGGACCTGGTGCGCGTGTTCGAAAGCGCGCTGCGGCGCCGGCGCCGGGGCTCGGTGATTCGCCTGACCGTCAACGACGACATGCACGACGACCTGCGCGCCTTCCTGATTCGCGAGCTGGACGTCTCGCAGGAAGACGTGTTCGGCATGAACGGCATGCTCGGCCTGGTCGACACCAAGCAGCTCATCGTGTCCGACCGGCAAGACCTGCTGTTCCCGCCCTACAGCGCGCGCTTCCCCGAGCGCATTCGCGACTTCGGCGGCGATTGCTTCGGGGCGATCCGCGCCAAGGACATCATCGTCCATCACCCCTACGAGAGCTTCGACGTCGTCGTGCAGTTCCTGCGGCAGGCGACGGCCGACCCCTCCGTGGTGGCGATCAAGCAGACGCTCTATAGGACCAGCGACGACTCGCCGATCATCGCGGCCCTGGCCGAAGCGGCCGAGCGCGGCAAGTCGGTGACCGCCCTGGTCGAGCTCCGGGCGCGTTTCGACGAAGCCCAGAACATCCGCTGGGCGCGCAACCTGGAGCGCGCCGGCGTGCAGGTGGTCTACGGCTTCCTCAAGCTCAAGACCCACGCCAAGGTCTCGCTGGTCGTGCGCCGCGAGTCCGACGGCCTGCGCTCCTACTGCCACTTCGGCACCGGCAACTATCACCCGATCACGGCCAAGATCTACACCGACCTCTCCTTCTTCACCTGCGAGCCGGCGCTATGCCGCGATGCGGCGCGGCTGTTCAACTACATGACCGGCTACGCGCGCCCCGAGATGATGGAGAAGATCTCCTATGCGCCGGTCAGCATGCGCACGACCCTGATCGAGCACATCAACGAGGAGATAGAGCATGCCCGCGCCGGCCGGCCGGCGGCGATCTGGGGCAAGGTGAACTCCCTGGTCGACGGCGAGATCTGCGACGCGCTCTATCGGGCCTCCCAGGCCGGCGTCGAGATCAAGCTGGTGATTCGCGGCATCTGCTGCCTGCGCCCCGGCGTGCCGGGCCTGTCGGACAACATCGCCGTCAAGTCCATCGTCGGGCGCTTCCTGGAGCATAGCCGCATCGTCTGCTTCGGCGCCGGCAAGGGCCTGCCGTCGCCGCAGGCCAAGATCTTCATCTCCTCCGCCGACTGGATGCCGCGCAACCTCGACCGCCGGGTCGAGACGCTGGTGCCGATCGAGAACGCGACGGTGCACCGCCAGGTGCTCGACCAGATCATGATCGCTAACTTCAACGATCAGGCGCAGAGCTGGAGCTTGGCGCCGGACGGCAGCTTCCACCGCGACCGGTCCGGCAAGGACGCCTTCAGCGCCCACACCTACTTCATGACCAACCCCTCGCTCTCTGGCCGCGGCTCGGCTCTGGCCAAGACCAAGTCACGGCAGCCACTGAAACTGCGCAAGGCCTGATACCGGATGGTCCAGCCGGCGGCGCAAGCCTGGACGACGACGCTCTCGGGGGGCTCGGCGGAGGGCGAAGCTTCGCGCGACCGGCGCGTCGCCGTCGTCGATATCGGCTCCAACTCGATCCGGCTGGTCGTCTTCGAAGGCATCAAGCGCGTCCCGACACCGGTCTTCAACGAGAAGGTGATCTGCGGCCTCGGCCGCGAGCTCGACAGCAGCGGCCGCTTGAGCGAAGCGGCGGTCGAGATGGCGCTGCTCAACCTGGAGCGCTTCGCCCGGCTGGTCCGCGGCATGGGTATCGGCGAGGTCACCCAGTTGGCCACCGCCGCCGCGCGCGACGCGGAGAACGGCAAGGCCTTCATCGCCGAGGTCGAGCGTTGCACCGGCTTCCCGGTGCGCCTGCTGAGCGGCGAGGAGGAAGCGACGATCGCCGGCCACGGCCTGCTGTCGGGCTTTCCCGAGGCCGAGGGCGTGATGGGCGATCTCGGCGGTGGGAGTCTGGAGCTGGTTCGCCTCGGCGGCGGCAAGATCCTCGACTGGGCCACCTTGACGCTCGGTCCGCTGCGTCACGCGCGGCGCGGCGCCGCCGCGGCGGAAGCCGAGATCGAGCGGCAGCTCGACGGCGTGCCCTGGCTCAAGCAGGCGCGCGGCCTGGACTTCTACGCCGTCGGCGGCGCCTGGCGGGCGATCTGCCGGATCCTCATGGACCAGGACAAGTACCCGCTCCATGTCATCCAGGGCTACAGCCTGCCGAGCCGCCAGGTCGATCCGATGATGCGCCTGCTGGCCGGCCAGAGCCGCCGGTCCCTGTCGCAGATTCCCAGCCTGTCGCGGCGGCGCATCGGCGGCGTGCCCTATGCGGCGCGCCTGCTGCGCATGGTCGCGCGGCGGCTGGAGTCGAAGTCGGTGATCTGGTCGTCCTATGGCCTGCGCGAGGGCTTCCTGCACGTCCGGCTCGACGAGGCCGAGCGCGATCGCGATCCGCTGCTCGCCGCGGCGCGGGAGCTCGGCCGCAAGGACGGCCGCTTCGAGGGCTATAGCGACGCCCTGGTGCGCTGGACCGCCGGCCTGTTCCCCGACGAGAGCGCCGAGCAGGCGCGGCTGCGCGAGGCGGCCGCCCACCTGGCCGACCTGTCCTGGCGCCAGCACCCGGACTTCCGCGCGCGCCAGGGGCTCTGGCGGATCCTCTACTTCCCCTTCGCCGGCATCGACCACCCCGGCCGCGCCTTCCTGGCCTACGCGGTCTACTGCCGCTACGGCGGCGGCGCCAAGGACCCGGAGGCCGAGATCGCCCTGCAGCTCCTCGGCAGCAAGGCGAAGCGCCGGGCCCGGGTGCTCGGCCTGGCCATGCGCCTGGCCTTCGCCCTGGCCGCCGGCGTGCCGACTTTGCTGGAGAACACGACCCTGGCGCTGGAAGACGAGCGCCTGCGCCTCAAGCTGCCCAGCGACGGCTCGGTGCCGCCCGGCACGGCGGTCGAGCGCCGCTTCCTGGCCCTGCTCGACGCCGCCGAGCGCGAGGGCGAGATCGTCGGGGGGTAACCAGGGCGTACCCTTTCGTTGCGGCCGCATTCGACGTCGAAACGAACCGCCCCCTCACCCGGCTCCGGCTAAGCTCGGCTGCGCCTCACCAAGCCTGCGCTTAGCCGGAGCCGGGTGAGGGGGCGGTTCGTTTCCCTCCGGCAGCGGTCCGGCGATGCCACCTGAATCCGCTATCGCTCTAATCTTCCAGCTCGATCAGGCGGGTCTTGCGGCCTTCGAGGCCGATCGCCAGGCCGCCGTTCTTGAGCGCCAGCGCGTGCTTGCCGAAGAGCTCGAAGCGCCAGCCTTCGAGCGCCGGCACGGCGGCCTGGTCGTCGGCGGCGATCTGCTCCAGGTCGGCGCTGCTGGCGACCAGTTTCTGGGCCACGTCGTTCTCCTCGCAGCGCAGCTTGAGCAAGACCTTCAGCAGGTCGACGACGGGGCCGAGCCCGCGCGGCAGGTCGTTGCGGCGCGGCGCTTCCGGCAGCTCGGAGTCGGGCAGGGCCAGGCCGCGCTCGATGGCCGCCAGGAGCTGCTCGCCCAGCTTGCCCTGGGCCATGGACTTGTCGAGGCCGCGGGTGTGGGCCAGCTCCTTGGCGCTGCGCGGGGCACGGCCGGCCAGGTCGTAGAGCTGCTCGTCGCGGACGATGCGGTTGCGCGGGATGTCGCGGCGCTGGGCCTCGACCTCGCGCCAGGCGGCCAGCTCGCGCAGCAGGCCGAGGTAGCGCCGGTCGCTGGAGCGGCTCTTCAGCCGGCGCCAGGCCTCGCTCGGCTCGAGGCGGTAGGTCTCCGGATTGGAGAGCAGCGCCATCTCCTCGTCGAGCCAATGGCTGCGGCCGTTCTCCTCCAGCCGCCGGGCGAGCTTCTCGTAGATCTTGCGCAGGTGGGTGACGTCGGCCAGGGCGTAGTCGAGCTGCCGCTTGGGCAGCGGCCGCCGGGTCCAGTCGGAGAAGCGGGAGGCCTTGTCGATCCGCGCCCGGGCGAGCGACTTGGCGAGCTGCTCGTAGCTCGGCTGGTCGCCGAAGCCGCAGACCATGGCGGCGAGCTGGCTGTCGAAGACCGGGCCCGGCACGGCCCCGGTCATGTGGAAGAAGATCTCCAGGTCCTGGCGGCCGGCGTGGAAGACCTTGAGCAGGCCGCTGTCGGCCAGCAGGGCCAGCGCCGGCGCCAGGTCGAGCCCGGCGGCCAGGCAGTCGATGGCCGCGGCGCGCTTCGGCCCGGCGATCTGCAGCAGGCAGAGCCGCGGCCAGTAGCTGTTGTCGCGCATGAACTCGGTGTCGACGGCGAGGAAGTCGGCGCCGGCCAGATCGGCGCAGAAGGCCTCCAGCTCGGCCTGTTCGGCGATCAGGGTCATGGGACGGCCATATACAGGCAATCGCCCGCCGGCTCAAAAGCCCGCTGGTCTTGACAAGCTCGGGGCCTTCGGTCCCTTTTTGCGCCCGTTTCGGCCGGGCCCCCAGCGCGCTCGTGCCCGCGCCCGCTCTCGCCGTCCTGCCAGGAGAAGTCCGTCATGCATCCCTACCGCACGCATAGCTGCGGCGAGCTGCGTCCGCAGCACGCCGGCGAGAGGGTTCGCCTGTCCGGCTGGGTGCACCGCAAGCGCGACCACGGCCAGCTTCTGTTCATCGACCTGCGCGACCACTTCGGCCTGACCCAGTGCGTCATCGACGTCTCGGGGCCGCTCTTCGCCGCGGCCGAGGCGGTCAAGGTCGAGAGCGTGGTGACGGTGACCGGCCCGGTCGTCACGCGCGACGAGGAGACCGTCAACCCGAACCTGCCGACCGGCCACGTCGAGGTGCAGATCGACAGCTTCGAGGTGCAGTCGCGCGCCGAGCTGCTGCCCCTGCAGGTCAACTCCGACGAGGACTCCGGCGAGGAGATCCGCCTGCGCTACCGCTATCTCGACCTGCGGCGCGAGAAGATGCAGGAGAAGATCAAGCTGCGCACCTCGGTCATCGCCTCGATCCGCCGGCGCATGATCGACCAGGGCTTCGCCGAGTTCCAGACGCCGATCCTGACCGCCAGCAGCCCGGAGGGCGCGCGCGACTACCTGGTGCCGAGTCGCATCCACCCGGGCAAGTTCTATGCCCTGCCGCAGGCGCCGCAGATGTTCAAGCAGCTCCTGATGGTCGCCGGCTTCGACCGCTACTTCCAGATCGCGCCCTGCTTCCGCGACGAGGACAGCCGGGCCGACCGCTCGCCGGGCGAGTTCTACCAGCTCGACTTCGAGATGAGCTTCGTCACCCAGGAGGATGTCTTCGCGGCCATCGAGCCGGTCCTCGGCGGCGTCTTCGAGGAGTTCAGCCGCGGCCGGGCGGTGACCCCGGCGCCCTTTCCGCGCATCGCCTTCGATGAGGCCATGCTGAAGTACGGCAGCGACAAGCCGGACCTGCGCAACCCCATCGAGATCCGCGACGTCACCGAGGCCTTCCGCGGCGGCGGCTTCGGCATCTTCGCCAAGCAGATCGACAAGGGCTCGGTGGTGCGGGCGATCCCGGCGCCCGGCGCCGCCACGCAGCCGCGCAGCTTCTTCGACAAGCTGAACGACTGGGCGCGCGACGAGGGGGCGGCCGGCCTCGGCTACATCGTCTATGCCGAGGGCGAGGCACGCGGGCCGATCGCCCGCAACCTGGAGCCCGAGCGGGTCGCCGCGATCAAGGAGACCGCCGGCCTGAGCGACGGCGACGCGGTCTTCTTCGCCTGCGACAAGGCCTCGGCCGCGGCCAGCTTCGCCGGCGTCGTGCGCAACCGGCTGGGCCGCGACCTCGATCTCCTGGAGAAGGACAGCTTCCGCTTCTGCTGGATCGTCGACTATCCGATGTACGAGCAGGACGAGGAGAGCGGCGCCATCGAGTTCTCGCACAATCCCTTTTCCATGCCCCAAGGCGGCCTCGAGGCGCTGCGGAGCCAGGACCCGCTGACCATCAAGGCCTACCAGTACGACATCGTCTGCAACGGCGTGGAGCTCTCCTCGGGGGCGATCCGGAACCACCTGCCGGAGGTCATGATCAAGGCCTTCGAGATCGTCGGCTACGACGCCGCCGAGGTCGAGGCGCGCTTCAGCGGCCTGCTGACCGCGCTGCGCTTCGGGGCGCCGCCGCACGGCGGCTCGGCCCCCGGCATCGACCGCATCGTCATGCTGCTGGCCGACGAGCCGAACATCCGCGAAGTCGTGGCGTTCCCGATGAATCAGCGCGCCGAGGACCTGATGATGAAGGCGCCGGCCGAGGTCCCGGAGGCCCGGCTCCGGGAGCTGTCCCTCAAGCTCGACCTGCCGCCCGAGTGAGGCCGCCCGAGTCGGCTTTTCTGATTCCTTGATTATTAAGCACTTGCTTCCGATTCGTTAATCCTACACTGTAAGAGCAGATCTCAACTGCCTGAGTGGGGTGATGCGATGCTCGCCAGAGTAGCGCTGGTGGTCGGGCTCGGTTTGTCGGTCGGCGGCTGTCTGCTGCCGACGCCCTTCTCCTTCGTCTCCATGGGGGCCGACGCGGTCAGCTACGTGGCGACCGGCAAGGCGGTGACCGACCACGGCGTGTCGCTCGCCATGGGCGAGGACTGCGCCCTGGTCCGCATCCTGGACGGGAACATCTGCCGCAAGCCGGTGGTCTACGAGCACGCCCTGGCGGGCGCCCCCTTGGAGCCGCTGCCGGACGCCGTCGACGGCCGGCAGTTGGCCGCGGTCCATCCCGAGGTGCGCGCCGCCATTGTCCGGGCCTCGCAATACGACGGCTGGGCGGGCGAGGGCATCCAGGTCGCCATGCTGCCCGGCAGCTTCGTCGCCGCCGACGTTCGCTTGGCGGCGCTGCCGCCGGCGCCGGCCGCCGACGCCGACTCCGCCGGCCTCGGCTTCGGCGACCTGATTTCGACCGTCACCGACGGGCTCGCCCCGGAGGCCTACCGCGAGCCGGCCAACCGGGCCGACGGCGGCCGCGGCCCCGAGCCGCTGCTGTTCGGCCAGCAGGTGCGGGCGCCAATCCGCTTGCCCCGGATTCAGGTGGCCGAAAGCGCGCCGCAGCGCAGCGGCGCCAGCTTCGAAGTCGGCACGCGGCCGGAAGTCGTCGCCCGCGGCCGTCTGTCCGAGCTGGACCTGGCCCCGCTGGTCGGCGCCCGGCCGGCGCTGCGGAACCGCGAGGTCGACGGCTAGAGCGTTTTCCGCTCACGCGGACTCACGGCAGCGGCCCGCTCCCCCTCCCGGCCACCCACGGCAGTATCCTATTGCGTGGCCGGGAGGGGGAGCGGGCCGGTGCCGTCCGATCGGAAAACGCTCTAGGTGTGGAGCCTCAACAGGTTGTCCTCGGATAGGCCGAGTTGGCTGATGGGTGTATTGGCTTTCAAGCTACCATGAGGCCTGTGCCAGTTGTAGCGATGGAGCCAGGTGGGCAGCTCCTGGGCGCGCTGGTCGGAGTTTGGGTATGCCTTGGCGTAGGCCCATTCTCTGAGCGCGGTC
>JANQLT010000132.1 GCA_028280455.1 Kiloniellales bacterium
GCGGCCGATCTCGTCGAGGATGACCAGCGAGCGCGGGCCGGCCTGGTTGAGGATCACCGCGGTCTCGACCATCTCGACCATGAAGGTGGAGCGGCCGCGCGCCAGGTCGTCGGCGGCGCCGACCCGGCTGAACAGGCGGTCGACCACGCCGATCCGCGCCGCCTCGGCCGGCACGTAGGAGCCGATCTGGGCGAGCACGGCGATCAGCGCGTTCTGGCGCAGGAAGGTCGACTTGCCGGCCATGTTCGGGCCCGTCACCAGCCAGAGCCGGCGGCCTTCCTCGTCGTCGCCGAGCCGACAGTCGTTGGCGACGAAGCGGCCCTCCTGCGCCTTGGCCAGCGCCGCCTCGACCACCGGATGGCGGCCGGCGGCGATGGCGAAGGCCAGGCTGTCGTCGACCTGCGGCCGGCACCAGCGGCCCTCCAGCGCGCGGGCGGCCAGGGCCGCGGCCAGGTCGAGCGCGGCCAGCGCCGCCGCCGCCTCGGCGATGGCTTCGGCGCGGGACAGCGCCTCGCCGACCAGGTCCTCGAAGAGCGCCAGCTCGAGCGCCAGGGCGCGCTCGCCGGCGCTGGCGATCTTGTGCTCCAGCTCGCCCAGCTCGACGGTCGAGAAGCGCCGGGCGTTGGCCATCGACTGGCGGTGGATGAAGGGGCTGTCGGCCTCGTCCGGCAGCTTGTCGAAGTTGGCGGCGGTGACCTCGACGTAGTAGCCGAGCACGTTGTTGTGGCGGATCTTCAGCGAGGCGATGCCGGTCTCCTCGGCGTAGCGCGCCTGCAGGCCGGCGATCAGCCGCCGGCTCTCGTCGCGCAGGCCGCGCAGCTCGTCCAGGTCCGCGCTGTAGCCCGCCGCGACGAAGCCGCCGTCGCGGGCCTGCAGCGGCAGCTCCTCGGCCAGAGACCGCGCCAGGCGCTCGACCAGCACGCCCTGTTCACCGAGATCAAGGGCGGCGCGCGCCAGGCCGGCCGGCAGGGGCGCCAGGCCCTCGGCCTCGAGGTCGTGACGCAGGGCGGCGGCCTCGCGCAAGCCGTCGCGCAGCGCCGCAAGATCGCGTGGGCCGCCGCGGCCGAGGCTGAGCCGCGCCAGCGCCCGCTCGATGTCGGGACAGCGCTTGAGGCCGGCGCGCAGGCTCTCGCGCAGCGCTTCCTCGTCGATCAGGAACTGCACCATGTCGAGCCGGGCGTTGATCCGCGCCGGGTCGGTCAGCGGCGCGGCCAGCTGGGCGGCGAGCAGGCGGGCGCCGGCGCCGGTCACCGTGCGGTCCAGGGCCTCCAGCAGGGTGCCCTTGCGGCCGCCGGAGAGGGCCTGGGTCAGCTCCAGATTGCGGCGCGTGGCGGCGTCGATCTCCAGGACCGCGCCGTCGGCCAGGCGGCGCGGCGCCGTCAGGTGCGGCAGCCGGCCGCGCTGGGTCAGCTCGACGTAGTCGACCAGGGCGCCGGCCGCGGCCAGCTCGGCGCGCCCGAAGTCGCCGAAGGCGTCGAGCGCCTTGACGCCGAACAGCTCTTCCAGACGGCGCCGCGCGTTCTCGCTGTCGAAGCGCGCGCCGGGCAGCGGCGACAGCACGTCGCGGTGATCGGCGAAGGCCTCGAAGAGCGCCGGCCGCTCAAGCATCCGCTCGGCCAGCAGCAGCTCGCCCGGCTGCAGGCGCGCCAGCGCGGCGGCGACGCCGGCTTCGGTCACGGGCTGGGCCGTGAAGTCGCCGGTCGAGACGTCGAGCCAGGCCAGGCCGAGCGCGCCGCCGGCCTCGGCCAGGGCCGCCAGATAGTTGTGCGACCGGGCGTCGAGCAGCTCGTCCTCGGTGAGCGTGCCGGGCGTGACGACCCGCACCACGTCGCGCTTCACGACCGACTTCGCGCCGCGCTTCTTGGCCTCGGCCGGGTCCTCGACCTGCTCGCCGATGGCGACCTTGAAGCCCTTGCGGATCAGCCGCGAGAGGTAGTTGTCGGCGGCATGCACCGGCACGCCGCACATCGGGATGTCCTCGCCCCGGTGCTGGCCGCGCTTGGTCAAGGTGATGTCCAGGGCCGCGGCGGCCGCCGCCGCGTCCTCGAAGAACAGCTCGTAGAAGTCGCCCATGCGGTAGAACAGCAGACAGTCCGGGTGCTCGCGCTTGAGCGCCAGGTACTGCGCCATCATCGGCGTCGTGCCGGCAGCCGGCGGCGTCGGGTCGGGCTGAGTCGGGCTGTCGGGCACGTTTTGCTACTCGGGCGGCTGGCCATTGGGGCGACGGGGCGGTCGGCTTGCGCCGCCTCCGACAAGACCTAAGATAGGCGCCCATGACAAGGCTGGGGTGCCGGCGGGCCGAAAATCGGCCGGCCGGCTGAGAACAGACCCATCGAACCTGATCTGGGTTATGCCAGCGAAGGGAGACTGTCGAGCGTGACTCCTATCCAAGCCAAGCGACGGGTCCAAGCCAAGCGACGGGACGGCCCCGCGCGCGTCGCCATCGTCGGCGCCGGGGTCTCGGGCCTCGGCATCGGCTGGCGCTTGGCGCAGGCCGGCGTCGGCGTCGACGTCTTCGAGCGCGACCGGGCCGGCAGCGGTGCCAGCGACGCGGCCGCCGGCATGCTCGCGGCCGGCGTCGAGTGCGAGCCGGGCGAGGAGGCGCTGCTGGCCCTGACCCTGCTCGGCCGCCAGCTCTGGCCGGCCTTCCGCGACGAGCTGGAAGCGGCCTCGGGCTTGAGCGTCGGCTACCGCGACGAGGGCACCCTGGTCGTCGCCACGACCCAGGACGATGCCCGGCGCCTGCGCTTCCTCACCGAGTTCCAGCAGGGCCTCGGCCTGGCGCTCGACTGGCTCACGGGCAGCGAGGCGCGGCGCCTGGAGCCGCACCTCAAGCCCGGCATCGCCGCCGCCGTGTTCAGCGCCGCCGACCACCAGGTCGACAACCGGCTGCTGGTGCAGGCCCTGAAGCTGGCCTTCACGCGGGCCGGCGGCCGGCTGCACGAGGGCCGCGCGGTCACCGGCCTGCTGGCCCAGGGCGGCCGGGCGCGGGGCCTGCAGCTCGGCGGCGAGAGCCACGAGGCCGATGCCGTCGTGCTGGCGGCCGGCGCCTGGTCGCGCCTGCTGCCCGGCCTGCCGGAGGCCGACCAGCCGCCGGTGCGCCCGGTCAAGGGCCAGATGCTGGCGCTGGCCATGGATCCGGCCCGGCCGCTGCTCGAGCGGGTGCTCTGGGCGCCGGGGGTCTACCTGGTGCCGCGCCGCGACGGCCGCCTGCTGATCGGCGCCACGGTCGAGGAGCAGGGCTTCGACGGGAGCCTGACGGCCGGCGGCCTCTATGCCCTGCTCGAGGCGACCCGGCGGGTGCTGCCGGCGATCGAGGACCTGGCCGTGGCCGAGACCTGGGTCGGCTTCCGGCCGACCAGCCGCGACGATGCGCCGATCCTCGGGCCGGGCCGGCTCGCCGGCCTCTGGCACGCCACCGGCCACCACCGCAACGGCATCCTGCTGGCGCCGGTCACCGCCGCCGCGCTCAGCGACGCGATCCTCGGCCGGCCGGCGATGCCGGCGCTCGCCGGCTTCGGCCCGGAGCGCTTCGCGGCGCCGGCGCGGCCGCTCGAGGCCGCGGCGGGGGCCCGGCCATGAGCGCCAGCATCCGGGTCAACGGCGAGCGCCGGACCACGGCGGCCGAGACCTTGGAGGCCTTGCTGCGCGAGCTCGGCCTGGACCCGGGCGTCAAGGGCCTGGCCATCGCGCACAACGGCGCCGTCGCGCCGCGCGGCCGCTGGTCGCAGACCGCGCTGCGGCCCGACGACGAAGTAGAGATCGTCCGCCCGGCCCGCGGCGGCTGAAGGAGAAGTGAGAGCTATGTCCGTCACCTCCATGCCCACGGCGAGCGGCAGCGGCGAGGACGCGCTGCACATCGCCGGCGAGGCTTTTCGCTCCCGCCTGATCGCCGGCAGCTCGCTCTACCCGAACCAGCAGGTCATGCTGGACGCCATCGCCGCTTCCGGCGCCGAGCTGGTCACCGTCTCGATCCGGCGCATGAGCCTCGAAGGCTACGAGGAGGGGCCGCTCGACCTGCTCGGCGAGCGCTACCGCCTGCTGCCCAACACCGCCGGCTGCGAGACCCTGCGCGACGCCCTGCTGACCGCCGAGCTGGCGCGCGAGTCGCTGGAGACCAACTGGCTCAAGCTCGAGCTGATCGGCGACCGCGAGACGCTCTATCCGGACGTCCTGCAGCTCGTCGAGGCGACCGAGACGCTGGTCAAGGAGGGCTTCGTCGTGCTGCCCTACTGCAACGACGATCCGGTGGCCTGCCTGCGCCTGGCGGATGCCGGCGCGGCGGCGGTCATGCCCCTGGGATCGCCGATCGGCTCCGGCATGGGCCTCTGCAACCCCTACAACATCGAGATCGTCTGCCGGCAGAGCCCGGTGCCGGTGATCCTCGACGCCGGCATCGGCACGGCCTCGGACGCCGCCCGGGCCATGGAGCTCGGCTGCGCCGCGGTCATGCTCAACACGGCGATCGCCAAGGCCCGCGACCCCGTCGTCATGGCCGGGGCCATGCGCGACGCGGTCGCCGCCGGCCGCGCCGCCCGCCTGGCCGGGCGCATCCCCAGGCTCGACCACGCGGAGGCCTCGAGCCCGCGGCTCGGCCTGATCGGCTCGTGACCGCGCTGCCGGCGCCGCCGCTGCTGGTCTTCACCGATCGCCGGCAGGCGCGCCGGCCGCTGGTCGAGGTCGCCGCCCGGGCCTTCGCCGGCGGCGCGCGCTGGCTGGCGCTGCGCGAGAAGGACCTGCCGCCGGACGATCTCGCCGCCATGACGCAGGCGCTCAAGCCGATCGCCGAGACCTACGGCGTGCGCCTCGCCCTCGCCGGCAGCGCCGCCGACGCCTTCACCTGCGGCCTGGATGCCGTGCACCTGCCGCGCGACGGCGATCCCAAGGCGGCGCGCGACCTGCTCGGCGAGACCGCGCTGATCGGCCTCAGCGCCCACGACCCGGCGGAGGCCGAGCGCGCCGCGGCGGCGGGCGCCGACTACGTCACCCTGAGCCCGGTCTTCGAGAGCCCGAGCAAGCCGGGCTACGGCCCGCCGCTCGGTCTCGACGGCTTGCGCGCCGTGGCCCGAGGCCTGCCGATCCCGGTGCTGGCGCTGGGCGGCGTCACGGCCGAGCGGGTCGCCGCGCTGTGCGAGGCCGGCGCCGCCGGGGTCGCGGTCATGGGCGCGGTGATGGCTGCCGCCGAGCCCGCCCGCGCCACCGCCGAGATTATTGATCGCATCGCTGGTCAGGGCGCGCCGCAGCGCCCAGACTGGGACGGCAGCAGACAGGCGCAGGGCGCCCCCATGAGCGACAAGCAGTGAGGGACAAGCCGTGAGCGACAAGGAGCCTCTCGGGACGCAGAGCGTCGAGGTGGTCGGCCGCTTCGCCGAGCGCGAGACCTTCCAGCGCGTGGTCGAGGCGCTGCGCGCGGCCGGCTTCCCGCCCGAGGACCTCTCGGTGCTGGACAGCCACGAGTCCCTGGCGGCCAGCGGGCCGAGCGGCGAGGCTTGGCGGCAGACCCTGGCCGGGCTGGTCGGCGAGATCCACTACGTCGGGCCGATCGCCGCCGCCGGCCTGATCATGATCGCCTCCGGGCCGGTCGGCGCCGCCATCGCCGGGCTGGTCGCCGCCGGGCTGACCGGCGCGGCCATCAAGGAGGCGCTCGACGAGATCAAGGCGACGCCCGACACCGAGAACTTCGCCCGCGCCCTGGAGGCCGGCGCGGTGCTGCTCTGGGTCCGGGTCGAGACGCCGGAGCGCGCCGCCGCGGCCAAGGCGATCCTCAGCGAGCATGGGGCCGCCGACGTCCACAGCCACCGCCGGCCGCTTTGACGCCCTCTGGGGCGCTCTCTAACATCCTTTGACAAGCCCAGGGTGCCGCTAGGGCGCGGCCGCCCGCCCCTCAAGCCAAGAACAAGCAACGAGACCGCAGGGAGAGCTCTGGCCATGGAAGCGGGCAAGTACCCGAACCTCGAGGAAGACGCGCTGCAGTTCCATGCCGGCGGCAAGCCCGGCAAGCTGGAGATCCGCGCGGTCAAGCCGCTGACCACCCAGCGCGACCTGTCGCTCGCCTATTCGCCGGGTGTCGCCGCGCCCTGCCTGAAGATCGCCGAGGACCCGGGCCGCGCCTACGACTACACCAACAAGGGCAACCTGGTGGCGGTGATCTCCAACGGCACCGCCGTGCTCGGCCTGGGCGACCTGGGCGCCGTCGCCTCCAAGCCGGTGATGGAAGGCAAGTCGGTGCTCTTCAAGCGCTTCGCCGACGTCAACGGCATCGACCTGGAGATCGACACCAACGACGTCGAGGAGTTCATCAACTGCGTGCGCTTCCTGGGGCCCGCCTTCGGCGGCATCAACCTGGAGGACATCAAGGCGCCGGAGTGCTTCAGGATCGAGGCGCAGCTCAAGGAGCTGCTCGACATCCCGGTGTTCCACGACGACCAGCACGGCACCGCGATCATCGCCGCCGCCGGCCTGATCAACGCCCTGGAGCTGACCGGCCGCGGCGCCGGCGACATCCGCATGGTGATCAACGGCGCCGGCTCGGCCGGCATCGCCTGCGCCGAGCTGATCAAGGCGCTCGGCGTGCCGCACGAGCAGGTCGTGCTCTGCGACACCCGCGGCGTCATCTACCGCGGCCGCGAGCAGGGCATGAACCAGTGGAAATCGGCCCATGCCGTCGACACGGAGGCGCGCAGCCTGGCCGAGGCGCTGCAGGGCGCCGACGTCTTCTTCGGCCTCTCGGTCAAGGGCGCGGTCGACGAGGCCATGGTCCGCTCGATGGCCGACAAGCCGATCATCTTCGCCATGGCCAACCCCGACCCGGAGATCACGCCGGAGGAGGTCCGCGAGATCCGCTCGGACGCGATCATCGCCACCGGCCGCTCGGACTACCCGAACCAGGTCAACAACGTGCTCGGCTTTCCCTACATCTTCCGCGGCGCGCTCGACGTCCGCGCCTCGACCATCAACATGGAGATGAAGATCGCTGCCGCCCGGGCCCT
Source organism: Kiloniellales bacterium (assembly GCA_028280455.1). Taxonomy (GTDB): domain Bacteria; phylum Pseudomonadota; class Alphaproteobacteria; order Kiloniellales; family JAKSDN01; genus JANQLT01. Next base: position 6,990 of record JANQLT010000132.1, read on the forward strand.
GGCCGAGCTGGCGCGCGAGGACGTGCCGGACGAGGTCTACCGCGCCTACGCCGGCCGGCGCCTGCACTACGGCAAGGACTACATCATCCCGGCGCCCTTCGACCCGCGGCTGATCGCCGCCGTGCCCAGCGCGGTCGCCAAGGCGGCGATGGAGACCGGCGTTGCCCGCCGGCCGATCGACGACTTCGAGGTCTACAAGCACGAGCTCTCCGCCCGGCTCGACCCGACGGCCGCGGCCATGCACACGATCTTCGACTCGGTCCGCGAGAAGCCGAAGCGCGTGGTCTTCGCCGAGGGCGAGGAGGAGGACAGCATCCGCGCCGCCATCGCCTACAACAACGCCGGCTACGGCACCGCGGTCCTGGTCGGGCGCGAGGAGCCGATCTACGAGACCCTGGAGGCCGTCGGCCTCGACGGCACCGGGCTCGAGATCCACAACGCCCGGCTCTCCGAGCACAACAAGGCCTACACCGACTATCTCTACGGCCGGCTGCAGCGGACCGGCCGCCTGGAGCGCGACTGCCAGCGCATGGTCAACCAGAACCGCAACGTCTTCGCGGCCTGCATGGTGGCCTGCGGCCAGGCCGACGCCATGGTGACCGGCCTGACGCGGACCTTCCGCGTCGCCTTCGAGGACATCCTGCGGGCGATCGACGTTAAGACCGGCCACCGGGTCTTCGGCCTGTCGATCCTGGCGGCGCCGGAGCGTACGGTCTTCATCGCCGACACCGCGGTGCACGAGACGCCGACCGCCGACCAGCTCGCCGACATCGCGATCCAGAGCGCCGAGCAGGTCCGGCTGCTCGGCCACGAGCCGCGCGTCGCCTTCCTGTCCTACTCCAACTTCGGCAACCCGCTGCGCGAGAGCGCGCGGCACACGCGCGAGGCCGTCCGGTTGCTCTGCGAGCGCGACGTCGATTTCGAGTTCGACGGCGAGATGCAGGCCAACATCGCCCTCGACGGCGGCCTGATGAAGCGCTTCTTTCCCTTCTGCCGGCTGTCCGGCCCGGCCAACATCCTGATCATGCCGGGCCTGCACTCCGCCAACATCGTCGCCAAGCTGATTCCGCGGATCGGCGGCGGCAGCGTCATCGGCCCGATCCTGATCGGTCTCTCGAAGCCGGCCCAGGTGGTCCAGTTCGGCGCGACGGTCAACGACCTGGTCATCGCCGCGGCCATCGCCGCGCACGAGTCGGAGTTCGAGCAGCAGGCGCTGCTGTGAAGCGCGTCCGACCGGCCGGACGCGCTACTGCGTGCCGTCGATGACCACCTGGCGCAGCGCGTAGTCGCCGCCGGCGTTGACCACCGAGAAGCCGTCGAAGGGGTCGCGGAAGCCGCGGTCGACGACCGAAAAGAGCGTCTTGCCGTCGAGCGCCACGACCATCTTGCCGCCGCGGTCGCGGGTCCAGAGCAGCTCGTGCACGGCGCCGTCGCCGAGGCCGAGCTTGGCGTCGGTCAGCTCGAGGGTCGCGCTGGTGCCGCGCGAGGAGACCCGGATTAGCTCGAGGCTCGGCGTGCCGGGCGGCGCGATCGGGCTGTAGATCAGGCGGTAGCCGGCTTGCGCCGCCTGGCCCTGGTAGGGGCCGAGCTCGAGGCGGCCGAGGCTGAGCTGATCGACCGGCCGCTCGCTGAGCGCGACCTTGATGGCGAAGGCGTTGGAGATGCGGATCGGCGCGACCACCGCGGCGAAGCCCGGGTCCTGCGGTGCCTGACCCTGCCCTTGTTGCTGCTGCTGGCCCTGGCCGCCGAGCGCCTGCTGCAGGATCGAGCCGATCAGGGCCTTGGCGGCGTCTTCGGAGCTCACCTGGCCGCCCTGCTGGCCGCCCTGGCTGCCCGTCTGCTGGGGCGCCGCGGGCCGGACCAGCGAGCGCAGGCCGTGCCGCCAGTCGATCAGGAACTCGCCGGCGGTGACCTGCCAGGGCTCGGCCGGCTGCGGGCCGCGGCTCGAGAAGTCGTCGCTCAGCAGGCGCTTGCGCCAGGGCCAGTCGTAGCGGTCGACCAGGGCCCGCAGGTCACGCAGGTACCAGGGATCGGCCAGCCGCTCGCGCTCGCCCCTGTCGAGCAGCAGGCGGAGCTCGTCGATCAGCCCCGAGAGCTCGTCTTGCTCGCCGCCCTGGGCCAGGCTCGGCGCCGGCGCCAGGACGATCGCCAGCAGCAGCGCCGCCGGCCAGTGTCGAGAAAGTTTCATAGGGGTAATGTTAACATAGGCCGGTCCACGGTACAGTGGGCGGCCGATTGCAGCCTCCCCCCGCCCGCGGCCCTCGGCGCCCTCGCGATGTTGCTGCCGGGTCGTCGGCGGGTCCCTTGATGGCATCAGGCAGGCCATGACCAACCCACCGCAGGAGCCCCACGACCCGCCCGCCGAGCGTTGGGGGCGCTACGCGCCGGCGCTGGCGCTGGTCGCGGCGCCGGGCGGGCTGGTGCTCCTGGCCGCGGCGCTCTCCGGCGCGCTGCCCTGGTCCTGGGCTTTCGTCGGCGCGGCCCTGGTGCTCGCCGGGGCGGTGATCCTGATCTATCGCCATCGCGCCGAGGTCCGCCGCCTGCGCCGGCAGATCGAGGCGCTCGGCCAGGGCCGGGAGGAGGCCGTCGCCGATCCCTTCCGGTCGCGCGAGTCGCTGCTCCTGCCGGCGGTCGAGCGCAGCCTGCTCACCGCCGCCGAGGCGCAGCGCCGGCGGCTGGCCGCGCTGGAGACCGCCGTCGCCAGCAACGAGGCGGTGCTCACCAACCTGCCCGATCCCCTGGTCATGCTCGACGGCCGGCGCCGCATCGTGCGGCTCAACGCGGCCGCCCAGACGCTGTTCGGCGGCGGCGTGACCGGCCGCGACCTGACCGACGTGCTGCGCGAGCCGACCCTGCTGGAGGCGGTCGACGAGATCCTCGCCGGTGCCGGCGCCCGGGTCGTCGAGTTCACCATCCCGGGGCCGGTGCAGCGGAACTTCTCGGCCCGGGCGGCGCGGCTGCCGGCGCCGGCGGCCGACGGCACGGTGGCGATCATGACTCTGCACGACTTGACCAGCGTCAAGCGCGCCGAGCAGCTACGGGCCGACTTCGTGGCCAACGCCAGCCACGAGCTGCGCACCCCGCTGTCGAGCCTGCTGGGCTTCATCGAGACCCTGCGCGGGCCGGCCCGAGACGACCAGGAGGCCCGCCACCGCTTCCTGTCGATCATGCACGACCAGGCCCTGCGCATGACCCGCCTGGTCGAGGACCTGCTGTCGCTCTCGCGCATCGAGATGAAGGAGCACACGGCGCCGACCGAGGAGGCCGACCTGGAGCGCCTGATCCGCTCGGTGGTCGGCAGCGTCGAGCCGCCGGCGCGCGAGAAGAACATGACCGTCGAGATCGAGCTGGCCGGCCTGCGGCCGGTGATCGGCGACGCCGACGACCTCGGCCAGGTGTTCCAGAACCTGATCGACAACGCGGTCAAGTACGGCAAGGCCGGCACCGCGGTGCGGGTCGTCGCGGGCGACCAGGCGCGGGCCCGGCAGCGCCTCGGCATGCCGGCCGTGGCGGTCTCGGTGATCGACCGCGGCGAGGGCATCGCCCGCGAGCACCTGCCGCGGCTCACCGAGCGCTTCTACCGGATCGACAAGGCCCGCTCCCGGCGCCTCGGCGGCACCGGCCTGGGCCTGGCCATCGTCAAGCACATCGTCAACCGGCACCGCGGCGCCATCGAGGTCGAGAGCGTCGAGGGCGAGGGCTCGACCTTCACCGTCATGCTGCCCGCCGTCACCGCCGGCCAGGACGAGATGGCGGCGGAATGACCCGGCCCCGCCCGGCCCCGCTGGGCCACCGCCGGCCTTAGACCTGTGGACAGATTCATCCGCCGTTGTCACGGAACCGTAATGTAACGGTCATATACCCGTTGCGGTGGGACCCTAGGTTCGACGCGCTGAGGGGCCTCGGGATGACCGGCCGCCTCCTCCGACGCACCTTCCCACCTGATCAATTGCGGAGATCGAAACGTGATCCGAAAAACCCTGTCGATCGCGGCCATCGCCGCGCTCGCGACCGTCGCCGGTCAAAGCGCAGCCGAGGCCCGCGACCAGATTCGCATCGTCGGCTCTTCGACCGTCTTCCCCTTCTCGACCGCCGTTGCCGAGCAGTTCGGCAAGTCGACGGACTTCAAGACCCCGGTGGTCGAGAGCACCGGCTCGGGCGGCGGCATGAAGCTGTTCTGCTCGGGTGTCGGCGTTGAGCACCCCGACATCACCAACGCCTCCCGGCGGATCAAGTCCTCCGAGTTCGAGACCTGCGCCAAGAACGGCGTCACCATCGTCGAGGTGAAGATCGGCTTCGACGGCATCGTCCTGGCCAACGCCAAGGGCGGCCCGGACATCGCGCTGACCAAGCAGCAGGTCTTCCAGGCCCTGGCCAAGGAAGTCCCGATGGACGGCAAGATGGTGCCGAACCCTTACAAGAAGTGGAGCGACATCGACTCCTCGCTGCCGGACACCAAGATCGAGGTGCTGGGCCCGCCGCCGACCAGCGGCACCCGCGACGCCTTCGTCGAGCTGGCCATGGAGGGCGGCGCCAAGACTTACGACGACCTCAAGGCTCTGCGTAAGTCCGACAAGAAGGCCTTCAAGGCGGTCGCGCACTCCATGCGCGAGGACGGCCACTTCATCGAGGCCGGCGAGAACGACAACCTGATCGTCCAGAAGCTCGAGGCCAACCCGAACGCGGTCGGCATCTTCGGCTTCAGCTTCCTCGATCAGAACGCGGACAAGATCAAGGGTGCCAACGTCGGCGGCGTCGAGCCGACCTTCGAGAACATCGCCGGTGGCGACTACGGCATCTCGCGTTCGCTGTACTTCTACGTCAAGAAGGAGCACGTCGGCGTGGTGCCCGGCATCAGCGACTTCGTCGGCGAGTTCACCAGCGACAAGGCTTGGGGCGACGAGGGTTACCTGGTCGACAAGGGCCTGATCCCGCTGCCCACCAACGATCGCTCGGCTATCCGTCAGAGCGCCTTGGGTCTACAGCCCCTGACGATGTGATGACGTGAGGTCCGGCCGGCGCCCTTCCGGGGCGCCGGCCGAGCCGCTTTTCCGGGGCCGGCGCCGGGATCGCCGATAGAGCCTCCGCGTTGCGGCAGCGTTTCGGGGCGAAGGGGCAGGTCGAGGGGAACAAATGGCGGTCTTCGTTCTCATTGTGGTCCTGCTGGCCCTGTCGGTGGTCGGCTACTACATGGGCCGCAGCCGCTCGGTGGCGGTGGTCGACGGCCAGCCGAGCCGACTGCACTCCCTGCCGAGCTATCACGGCCTCTACGTGGCGCTCTGGTGCGGTCTGCCCGCCTTCGTGATCGTGGTCGCCTGGCTGATCTTCGAGCCGGTGATCGCCCAGTCGATGCTGATGAACAACCTGCCGCCCAAGGCCGAGACCATGGGCGACGACCAGCTCTCCCTGCTGGTCACCGACATCAAGAACCTGGCGCAGGGCAACATCGTCAGCGGCGAGGTCGATCCCGCGCTGCAAGCCGCCGCCGACAGCTACGCGGGCGTCCGCGACATCGGCCGGATCGCGATGATCGTGGTCGGCCTGGCCATCGCGATCCTCGGGCTGGTGTTCGGCCGCAAGCTGATCCACGGCGATCTGCGGGCCCGCAATCAGGTCGAGCGGGTGCTCAACATCGTCATGATCATCGCCTCGACGATCGCCATCCTGACCACCATCGGCATCGTCCTGTCGCTGCTCTTCGAGGCGCTGCGCTTCTTCGCGCGCGTGCCCCTCACCGAATTCCTCTTCGGGCTCGAATGGAGCCCGCAGACCGCCCTGCGCGCCGAGCAGGTCGGCTCGACCGGTGCCTTCGGCGCCATCCCGCTGTTCGCCGGCACGCTGCTGATCACCGTCATCGCGATGGCGGTGGCCGCGCCGATCGGCCTCTTCTCGGCGATCTACATGTCCGAGTACGCCGGGCCGAAGGTCCGCTCCTTCGCCAAGCCGATGCTCGAGATCCTGGCCGGCGTGCCGACCGTGGTCTACGGCTTCTTCGCCGCCCTCACCGTGGCGCCCTTCTTCCGCAACGCGGGCGAGAGCATCGGCCTCTCCGTCTCTTCGGAATCGGCGCTGGCGGCCGGCGCGGTCATGGGGATCATGATCATCCCCTTCGTCTCCTCGCTGTCGGACGACGTCATGAACGCCGTGCCACAGACCTTGCGCGACGGCGCCTATGCGCTCGGCGCGACCAAGTCCGAGACGATCAAGCAGGTCATCTTCCCGGCCGCCCTGCCGGGCATCGTCGGCGGCCTGCTGCTGGCCATCAGCCGGGCGATCGGCGAGACCATGATCGTGGTCATGGCCGCCGGCCTCGCGGCCAATCTGACGGCCAATCCGCTACAGGCCGTAACCACGGTGACGGTGCAGATCGTCACGCTGCTGGTCGGCGACCAGGAATTCGACAGCGCCAAGACGCTCGCCGCCTTCGCGCTCGGCCTGGTGCTCTTCATCGTCACGCTTTCCTTGAACGTGGTCGCCCTCAATGTCGTCCGGAAATACAGAGAAAAATATGACTGAGGCCGTCGCAGACGCCGCGCCGGCCATCCGCCGGCCGGATCTTTCCGAAGCACGCCTGAGCAGGCGCTACGCCGCCGAGCGCCGGTTCCGCCTCTGGGGTCAGCTTGCGATCCTCGCGGCCGTGGCCATGTTGGGCCTGCTGGTCTTCTCGATCGCCGTCAAGGCCATTCCGGCCTTCACCCAGTCCTACATCGCCCTCGACATCGTCTTCGACGGCGACAAGATCGACCCGGCGGGCACCCGCGAGCGCAACACCCTGCGCCGCGCCGACTACGACGGCCTGATCAAGGACGCGCTGAAGGCGCAGTTCCCGGACGTCTCCGACCGCCGCGAGCGGCGCGCGCTCTACGGCATGATCTCCTCGGGCGGCGGCCTGCAACTGGCCGACATGGTCCTGGAAGACAACACCGTGATCGGCAGCAGTCAGCGGGTCTGGCTCACGGCCTCGGACGATATCGACAGCTTCATCAAGGGCCTGATCCCACGGGATGTGCCCGAGGACGAGCGCCGGGTGAAGGACATCGAGATCGGCTGGGTCGATACGCTGGAAGCCAGCGGCGCGGTCGAGACGCGCTTCAACACCCCCTTCTTCACGTCCGGCGACAGCCGCGAGCCGGAGCTGGCCGGCATCTGGGGCGCCGCGGTGGGCTCCTTCTTCACGCTCCTGGTCACCCTGCTGATCAGCTTCCCGATCGGCGTGCTCTCGGCCGCCTACCTCGAGGAGTTCGCGCCGAAGAACAAGCTGACGGACCTGATCGAGGTGAACATCAACAACCTCGCGGCCGTGCCCTCGATCGTCTTCGGTCTGCTCGGTCTGGCCGTGTTCCTGAACTTCTTCGGCCTGCCGCGCTCGGCGCCGCTGGTCGGCGGCATGGTGCTGGCCTTGATGACCCTGCCGACGATCATCATCGCGTCGCGGGCGGCCTTGAAGGCCGTGCCGCCCTCGATCCGCGAGGCGGCGCTCGGCATGGGCGCCTCCAAGGTTCAGGTCCTGACCCACCACGTCCTGCCCCTGGCCATGCCGGGTATTCTGACCGGCACGATCATCGGCATGGCGCAGGCCCTGGGCGAGACGGCGCCGCTCTTGATGATCGGCATGGTCGCCTTCATCGTCGACATCCCCGGCGGCATCACTGACCCGGCGACGGTCCTGCCGGTGCAGATCTACATCTGGGCGGATAGCCCGGAGCGTGCTTTCGTGGCCAAGACGAGCGCCGCCATCCTGGTGCTGCTGGCCTTCCTGGTTCTGATGAACGCGCTGGCCGTGGTGATGCGCAAACGCTTCGAGCGCCGCTGGTAAGGGAAGAGGGATCAATGGCCGCTGTCGAACAGCTCCAAAGCGACGCCGCGCGGGACACCAAGGTCCGCTCGCGGGACGTCAACGTCTACTATGGCGAGATTCATGCACTGAAGCATGTCGATCTCGACATCTACGCCAACGAGGTGACCTCGCTGATCGGCCCCTCGGGCTGCGGCAAGTCGACCTACCTGCGCTGTCTCAACCGCATGAACGACGTCATCGACGGCTGCCGGGTGACCGGCGAGATCGCGCTCGACGGCGACGACATCTACGACAAGAGCCTCGACGTGGTGCAGCTTCGCGCCCGTGTCGGCATGGTCTTCCAGAAGCCCAATCCCTTTCCCAAGTCGCTGTTCGACAACATCGCCTACGGGCCGCGGATCCACGGCCTCGGCACCCACAAGGACGAGCTGGACGAGATCGTCCAGAGCAGCCTGGAGCGCGCCGGGCTCTGGAACGAGGTGAAGGACCGGCTCGACAAGCCCGGCACCGGCCTCTCCGGCGGTCAGCAGCAGCGCCTCTGCATCGCGCGGGCCATCGCGGTGAACCCGGAGGTGATCCTGATGGACGAGCCCTGCTCGGCCCTCGACCCGATCGCCACCGCGAAGATCGAGGAGCTGATCGACGAGCTGCGCACCAACTTCACCATCGTCATCGTCACCCACTCGATGCAACAGGCGGCGCGCGTCTCGCAGCGCACCGCCTTCTTCCATCTCGGCATTCTTGTCGAGGTCAACGAGACGGAGCAGATCTTCACCAACCCGAGCGACGAGCGCACCCAGGGTTACATCACCGGACGCTTCGGCTGACCCCAGGGCGCCGCGCCCCGACATGAAGGTGATCCCCGCTATGGGTCACGAACACATCGTCCGCTCCTTCGACCAGGAGCTGGAGACCATAAACGGCAGCGTGCTGCGCATGGGCGGCATGGCGGAGGCACAGCTCGCCAATGCCGTCGACGCCCTGTCGCGGCGCGACCCGGAGCGTGCCAACCGGGTGATCGCGAGCGACGCCCGGATCGACGAGCTGGAGCAGTCGATCAACGAGACGGCCGTCAGCTTGCTCGCGCGGCGCCAGCCGATGGCCAACGACCTGCGGGCGATCGTCGCGGCCCTGAAGATCGCCAGCGACATCGAGCGCATCGGCGACTACGCCAAGAACATCGCCAAGCGGGTTCAGACCCTGACGCAGATCCCGCCGGTGCCGCCGGCGCACAGCGTGCCGCACATGGCCAACCTGGCGCAGGTCATCATCAAGGAAGTGCTCGACGCCTACGTCGCCCAGGATGCCGAGAAGGCGCGCCGGGCCTGGATGCGCGATGCCGAAGTCGACGAGATGTACACCAGCCTGTTCCGCGAGCTCCTGACCTACATGATGGAGGATCCTCGCGCGATCACGCCCTGCACCCATCTGCTCTTCGTCGCCAAGAACATCGAGCGCATCGGCGATCACGCGACCAACATCGCCGAGCTCATCTACTATCAGGTGACCGGCGATCGTATGGAAGGCGGCCGGCCGAAGGGCGACGACAGCTCCTTCCAGGTCGTCGAGCAGCCGGATGAAACCAAAGTCGAGGCCGATGAATCGGCCGTTACGGAGGCCGGCGAATGAAGCCTTCGGTGCTGATCGTCGAAGACGAGGAAGCGCTCGTTACCCTGCTTCGCTACAACCTCGAGAAGGAGAGCTTCCACGTCGTCTCGGCGGCCGACGGGGAGGAAGCGCTGGTCCTGGCCAAGGAAGAGACGCCGGACCTGATCCTGCTCGACTGGATGCTGCCCTTGATGTCGGGCATCGAGCTCTGCCGCCGGCTGCGCCGCTCGCCCGGCCTCGCCAAGGTGCCGATCATCATGCTGACGGCCAAGGGCGAGGAAGCCGACAAGGTCCGCGGCCTCGAGAGCGGCGCCGACGACTACGTCACCAAGCCCTTCTCGCCGGCCGAGCTGATCGCGCGCATGCGCGCGGTGATGCGCCGGACCCATCCGGCGATCAACGCCGAGCAACTGGCCTTCGTCGACCTGGTCATGGACCTGGCGGCCCATCGCGTGCGCCGTGGTAGCCGCGACGTCCACCTCGGCCCGACCGAGTTCCGCCTGCTGCGCCACCTGATGCAGCACCCGGGGCGGGTGTTCAGCCGCGAGCAGCTCCTCGACTCGGTCTGGGGCCGCGACATCTACGTCGAGCCGCGCACGGTCGACGTCCACATCCGGCGCCTGCGCAAGGCGCTCAACAACGATCACGAGATCGACCTGATCCGCACGGTCCGCTCGGCGGGCTATGCCCTCGACCGCCCCTGAGGCGGCGAGCGCGGGTCGCCTTCGCTTCCGAGATGGTGCCCCTTCGACAAGAGGACGACGAGGGTGACATGAACGACAAGATCTACAACGTGCTCTTCCTGTGCACCGGCAACTCCGCGCGCAGCATCATGGCCGAGGTCATCCTCCAGCGGCTCGGCCAGGGGCGCTTCGTCGCGCACAGCGCCGGCAGCCACCCGACCGGCCGGGTCCATCCCATGGCCATCGAGCTGCTGAAGCGCTTCAACCACCCGACCGACCCGCTGCGCAGCAAGGACTGGGCCGAGTTCGCGACCGACGACGCGCCGGCGATGGACTTCGTCTTCACGGTCTGCGACAACGCGGCCGGCGAGGTCTGCCCGGTCTGGCCGGGCCAGCCGATGTCGGCCCACTGGCCGTTCCCCGACCCGGCCCACTTCGACGGCGCCGAGGCCGAGAAGCGCGCCCTCTTCGCCGACGTCTACGGCCAGATCCACAACCGGGTCTCGATCTTCGTCAGCCTGCCGATGGCCTCGCTCGACCGGCTGGCGCTGCAGAAGCGCCTCGACGAGATCGGCAAGACCCTGCCCGAGAGCGCCTGACGGCGATGACGGGGGGCCGTTCGTCGCCGTGACTCGGAAGCTCTTCGCCGAATGGCTGGGAACGGGCTTCCTGCTGGCCACGGTGATCGGCTCCGGCACCATGGCGGAGTCGCTGGCCGGCGGTAACGTCGCGCTCGCGCTGCTGGGCAACACCAGCGCCACCGGCGCGATCCTGGCGGTGCTGATCCTGATCTTCGGCGGGATCTCCGGCGCGCACTTCAATCCGGCGGTGACCCTGGCCTTCGCGCTGCGCGGCGAGATCGCGCCGGCCCTGGCCCTGGCCTACGTCGCTGCGCAGCTCGCCGGCGGGCTGTTCGGCGCCCTGGCGGCACACCTGATGTTCGACCTGCCGCTGCTGCAGCTCTCGACCACCGCCCGCGCCGGCGTCGGACAATGGGCCGGCGAGTTCGTCGCCACCTTCGGGCTGATCGCGACGATCCTGGGCTGCCTGCGCTTCCGGCCGGAGGCGGTGCCCTATGCCGTCGGCCTGTTCATCACCGCCGGCTACTGGTTCACCTCCTCGACCTCCTTCGCCAACCCGGCGGTGACCGTGGCGCGCAGCTTCACCGACACTTTCTCGGGCATCCTGCCGGCCGACGCGCCGGCCTTCATCGCGACGCAGCTCGTCGCGGCCGTGGTGGTGACGCTGACTTTCCGCTGGCTGCTCGGCGAGGCCGAGAGCGAGCCCGAGGCCCAAGCCCAGATCGGATCGCTGGCCGAGGCCGACGACTGAGCGCTACCCGCTTACGCGGATTCGGCGCCGGCCCGGTACCGCACTGATCGCGGTCAGAAGTCCTCCGCGACCTTGGCGGGGTCGATCGCGACGTGGAGCACGGAGGGGTCCTCGGCCGAGGGGCCGATCTTGAAGCCCAGGTCGCGGGCCAGCGCGATCATGCCCTTGTTCTCCGCCAGCACGTGGCCCCAGACCTCCGACAGGCCGCGGTCCGCGGCGTAGGCCAGGATCCGCTCCATCAGGGTGCGGCCCAGGCCGTGGCGCTGCAGGTCGCTGCGCACCGTCACCGCGAACTCGCCGCGCCGGTTGTCGGCGTCGGCGATCATGCGGGCGACGCCCAGCATGTCCTCGCCCTCGTCACCGTTCGACCAGGCCGCGGTCAGCGCCATCTCGCGGTTGTAGTCGATCTGGGTCAGCCAGCGCGCCATGGTCTCGGACAGCTCGCGCGCCGTGGTGAAGAAGCGCAGGCGCCGGTCCTCGGGCGCCAGCTTGCTGTAGAGCACCTTGAGCCGCGGCGCGTCCTCCGGCCGGATCGGCCGCAGCACCACGGCCTCGCCGCCGTCCAGGGTGACGCGCTCCTCCAGCTCCTTGGGATAGGGCCGGATCGCCAGGCGCGACTCGGGCCGCGCCTGGACCTCCGGGTCGACCGCGGCGATCTGGATGCGGGCGTCGAGCGCCAGCACGCCGTGCGGCCCGGCCAGCAGCGGGTTGATGTCCAGCTCGCGGACCTCCGCCAGGTCGGTGGCGAGCTGCGCCAGCTTGATCAGCGTCGCGGCGACCGCGTCGAGGTCGGCCGGCGGCTTGTCCCGATAGCCGCGCAGCAGGCGATAGACCCGGGTCTCGGACATCAGCTGCTTGGCCAGGTTCATGGTCAGCGGCGGCATCGCCAGGGCGGTGTCCTCCAGCACCTCGACCGCCGTGCCGCCCTGGCCGAAGAGGATCGCCGGGCCGAACTGGCGGTCCTCGACGATGCCCATGATCAGCTCGATGGAGTCGCTCTTGGGCGCCATCTGCTCGACCATGACGCCCTCGATGCGCGCCTCGGGCCGCAGCTTGGCGACCCGCTTCAGCATGGTCGCGGCGGCGCGGCGCACCTCCTCCGGGCCGTCCAGGTTGAGCGCGACGCCGCCGACGTCGCTCTTGTGGGTGATGTCGGGCGAGAGGATCTTGACCGCGACCCGGCCGCGCAGGACCGTCGCGATCTTGGCGGCGTCCTCCGGCGTGGCCGCCGCGCGGGTCGGCACCACCGGGATGCCGTAGGCCTCAAGCACCGCCTTGGCCTCGGGCTCGGTCAGCCACTCGCGGCCGTCGCGCAGCGCCGAGCCGATCACCGTGCGCGCCGCCTGGTTCGCCGGCGCGTGGCTGTCCGGCGCCGAGGGCGGCGTCTCCATCAGCATGTCCTGGTGCTTGCGGTAGCGCACCAGGTGCATGAAGGCGCGGACCGCGCTCCCCGGGGTGTCGTAGGTCGGGATGCGGTGGCGGGCGAAGAGCGCGCGCGGCTCGGCGACCGCCTCCTCGCCGCGCCAGGCGGTCAGCAGCGGGCGGATCTGGCGGCCCTCGGCCTCGACGATGGCCTCCGCCGCGTCCATCGGCGAGGCCACCGCGGTCGGGCAGTTGAGCGCCAGGACGGCGTCGGTGCCGGGGTCGCGGGCCAGCGCCTCGAAGGCGGCGCGATAGCGCTCGCCCGGCGCGTCGCCGATGATGTCGACCGGGTTGCCGCGGCTCCAGGTGGCCGGCAGCACGGCCTCGAGCGCCTCGAGGGTCTCCGGCGCCAGCTCGGCCAGCCGGCCGCCCTCGTCGATCACCGCGTCGGCCGCCAGGACGCCCAGGCCGCCGCCGTTGGTCAGGATCGCCAGGCGGTCGCCGGTCACCTTGAGCCCCGAGGCCAGGGTCTCGGTCGCCGAGGCCAGCTCCTCCAGCGACTTGACCCGCAGGATGCCGGCGCGCGCGAAGGCCGCGTCGTAGACCCGGTCCGAGCCGGCCAGCGCGCCGGTGTGCGAGGCCGCCGCCTTGGCGCTGGCGGCGTGGCGGCCGCCCTTGATGACGATGACCGGCTTGATGCGCGCGGCGGCGCGGGCCGCCGACATGAACTTGCGGGTGTGGCTGACCGCCTCGATGTAGAGCAGGATCGCCCGGGTCCCGGGGTCGATCGCCAGGTAGTCCAGCATGTCGCCGAAGTCGACATCGGCCATGTCGCCCAGCGAGA
>JANQLT010000158.1 GCA_028280455.1 Kiloniellales bacterium
CCGAGCGCGACGCATCGCCTGCGATTTCTCAATCTACAAATGGCGCCACTTGGTCGAAAACTTATTCTGCAATCTCAAAGCGTTCCGACGCATCGCCACGCGCTACGACAAGACCGATACGAGCTTCGCTGCCATGATCCACCTGACCGGCACATACATGGCCCTCAAATGAATGTCCACATGCCCTAGTAGCCTTCCCAAAGTCGGTAGTGGCTATTGAATCGTCGCCTGCTCGTCGCAGGTCTCGGGCGGCAGGGAATAGAGCAGGTCGAGCAGCTCGACCCGGAAGCTGCCGGGGCCGCGGGCGCTGGCCGCGGCCTGCTCGCCGGCGACGCCGAGGATCGCCAGGGCGTTGGCGCAGGCCTCGACCGGGTCCCCGCTCACCGCCAGGGCCGCGGCGACCAGCGCCGTCTGGGCGCAACCGAGGCCGGTCACGCGGGTCATCAGCGGATCGCCGTTGACCACCGCGACCAGGCGCCGGCCGTCGGTCACGTAGTCGACGGCACCGGTGACGGCGACCACCGAGCCGGTGGTCTTCGCCAGGGCCTGGGCGGCGTCGAGCGCCTCGGCCGGCTCGATCTGCGAGTCGACGCCGCGGCCGCCGCTCAGCTCGCCGGCACCGAGCGCCAGGATCTCGCCGGCATTGCCGCGGATCGCCGTCGGCTGCAGGCGCGACAGCCGGCGGGCCGATTCCAGGCGGAAATCGGTGGCGGCGATGCCGACCGGGTCGAGCACCCAGGGCTTGCCGCCGTCGACCGCCGCGCGGGCGGCCTCGACCATCACCTCTATATCGGCCTCGGTGGCGGTGCCGATGTTGATCGCCAGGGCATCGACCTGGCCGGCGAGCGTCGCCGCCTCCTCGGCCGAGCGGACCATGACCGGCGAGGCGCCGACCGCCAGCAGGAGGTTGGCGCTCAAGTCCATGGCCACGTAGTTGGTGATGACCTGGACCAGGGGCCGCTGGCCGCGCAGCGCGTCCAGGGTCGCGCCGGGCCCGGCATCGCCCCCGGCGACCGCGCAGGATTCCTTGCCGGCCGTCGACGGCGTCGCCGCGCCAGCGGTCTTACCGGCCACGGGCATGCTCTTTCGCCCCCCTGCCCCCATTGCGCCGTCGCCCCCCGCGCCATGCCACGCTTGGGCCGTGCGCCGTCGGCGAATCCGCCCTAGTCTCGCTCATCGAGCCCAGGGCTCCTTGACCAGGCCATCATACAAGCGAAGCGCCATGAACGAGTCCCCCTTCTCGAGCGAATCTGCCGCGCGGGAGACCGCCGGCCTCCTTATGGACATAGAGGCCGTGCTGTTCCGGCCGGAAGACCCTTTCGTCTTCACCTCCGGCCGGGCCAGCCCGGTCTACGTCGACTGCCGGAAGATCATCTCCTTCCCCGAGGTCCGCGGCCGGCTGATGGACCTGGCGGTGGCCCTGCTCGAGGCCCGCGTCGGCCGCGACGCCATCGAGGTCGTGGCCGGCGGCGAGACCGCCGGCATCCCCTTCGCCGCCTGGATCGCCGAGCGCCTGGACCGGCCGATGGTCTACATCCGCAAGAAGCCCAAGGGCTTCGGCCGCAACGCCCAGATCGAAGGCACCTTCGCGGCCGGCAAGCGGGTCCTGCTGGTCGAGGACCTGGCGACCGACGGCGGCTCCAAGCTGAACTTCGTCGACGCGGTGCGCCAGGCGGAGGGCGAGATCGGCCACTGTTTCGTGATCTTCCACTATGGGATCTTTCCGCAAAGCGAGGGCGATCTGGCGGCGCGCGGCGTCTCCCTGCATGGCCTGGCGACCTGGCACGACGCCCTGGCGGTCGCCGAGTCCCGCGGCTACCTCACGGATCAGGGCATCGCCGAGGTCCGCGCCTTCCTCGACGATCCCGAGAGCTGGTCCGCCGCCCATGGTGGCAAGACGAGCGCGGAGATCGCCGCGCAGGCATGAAATGCGCTCGCGTGGGCGCCCAGCGGGTAAGTCAGGCGGCGTCCCGGACGCGGTTCGGCAGCGGCAGGACGGCGGCCGTCGGCGCGACCCAGTCGGCGGGAACGTTCCGCCAGATGCGGCCGTCCGGCGACACGATGTCGACGCAGGCCTGGTCGCCGAAGGTGCGGGCGACGACCCGGCCGGAGATCGTGAAGCGGACCTCGACCTCGTCGCCCAAGGTCATGACCGGCTGCCGAAGGCCATGGCGCCTGCTGCTGGGTTGGGTCTTCATTGGACGCTCTCCCCTGTGGTCTCCTCTATCTTGGTCGGCCGGGCGCAAATGGCAGTGACAAACGTCACAGTTCGACCCGGTCATGACCGCTGCCACGGTCCACACGAGGAGGCAGCGCTGAGACAGGCTCCCGTATGACGCTCGCGGTCGCGAACCTCAGCCGACCCGGCTTGGGACCGCTGTCCTTCACCCTCGAGGCCGGCGAGTGCCGGCTGCTGCGCGGTGCCTCGGGCGCCGGCAAGAGCCTGCTGCTGCGCGCCCTGGCCGATCTCGATCCGAACGAGGGCGAGGTGCGCCTCGACGGCGAGGCACGCGAGGCCTTGGCCGCGCCGCTCTGGCGTCGCCGGGTCGCCTACCTGCCGGCCGAGACCGGCTGGTGGGCGGAGATCGTCGGCGAGCATCTGGCCGATAGGGCGGGAGCCGGCGAGCTGCTCGCAGCCCTAGGGCTGCCCGAAGCCTGCCTGGACTGGCCGGTCTCTCGGCTCTCCAGCGGCGAGCGCCAGCGCCTCGGCCTGATCCGCGTCCTGCTCCTGGCGCCGCGGGTCTACCTGCTCGACGAGCCGACCGCAGCCCTCGACGCGCCCGCCGCCGCCGCGGTGGAGGCGCTCGTCGCGGCGCGCCTGGCGGCCGGCGCCGTGGCCCTCTGGGTGACCCACGACGACGCGCAGGCAGCGCGGCTGGGCGGCCGGCAGCTCTTCATGCGCGACGGCCGGCTCGAGGAGCCAGGGCCATGAGCGAGGCCGCCAGCTATGTCCGGCTCGATTTCCTCGACCTGGCCATCGCCGCCCTGCTGGTCCTGCTGAACGGCGGGCTGTCGGTCGCCCTGCGGCTCGGCATCGCGCGCCATCTGGCGGTCGCCGCCCTGCGCATGGTCGTCCAGCTCGCCCTGGTCGGCCTGCTGCTGACCACCCTGTTCCGCCTGGTCTCGCCCGGCTGGACCGCGCTTGCCGCCCTGATCATGATCCTCGTCGCCGGGCGCGAGATCATGGTGCGGCAGGAGCGCCGGCTGCGCGGCCTCTGGGCCTACGGCCTCGGCACCGGCACCATGCTCGCGGCGGCCAGCCTGGTGACCGTCTTCGCCCTGACCACCCAGATCTCGCCGGAGCCCTGGTACCACCCGCGCTACGCCCTGCCGCTGCTCGGCATGATCCTCGGCAACACCATGACCGGCATCAGCCTCGGCCTGCAGACCCTGACCACCAGCCTGGTACGCGAGCGCAATGCCGTCGAGGCGCGCCTGATGCTCGGCGCGACCCGGCAGCAGGCCCTGGAGCATGCGGTCCGCGAGGCCCTGCGCAGCGCCCTCATGCCGATCGTCAACGCCATGGCGGCGGCCGGCATCATCGCCCTGCCCGGCATGATGACCGGCCAGATCCTGGCCGGCGTCGAGCCGGCCGAGGCGGTGAAGTACCAGATCCTGGTGATGTTCCTGATCGCCGGCGGCACCGCGCTGGGCGCCATCGCCGCCGTCCTCGGCGCCGGCTTGCGCCTGACCGACCAACGCCACCGCCTGAGACTCGACCGGCTCGCGCCGCCGCGGGAGAACTGACGCCACGGGCGGCCGACGCGCCGGCCTGCCTGGACGCGCTCTTCCCGCCGTGCGTTTCCCCGTCCCCGCGCTTCGGCTAGACTCCGGCATCGCGAATCCGGGAGTCGCCATGCGCCGCATCGCCGGGCTTCTAGCCCTCATCCTGTCGCTCACGCTCACGGGTCCCGCCAGCGCCGCGGACTCGGGCAGCCTGACCATCGGCATCACGCAGTTCCCCTCGACCCTGAACCCCAACATCGATTCCATGCTGGCCAAGTCCTACGTGCTGGCCATGACCCGGCGGCCGATCACGGCCTTCGACCACGATTGGGAGCTGGTCTGCATGCTCTGCACCGAGCTGCCGAGCATCGAGAACGGCCTCGCCGTGCCGGAGACCCTGCCGGACGGCAGCCAGGGCATCCGCGTCACCTACAGGCTCCAGCCCGAGGCCACCTGGGGCGACGGCACGCCGGTGACGACGGAGGACGTGGTCTTCACCTGGGAGGTCGGCAAGCACCCGAAGTCGGGCGTCAGCAGCCTGGAGGGCTACCGGCGGATCCTCGAGATCGACGTGCAGGACGCCAAGACCTTCACCGTCCTGGTCGACCGCATCACCTTCACCTACAACGCCTCCGGCGGCTTCGACCTGCTGCCGGCGCACCTCGAGCGGGAGATCTTCGAGGCCGACCCGGTCGCCTACCGCACCCGCACGACCTTCGACGCCGACCCCTCGAACCCGGGGCTCGCCTTCGGCCCCTACCGCATCTCCAAGGTCGAGCCCGGCGCGCAGATCGAGCTCGAGCCGAACCCGACCTGGTACGGCCAGGCACCCGCCTTCTCCAAGATCACCGTCAGGATCATCGAGAACACGGCGGCGCTGGAAGCGAACCTGCTGTCCGGCGCCATCGACCTGGTGGCCGGCGAGCTCGGCTTCACCATCGACCAGGCCCTGGCCTTCGAGCAGCGCCACGGCGAGCGCTTCAACGTCATGTACAAGCCGGGCCTGATCTACGAGCACATCGACCTGAACCTGGACAACCCGATCCTGCAGGACGTCCGGGTGCGCCGGGCGCTGGTCCACGCCCTCGACCGGGAATCGCTGAGCGCCCAGCTCTTCGGCGGCCAGCAGCCGGTGGCCCATACCTCGGTCAGCCCGCTCGACTGGGTGCACGACCCCGACGCGCCGGTCTACGCCTTCGACGCCGACCGGGCCGAGGCGCTGCTCGACGAGGCGGGCTGGAGCGACAAGCGCAACGGCATCCGCCACAACGCCGCGGGCGAGCCGCTGACCTTGGAGTTCGGCACCACGGCCGGCAACCGCTCGCGCGAGCTGGTGCAGCAGGTGCTGCAGAGCCAGTGGCGCCAGGTCGGCATCGACGTCCGGGTCAAGAACCAGCCGGCGCGGGTCTTCTTCGGCGAGACGGTGCGCAAGCGGCGCTTCGGCGCGCTGGCCATGTTCGCCTGGCTGTCGGCGCCGGAGAGCGTGCCGCGCACGACGCTCTACTCCGACCAGATCCCCTCCGAGGACAACAACTGGTCGGGCCAGAACTACACCGGCTACCGGAACCCCGAGATGGACCGCCTGATCGACGCCATCGAGGTCGAGCTGGACCGCGACAAGCGGCGGATCCTCTGGAAGGACCTGCAGCGGCTCTATGCCGAGGCGCTGCCGGTGATCCCGCTCTACTGGCGCGCCGAGCCGCACATCCTGCCCAAGTGGCTGAAGGGGCTGCGGCCGACCGGCCACCTCGGCACCTCGACGCTCTGGGTCGAGGAGTGGCGGCGCGACGGCGGCTGACGCGCGGCCCCGATGCTCAGCTACATCGTTCAGCGGCTGGTCGAATCCCTGCTCGTCCTGGTCCTGATGTCGTTCCTGATCTTCGGGCTGATCGGCCTGATGCCGGGCGACCCGATTGACCTGATGATCAGCGCCAACCCGGACCTGACGCCGCAGGACGCCGAGCGCCTGCGCGCGCTGCACGGCCTCGACCAGCCCATCGTCACCCGCTACGGCAACTGGCTGGGCGCCGCCCTGCAGGGCGACTTCGGCTACTCGCGGCTGTTCAGCCAGCCGGTCATGGAGATCCTGCTGCCGCGCCTCGGCAACACGGTGATCCTGATGGGCATCAGCTTCGTCCTCGCCCTGGCCATCGCGATCCCGGCGGGCATCCTGGCGGCGCTGCGGCCGCGGACCTGGCTCGACGGCACGGTCAACATGATCGCCTTCGCCGGTATCTCGATCCCGCCCTTCTGGCTGGCCATCCTGCTGATCATCGCCTTCGCCGTGCTGCTCGGCTGGCTGCCGGCGGGCGGCATGCCGCCGGCCGACGGCGGGGTCGGCGCCTATCTGCTGCACCTGGCGCTGCCGGTGGCGACCCTGACCCTGGCCAGCGTCGGCGGCCTGATCCGCTTCATGCGCGCCTCGATGATGGAGGCGCTGCGCCAGGACTACGTCCGCACCGCCCGCGCCAAGGGCCTGAGCACCCGCGACGTGGTGGTCGGCCACGCCATGCGCAACGCCATGATCCCGGTGGTCACGATCCTGGCGCTGAGCTTCGGCACGCTGTTCTCCGGCGCCCTGATCACCGAGACCATGTTCGGCTGGCTGGGCATGGGCAAGACCATCTACGACTCGATCATGGGCAACGACTACAACCTGGCCATGATCGGCCTGCTGCTGGCGACGGTGACGACCCTGCTGGCCAACGTCCTGGCGGACCTCGCCTACGCCTGGCTCGATCCGCGGATCCGCTATCGATGAGCGCCGAGACGGGCCGTCCGCCTCTAGAGGGCGCCGCGCTCGCCGCCGAGTCCGGCCGCGCCGCCGGTCCGCCGCTGACGGTCGGCGCGATTCTCCGGCGGCGTTTCCTGCGGCACTACCTGGCGGTCGCTTCGGCGGTCGTGCTGATCGTGTTGGCGCTCGCCACGCTCGCCGCGCCGCTGATCGAGGCGATGCTCGGTCTCGACGCCGAGCAGGTCAACTTGCTGGGGCGCTTCCAGGGGCCCTCGGCCGCGCATCCCCTGGGCACCGACGAGCTCGGCCGCGACCTCCTGCTGCGGCTGCTCTACGGCGGCCGGGTCTCGCTGCTGGTCGGCCTGATGGCGGCGCTCTTCGCCGCGGTTATCGGCACCGTCGTCGGGCTGATCGCCGGCTACTACGGCGGCGCGCTCGATGCCGTGCTGATGCGCCTGACCGACGGCGTCATCGCCCTGCCGCTGCTGCCGCTGCTGATCGTCCTGGCGGCCTTGGACCTGACCAAGCTCGGCCTGCCCGAGGCCTTCGCCAACTCGGAGTCCGCCAGCCTCTACCGCATCGTCTTCCTGATCGCCATCGTCGGCTGGACCACGGTGGCGCGCCTGGTGCGCGGCGCGGCGCTGTCCCTCAAGGCCCGCGAGTTCGTGCGCGCGGCCGAAGCCCTCGGGGCCAGCGGCCCGCGGATCATGTTCGTGCATATCCTGCCGAACGCCGTCTCGCCGATCGTGGTCGCCACCACGCTCTCGGTCGGCGGCGTCATCCTTTTCGAGTCCGTGCTGAGCTTCCTCGGCCTCGGCGTCCAGCCGCCGATCCCCTCCTGGGGCAACATGCTGACCAACGCCCAGGAGCTGATCTGGTCCGCCCCCCTGCTCGCTGTCTACCCGGGCCTGCTGATCTTCATCACCGTCATCGCCTTCAACTTCCTCGGCGACGGCCTGCAGGACGCGCTGGACCCGCGGGCGATTCAGTAGGCGTCGGAAGCAAGAAGAAACCGGAAAAGACCCCTCACCCTCCCACGCGGCTCGCGCCGCGCGGGCCCCTCCCTCTCCCCCAAGGGGCGAGGGACACCGGCAAAGCCGCCGCAACAAAAGTCACCCTCTCCCCCGACGAGGGAGAGGGTTGCGCAGACTTGGCGAGGCGAAGCCGAGCCCTAGTCGGAGCCGGGTGAGAGGGCGGTCGTTGAACGCCGACCGAGCACTCAACACGCCAGCGTCGGCCAAACGATGTTCAGCGAGTCTTCCGCCATCCGTGCGTTCGGCCGAAAAGCCATACCCGCCTCGAAACAGGCGATCGTGCCGAGCCGCTCGCCGGGCTCGCGGCGCATCAGAAAGAAGGGGTTGAGCGCGCCGCCCAGGCTCGGGTCGCCGGGCAGGCGCGCCGGGTCGTAGGCGACGATCTCGAAATGCAGGTGCGGCACGCTGGCGATGCCCGAGGCGCCGATGGTGCCGAGCGGCTCGCCGAGCTCGACGTAGCGGCAGGGCGCCAGGCCCGGTGCGATGCCGCGCAGGTGCCCATAGACCAGGCGCAGCGGATGGAAGTGCTCGCCGCCGTCGCGCGTCCGGGTCACGAAGCCGAGGTCGGCCTCGTCGCGCGGTGCCGGGGAGAGCTTCGGGTAGAGGGTCACTTTGCGGCCGTTGATCTCGTCGTAGCCGGCGCAGGCCAGGCCCGGGGCGGCGGCGATCACCGGGTCGCCGGGCGCGCCGACGATGTCGATGCCGCGGTGGCGCCAGGACTCGCCGCGGTAGGCGCGCGGCGTGTCGAAGTCGCCGAGCGGCGTCAGGCGCGGCGTCGCCGCCGAGGGGTAGAGCGGCACGTAGAGCCGCTGGTAGGGCAGCCGATGCAGTTGGGCGGCACTGCGGCTGGCCTGCTGCGCGAAAGACGGCGGGCCGCCGTCGTGGGCTGGAGGACAGCCGGCCAGCGGCAGCGCGAGCAGCGCGGCGGCGAGGGCCCGCGCGAGCACGCCCGGACGCGGCGGAAAGGCGGTCGCGCTCAGCCGGCCAGCGGCAGGGCGGTCTCGACCAGCCGTGCCCAGTAGCTGGCGCCGACCACCGCCGCCTCGTCGTTGAAGTCGTAGTGCGGGTTGTGGACCATGCAGCCGCCGGGCCCGCCTTCCGTGCCGTTGCCGAGCCAGATGTAGCAGCCGGGCTTGGCCTCGAGCATGTAGGCGAAGTCCTCGGAGCCCATCAGCGGCGGCGCGTCGGTCTCGACGTTGTCGCCGCCGACCACCTCGGCCGCGACCTGGGCGGCCAGCGCCGTCGCGTCCCGGGTGTTGACCACCGCCGGATAGCGCCGCTCGTAGCGGGTCTCGGCCTTGGCGCCGAAGGCCTCGGCGACGGTCGAGGCGATGCGGGCGATCTCGGCCTCGACCCGGTCGCGCACCTCGCGGCTGAAGGAGCGCGCCGTGCCGCGCAGCACCGCCTGCTCGGGGATGACGTTCCAGGTGTCGCCGGCGTGGACCTGGGTGACCGTGACGACCACCGGATGCAGCGGGTCGATCAGCCGGCTGGCGATGCTCTGCAGTGCGGTCACGATGTGGGCCGCGACCAGCACCGGGTCGATGCCGCGATGGGGCATGGCGGCGTGGGCGCCGTGGCCGGTGATGCTGGTCTCGAAGATGTCGAAGGCGGCCATGGCCGGGCCCTGGCGCATGGCGATCTCGCCGACCGCCCGGCCCGGCATGTTGTGCAGGCCGAAGACCTGCTCGACCGGGAACTGCTCGAACAGCCCCTCCTCGACCATCACCCGGCCGCCGCCCTCGTTCTCCTCGGCCGGCTGGAAGATCAGGGCGACGGTGCCGTCGAAGTTGCGGGTCTCGGCCAGGTAGCGGGCCGCGCCGAGCAGCATGGTGGTGTGGCCGTCGTGGCCGCAGGCGTGCATCTTGCCCTCGACCTGGGAGCGATGGCCGAAGTCGTTCAGCTCCTGGATGTGCAGCGCGTCCATGTCGGCGCGCAGGCCGATCGCCCGCTGGCTCTCGCCGCGCCCGCGCAGCAGGCCGACCACCCCGGTCTGGGCCAGGCCGCGGTGCACCTCGATGCCCCATCCCTCGAGCTTGGCCGCCACGAAGTCGGCCGTGCGGACCTCCTCGAAGGCGGTCTCCGGATGGGCATGCAGGTCGCGCCGCCAGGCGACCATGTCGTCGTGGAACGCGGCGATACGATTGACGATGGGCATCGGGCCAGGGCTCCTTCGGCTCAAACGGGCCGAAAGACGGTAGCCCTCCCCGCCGCCCCCTTCAACGGGCGGCCCCGGGCCTGGAGATCACAAAGGCGAGCGGTCACTCACCCCGGCCCACGTAGGCGGCACTCAAACTGGGCCGTTGAGGCCCCGCGCGCCCATGCGCGCGAAGCCAAGGGCGCGGATGCGCCCGCCCGGCGTCTGAGGGCCCCAATCAGTGACTCATCAAGACCGGGACGGTCATCTCGCGCAGCAGGGTGCGGGTGGCGCCGCCGAGCACGACCTCGCGCAGCCGGCTGTGGCCGTAGCCGCCCATGACCAGCAGGTCGCTGCCGGCGTCGGCCAGGCGGGAGAGGATCTCCTCGCCGACCGAGAGGTCGGCGCCTTCGGAGCGCTGGACCACGGCCTTGACCCCGTGGCGGCTGAGATGCAGGGCGATGTCGGCGCCCGGCTCCTCGCCATGCTTGCCCGGGTCGCGGCTCGAGCCGATGACCAGGATGGTCACATCCTTGGCGGCCTCGAGCAGCGGCAGGGCGTCCTGCACGGCACGGGCCGCCTCGCGGCCGCCGTCCCAGGAGACCATGGCCCGCTGGCCGAAACCGCCCCGGACGCCGATGTAGGGCACGATCAGCACCGGCCGGCCGGCCCCCAGGATGACGTCCTCGACCAGGCCGTTGCCGCCCGGCGCCGGGTCGTCGTCGCTGTGCTGGCCGAGGATGGTCATGTCGGCGTAGCGGGCATGCAGGTTGATCACGTCGGCGACGCGCGGCTCCTCGCAGGAGACGACCCGCACTTCGGTCTGCGCCGTCACGGCCTTGGCCGCTTTCTCGAAGGCCTCGGCCGTCGCCTCGGCCCGCTTCTTGGCCTGGCTGTCCTGGACGTCGATCAGCTCGCGCGGGAGCTGCGCGCCGATGTAGCTGGGCAGCAAGGGCGTCGCCGTCGGCACCAGCGCCGTCAGGTGGGCGCCATGGCTTTCGGCCAGCGAGAGCGCCAAGTCGGCCCGCGCCTTCGCGGCCTCCGTCGAATCGAGATGCACCAGCAGGTTTCGCAAGGCCATGGCGTCGTCCCTCCGTTCAAGCCGCGCCCAAGGAAGCGCCGAACGGCCGTCAGGTCATTGACGTGGGTCAAGGAACGGGCGGGCCGCGCCTCACCGCAGCGGCCGGCCCCGCACGATCTTGCGGCCGCGGATGCTCTCGCGGTGGATGATGTAGAGGCCGGAGCCGACGATGAGCAGGAGGCCGAGCATGGTGCTGCCGGCCGGCACGTCGGCCCAGAAGAGGTAGCCCCAGAGGATCGCCCAGGGCAGCGAGGCGTACTCGAAGGGCGCGACCAGGCTGGCCGAGGCGATGCGGTAGGCCTGGCTGATGCAGTAGAAGCCGGCGCCGCTGATCAGGCCGAGCAGGACCAGCCACATCAGGTCCCGGGTGGTCGGCCAGACCCAGGCGCGGGTCAGGAAGGCCAGGCTCGGATGGCTCTCGACGGCGAAGCGGCCGTCGCCCAGGACCAGGGCGGCCACGGCACTGGCCGCCAGGAAGGTCGCCATCATGTAGAAGGCGAGCGTCGAGCCGGCCTCGCTGCGGGCGAGCTTGCGGGTGATCAGCATGCAGAGGCCGTAGGTCAGCGCCGAGGCCACGGCCAGCAGCATGGCCGGCTCCAGGTCGCCGCCGAAGGGCCGGGTCACGGCCACCACGCCGAGGAAGCCGAGCCAGACCGCGAGCCAGCGCCGCGGGCCGACCCGCTCGCCCAGGAGCGGCACGGCGAGCGCCGTGACGAAGAGCGGGCTGGCGTAGAACAGGGTCACCGTGTCGGCCAGCGGCAGGGCGGAGAGCGCCAGGTAGTAGGTCGTGTAGGCGAGGAAGCCGAGCAAGCCGCGCAGGATCTGCAGGCCCGGCCGGCTGGTGCGCAGCAGACGCGCGCCGCCTTCGAGCCAGACGATCAGCAGGATCGGCAGCAGCCCGACCAGGCTGCGCACGAAGACGATCTGGTGCGCCGGGTAGGTCCCGGAGAAGAGCTTGATGACGACGTCCTGGACCGAGAAGATCGCCGTGGCGAAGACCAGCAGGGCAATGCCTTTGAGCGGCGCGTCCTGCTCCAGCGCCATCTCCGCCTGGGTCATACCTCGGCCTCCGCGCGCCCGTCCAGGCCCTCAAAGCTGAGCCCGCCAGCCACGCACCGCCAACAAAAAGATCTCGTCCGAACAATCGGGTTTGCCGATTGTCGACGGGGCGCCGATCACAGCCGTCCGCTCCTCCCCCACGACGCACAGCACCAGACTCCGAAGTTCCGCCCGCCACCAGATCCGGACGTGGAAAGATCCCACCTTCCCAAGTCCATTGACGAGACGAACCGTCTCGTCTAGTTTCTTGTCATGATCGAGCCGGCGCTCTACGACGGCGAGGCGTCCGAGGGCACGCGGCGCTCTCGCGCCTCGCACAAGGCGATCCTCCAGGCGGCGGCCGAGGTGGTCCGCGAGCGCGGCTACTTCGGCGCCAGCATCGAGGAGATCGCCGCGCGCGCCGGCACCGGCAAGCAGACCATCTACCGCTGGTGGCGCGCCAAGCCCTATCTCTGCCTGGAGCTCTACGGCCTGCTGGTGCCGGCGACGGCGCTGGAGGTCGACAGCGGCAGCCTGCGCGGCGACTACGAGGCCATCCTGCGCCGCCTGCTCAAGTTCTACCGGACCACGCCGGCCGCCGCCCTGCTGTCCGGCCTGATCGCCGAGAGCCAGTCCGACCCGGCGCTGGCCGAGGCCTTCCAGCGCCGGATCGTCGGCCAGCGTCGCCATCTCCTGATCGACCCCTTGGCGCGCGCGCGCGAGCGCGGCGAGATCGACGAGGCCTTCGACCAGGCCCTCGCCGCCGACCTCTTCACCGCCGCGGTCTGGCATCGCCTGCTGCTCGGCAGCGCCCGGGCGGAGAAGCGCTTCGTCGCCGGCCTGCTCGAGACCCTGTTCGGAGAACGCTCATGACCGATAGGCTGCATGGGCTCGCCCTGACCACCGACTACCGGCCCGGGGCGCTGGCCGCGGTCGTCGCGCTGCACATGCGCTACTACGCGCCGATCTGGGGCTTCGGCGCAGCCTTCGAGACCAAGATCGCCGCGGAGCTGAGCGAGTTCCTGGCCCGCCACGACCCGGCCCGCGACCTCTTCCTCTCGGCCTACGACGGCGACGGGGAGATGCAGGCCTCGATCACCATCGACGGCATCGAGGGCCACGGCGAGGGCGCACATCTGCGCTGGTTCATCATCTCGGACAGCCTGCGCGGCCACGGCATCGGCCGGCCGCTGCTGGAGCGGGCCGTCGACTTCTGCCGGGGCCGCGGCTACGGCCGCGTGACCCTGACCACCTTCGCCGGCCTGGAGGCCGCGCGCCATCTCTACGAGTCCGCCGGCTTCGTGCTGACCCGCGAGATCGCCGAGGACCGCTGGCAGGGCGGCGTCACCGAGCAGCACTTCGCGCTCGAGCTGGCGCCGCCGGTGCAGTCGGGCGCGGCCTAGCCGCAACGCATAGACCGGCATGGCCTCCGGCTCGGGCGTGGTCGCGAAGCCAGGCAGGTTGCTCCGGGGCTGATCCCAGGAAGGCGCCCGGTCGGTAAGGCCTGATCGGGTCCTATGTCTGGCAGGCTCGTGCCCTGTCGGAGGAGGCAGCGCCGGCCCGCCCTACCAGAAGAAGGCGATGAAGCCGAGCAGGAGCAGCGCGAGCGCGACGGCCTGCAGCCGATAGTCGCGCGCCCAGCCCTGCCCGCCCGCTTCCGCCTCGGGCTTCAGGTCGGACCAGCGAAAGCCCGCATCGGGCCGGGCGGCCGGCGCGCGGCCGAGCAAGCTGACGGCCGTCATGAGAGCGAAGGTCAGGGCGAACATGATCACGGCCATGGCCGTGAAATGCAGGCCGGGCAACCCCACGGCCTGCCAAAGGCCGGTCACTTCCTGGGCGAGGAACAGGCAGAGGCCGAGCGCGAGCCCGCCCGCCAGTCCCCAGAAGCCGCCGCCGGCGCTCAGCCGCGACCAGAACAGGCCGCCCAGGTAGACCGCGACGATCGGCGGGACCAGGTAGGCCAGCGTCGATTGGAAGTACTGGAAGAGCGATTCGAATTGGGCGATGAGCGGCGCGTAGAGCGCCGCGACGGCGATCAGCAGCAGGGTGAAGCCGCGGCCGATGGCCAGCAGGGCCCGCTCGGAGGTGGCCGGGCGCAGCGGCTTGACGAAGTCCATGGTCAGCAGGGAGGCGGCGGCCGTCAGGGCGCTGTCGAGGCTCGACATGATGGCCGCCAGCAGCCCGGCCAGCACCAGGCCGCGCAGGCCGGCCGGCAGCAGGTCGAAGGCCAGGCTCGGGAACACCCGGTCCGGATTGTCGAGCTCCGGCAGCAGGGAGACCGCCATCATGCCCGGCAGGATCATCAGGAAGACGTTCGGCAGCTTCAGCAGGCCGCCGAAGAGCGCGCCCTTGCGCGCCTGATCGAGCGAGCTGGCGGCCAGGGCGCGCTGCACGAAGTACTGGTTGAGGGTCCAGTAGTAGAAGCCGAGCAGGATGACGCCGACGATGCCCGGCCAGGGCAGGAAGCCGTCGTCGGCCGGCCGCATCAGGCGCTGCTGCGCCTGCTCCAGGCTGTCGCGCATGGCCGCCCAGCCGCCGAGCTCGCTCAGGCCGAACCAGAAGATCAGCGCCGCCCCGCCGATCATCAGGACCGCCTGCAGTGCGTCGGTGACGACGACGGCACGCAGGCCGCCGAAGACCGTGTAGGTGCCGGCCAGGACGGCGAGCGCCGCGCTGGTCTGCCAGATCTCGACCTCAGGCCAGAGCGTGCCGATCACGATGCCGCCGGCATAGAGCGCCCCGGCGGTGTCGATCAGCATCAGCGTGAGCAGCGTGAAGCCGGCATAGGCCCAGCGCGTCCGCCGGTCGAAGCGGGCTTCGAGGTAGCCGGTGATGGTGAACAGCCGGGCCCGCAGGAACACCGGCAGCATGAAGAGCGCGAAGAAGATGAGGACGATGGTGGCCGTCCATTCGTAGTTGAAGACCACCATGCCGTGGCTGTAGGCGGCCCCCATCAGGCCGACGAAGCTCGCGCCCGACATGTTCGAGGCATAGAGCGAGAAGCCGATGAGGTACCAAGGCAGCGCCCGGCCGGCCAGGAAGTAGTCGGTCGAGTCGCGCTCGCCGCGCCCGGCCCAGAGGCCGATGCCGACCACGAGGATCAGGTAGAGGGCGATGGTCGCGATATCGATGTTCGACAGCGTGACCATGGGCCGTCACGCCGCACTGCGAGCCGCGCGGCGCGACCGGCCGGCGCCGCGACGGGCCAGGACAAAAGGCGAGAGCTGACAGGTCACGCTTGGCGAGCCACTCCAACGAAGGCGCGGAGGCTAGCGCGTTTTCCGCTCACGCGGAATCACGGCAGCGGGCCGCTGCCGTCCGATCGGAAAACGCTCTAGCACAGCGCAGAGGCCCGCGAGACGCCGCTTTCACAAAAATCACCCAGCTTTCAAGGCGCACGTAGATTTCATTTGTTTTCCCCAACCTCAATAGCCATTTAGGCTCGTCAAGAGCACGCGATGCATTTCTACAGCATCTACAAGTGTTTCATAGAAACAATTGAAACAATGCTTGGAGGAAAGGGATGACGCCGGCACAGGTATCGCTCATCCGGGAGACCTGGCGACAGGTCGTGCCGAGGGCCGACCAGGTCGCCGCCCTGTTCTACAAGAGGCTCTTCGAGATCGATCCCTCGCTCCGCGAGCTCTTCACCGAGGTCGACCTCGCGGCCCAGGGCCGGCGGCTGGCCAAGGCGCTCGGCGACCTGGTCGCCGCGCTCGACTCCATCGAGGACTTCGTGCCGGCCCTGGAGGTGCTCGGCCGCCGGCATGTCGGCTACGGCGTCCGGGACCAGCACTACGACTCGGTCGGCGAGGCCCTGCTCTGGACCTTGGAGACCGGCCTCGGCCCGGCCTGGACCGGCGAGGCCGCCGAAGCCTGGGGCGCGGCCTATAGGCTCGTGGTCGGGGCCATGCGCTGCGACGGGCTGCCGCAGGCGCCGCTGCCGCCGAGCGAGGCGGCGGCCCAACTGCCGACCTGGCTCTGCTTGGCGACGGCGGCGCCCGGCGATCGATAGAGCGTTTTCCGCTCGCGCGGAATCACGGCACCGGCCCGCTCCCCCTCCCGGCCACCCACGGCAGTATCCTATTGGGTGGCCGGGAGGGGGCGCGGGCCGGTGCCGTCCGAGCGGAAAACGCTCTAGCGCCAACGTGGGGGCCGTTCCGGCCCTGCATCGAGACCGACCGAGCCGGCCTGTCGGCGGCGTCGGTCCTTGGCGGCCACGCGCATCTGCGGCCGTTGCTCCCTCTGCAGGCCGAACAGGCCGGCGCTGCTGGAGAACAGCCGGGCGGCCAGCCGCCGGCGTCGTTCCGCGACCTGCTCGGCCGAGGCCGCCTCGAGGGACTCGTCGTTGCGCATCTGGCGGTCGGCCAGGGTCTCGCTGAGGCGGCGCAGCAGGTCCTCTGTGGTAGTTGGTGAAGGGCAGCCGCGAGGTAGCCGTTGGGGACGATCCGCGTCATCTCGTCCGGGGTCACCAGCCGGGTCGCCCGACGGTGCCGTCGTCGAGCTCGGTCCAGGCCTCGCCGCGGAACGACCGCGCGGCCGCCTGGCGCCCGCCGGTTCCGTAGAGTTTATCTAGAATTTTACCGAGTCATAAACCGAGCGTTTATTGCTGCCGATTATACTCAAATCTTTGTTTCCGGACCTTCGTGGGGCCAAGAGTGGAGTTTGGCGCAAGTTTACCGGCGTCGTACCGGGTCTGGGCGCAAAGGGAGCGGGACGAGCGGAGTCGTCGACCTGACCGGCGATCCTTAGCTCACCGCCGGCTTCTTTGGCATCACCCCGGAAAGCCCCATGAATAGTCTTCTCAGAGAGCTCCTTCTCATCGGCCGCGCCGCCCTGGGGGATCGGCGCGGCGGTATCGCCATCTTCATGGCTTTCCTGGTGCTGCCGCTCTGCGCGGCCGTCGGCCTCGCCCTGGACGGCGCGCGCGGCTACCTCGTCAAATCGCGCCTCTCGACGGCGCTGGACGCCGCCGGTCTGGCCGCGGCGCAGAACATCAACAGCGCCGACCTGGCCGGCGACGTGTCGCGCTATTTCGCCGCCAACTTCCCGAACGCCTACATGGATGCCTCGGTGGCCGGCCCCTTCCACACGATCTCGGACGATTCGAGCCAGATAACGCTCCAGGCCACGGCGACGATCGACACGACCTTCATGAGGCTGTTCGGCTACGAGACGCTCGACGTCAGCGCCGACGCGACGGTAGCCCGCGGCGCCAGCGGCATCGATCTGGTCTTCGCCTTCGATCTTTCCGGCTCCATGGGCAGCTCGGACGGCAGCGGCACGCGCATAGCGGCGGCGCGCGCGGCGGCGACGCAGCTTGTCAACCACATCTACGGCGACCTGGAGACCAAGCCGGACGTCAACGTCGGTCTGGTTCCCTGGAACTCGGTCGTCAACGTCACCGACACCTCGGTGACCTTCGACGCCGCCGCGACCACCACGCAGGCCGTCGCGGGCTTCACCAATCCCGTCTCGGGCGCTGCCCAGAGCGAAATCTACGTCGCCAACAACAGCCCGGTTCCGCTGCTCTACACCCCGCCGAGCGATTGGTCCGGTTGCGTCTTCGCCCGCTACGCCGACGATGCCAACAGCAGCAATGACGGCGACGTCGAGTTCGCGGCCGACATCTTCGACAACAAGGACTGGCTCGGCTGGGAGCCGGATGGCGCCGGCTACGTGCCGAGCGGTGGCGGTGGCGGCGACGACGATGACGATGACGGCGGCGGTGGCGGTGGCGGCAGCAGCACGACGCAATGCCTGCCGCACGGCATCACGCCCCTGCAGAACTCCAAGTCGGTGATCCAGGCCGCGATCGACGAGCTGACCTCGCCCAGCGGCAACACCGTCATCCCCCAGGGCCTGGCCTGGGCCTGGCGGGTCCTGCTGCCGGACGCGCCCTTCACCGAAGCCAGCACCACGACCACGCCCTTCCGCGCAGTCATCCTGCTGACCGACGGCTCCAACTGCGGCACCTCGGATGACGCCTACCACGGCGTGTTCGGCAATTGCGATGCCTCGCGCAGCCATCTCGACAACCGTCTTCGCAGCCTCGCGGCGAGGGTCAAGGCCGACGGCGTCAAGATCATCGCCATCCAGTTCGCCAACAGCGGCACGGACCTGCAGACCTTGATGCAGGAGGTCGCCTCGAGCGACAGCCCTCCCTACTATTTCTATGCGCCCGACGGCGCCTCCTTGTTGACGGTCTTCGAGGACATCGGCGACCATATCTCCCACGTGCGCCTGGTCAGGTAGAGGCACCTGGCCCGAACGCCGGCGCAGACGGCAGCTTCGGCCCTGGCGGGGCCTCCGGCTCGAGCGGAAATTCTCGAATCAATCGACTCGCGGCGTCACAATCGCCGCTTCTCGCTCGTCATATGGGCAGATATCCACTGTCCGACGACGAAGGAGAAGGCTCATGGCCGACGCGAAAGCCGTGAAATACGAGCAGGAGATACCGGACGTCCTGAGGTCCTTGGGCGCGGTTCATGAGGTCATGGACGCCCATGGCCTCGATAGGAAGATCCATCATCTCGTGCAGTTGCACGCCTCCCAGATCAATCGCTGCGGATTCTGCGTCAAGATGCACACCAGGGAAGCGCGGCAGGACGGCGAGACCAGCGAGCGGCTCGATCGGGTGATCGTCTGGGATCAGGTCGAGGACTTCAGCGAACAGGAGAAGGCGGCGCTGGCCTGGACCGACGCCTTGACGACCCTCGACCCCAAGACGGACATGGGCGCGCTTCGGGCGCGCTTGCGCGATCACTTCTCCGACGAGCAGATTGGCATCCTCACGGCGACGGTCGGCATGATCAACATGTGGAACCGCATCAATCTCTCGAAGCACTGACATGCTCGATCGCGAAGACGCCCAGGCATTCGAAGAAGCCCGTCCGAACCTCCTCGGCTTGGCCTATCGGATCCTGGGCTCGATGAGCGATGCCGAGGATGCGGTGCAAGACACCTTCCTGAAGTGGGCCAAGGCCGACCGGTCGCAGATCCAACGCTCGGCCGCCTGGCTGACGACCACCTGCACGCGCCGCTGCCTCGATCTGCTTCGCTCCGCCCAGCGCAGCCGCGTCGACTATGTCGGCTCTTGGCTGCCGGAGCCGGTACATACGCCGATCTCCGGCGATGCGGAGGACAAGCTGGCCCTCGCCCGTTCCCTGACGACGGCCTTCCTGCTCCTGCTGGAGCGGCTCACGCCGAAGGAACGGGCGGCCTATCTGCTCCGTGAGATCTTCGAGCTTCCCTACGCGGAGATCGCCGAAGCGCTCGACATGACGGAGATGGCCTGCCGCAAGCTGGTGTCGCGCGCCAAAGCCAACATCGGCCAGGGTACGATCCGGCAGACCGTGCCACTCGAAACGCAAGACCGGCTTCTCGAGGCCTTTCAGGAGGCCGTCAAGGAAGGCTCGACGGCCGGATTGGCGGCCCTGCTGTCGGACGACATCAAGCTCAGTGCCGATGGCGGCGGCAAGGTGCCGACCCTGTCCAACGTTCTGCACGGCAAGGACCGCGTCGTCCGCTACATAGGCAAGGGCCTGAAAAAGTACTGGGCCGGCCAGGCGCTGGAGGTCGTCGACATAAACGGCCTGCGCGGCCTCGTCCTCAAGAACGATGGGATGACGCTGGGGAGCGTCTCCTTCGCCTACGACGACTCAGGCAAGGTGGCCGAGGTCTTCATCATGCGGAACCCGGAAAAGCTCATCCATCTCGCAAAGGCCTCGATCCACTAGATTGGAAAAGCTAAACCCGGGCCGGACCGCCTCACCCCGCCTCCAGCCGGCCCTCCTCGACCGCATGACAAGCCACCTCGCCGCCTTCGGGCAGCGGCAGGGACTTCGGCGCCTCGCGGCGGCAGCGGTCTTCGGCGAAGGGGCAGCGGGGGTGGAAATGGCAGCCGGTCGGCGGGTTGATCGGGTTGGGTACCTCGCCGGCGACCGGGATGCGCCGGCGGCCGGTCATCTCCAGGTCGGGGATCGCGTCGAGCAGCATGCGCGTGTAGGGGTGGCGCGGCTGGCCGAAGACCCGGCGCCCAGTGCCCCACTCGACCAGGCGGCCAAGGTACATGACGCCGAGGTAGTCGGAAATGTGATAGACCACGGCCAAGTCGTGGCTGATGAAGAGATAGGTCAGGCCGAACTCGCGCTGGAGCTGCTTCATCAGGTTGAGGATCTGCGCCTGCACCGAGACGTCGAGCGCCGAGGTCGGCTCGTCGCAGACCAGGAACTCCGGCTGGCTGGCCAGCGCGCGGGCGATCGAGATGCGCTGGCGCTGACCGCCGGAGAACTCGTGCGGGAACTTCTCGGCGTCGACCGGCGAGAGGCCGACGTGGGTCAGCAGCTCGCCGACCCGGGCCAGGATGTCCGCCTTGCCCTCGATCAGCCGGTGCGCCCGGATCGGCTCGGCGATGATGTCGCCGATGCGCCAGCGCGGGTTGAGGCTGGCATAGGGGTCCTGGAAGATCATCTGCAGGCGCTTGCGCACCGGCTCGATCTCCTCGCGCTTGGTCAGGCCGGCCATGTCGACGCCGTCGAAGCGGATATGGCCGCGCGTCGGCTTGAACAGGCCGACAACCAGGCGCGCCACGGTGGACTTGCCGCAGCCCGACTCGCCGACCAGCGAGAAGGTCTTGCCCTTGGGGATGACGAAGTCGATGCCGTCGACGGCCTTGAGGATCAGCCGCGGCTCGCCCTGCAGCACGCGGTTGAGCAGCGGCGGCGAGACGTCGAAGTACTTCGCCAGGCCGCGCACCTCGACCAGGTCCGTGCCGTTGGCGACGGCGGTCGCCGGGGTCGTGGCGGCGGGCTCAGCCATGGGTGCCGTCCCGCCGGCCGCCCTCGTCATAGAGCCAGCAGGCCGCATGGGTCGCGCCGGTCGAGACCAGCTCCGGGCGCTCCTGCCGGCAGAGGTCGAAGGCCTTGGTGCAGCGCGGGTTGAAGGCGCAGCCCTGCGGGATCGCGTTGAGGCGCGGCATGGCGCCGTCGATCTGGGCCAGCCGCGTCACGTCGTGGCCGACCAGCGGGATCGAGCCCATCAGGCCGTGGGTGTAGGGATGGCGGGCGTTGCGGATCACCTCGGCGACCGGCCCGATCTCGGCGATCCGCCCGGCATACATCACCGCCACCCGGTCGGCGGTCTCGGCGATCACGCCCATGTCGTGGGTGATCAGCATCACCGCCGCGCCGTGCTCGCGGCAGAGCTTCTTGAGCAGGGCGATGATCTGCGCCTGGATCGAGACGTCGAGCGCGGTGGTCGGCTCGTCGGCGATCACCAGGCGCGGGTTGACGGCCAGCGCCAGGGCGATCACCACCCGCTGGCGCATGCCGCCGGAGAACTCGTGCGGGTACTGGTCGATGCGCCGCTCGGCGGCCGGGATGCCGACCTCCTGCAGCAGCTCGATGGACCGGCGGCGCGCCGCGGACTCGCCCATGTCGGTGTGGGTGCGGATGGTCTCGCCGAGCTGCCGGCCGATGGTGTAGAGCGGGTTGAGGCTGGTCAGCGGGTCCTGGAAGACCATGCCGATCTCGCGGCCGCGGATCCGGCGCATCTCCTCGTAGGGCAGGCTGTCGATCCGCCGGCCCTCGAGCAGGATCTGGCCGCCGGCGACGTGGCAGGGCGGCTCCAGCAGGCCGATCACCGCCGAGCCGGTCAGGGACTTGCCGGCGCCCGACTCGCCGACCACGCCGAGCACCTCGCCCTCGTCGATCTGGAAGGAGACGCCGTCGACGGCGATCAGCGTGCCGCGCCGGTTCGGGATCTCGATGCGCAGGTCTTCGACCTGAAGCAGGGGCCGCTTCTTGCCGCCGTCGCTCATCGCCCCCGCGCTCATCGCCCCTGCACTCCGCTCATCGCAGCTTCGGGTTGAGGACGTCGCGCAGCCAGTCGCCCAGCAGGTTGACCGCCAGCACCAGGACCGCCAGCGCGATGCCCGGGAAGACCGTGATCCACCACTCGCCGGAGAACAGGAAGTCCTGGCCGACCCGGACCAGGGTGCCGAGCGAGGGCGAGGTCAGCGGCACGCCGACGCCGAGGAAGGAGAGCGTCGCCTCGGTGATGATCGCGATCGCCAGGTGGATCGTGGCGATCACCAGCACCGGGCCCATGACGTTGGGCAGCACGTGGCGCAGCATGATCAGTGCGGGGCGGATGCCGATGATCCGCGCCGCCTGGACGTATTCCTTGTTCTTCTCGACCAGGGTCGAGCCGCGCACGGTGCGGGCGTACTGCACCCAGCCCGAGAAGCCGATGGCGAAGACCAGGACGTAGAACCAGATCTCGCCGTGCAGGTCGCGCGGCAGCACGCCGCGGGCCACGCCGTCGATCAGCAGGGCGATCAGGATCGCCGGGAAGGAGAGCTGGACGTCGGCGATGCGCATGATGACCGCGTCGACCGTGCCGCCGACATAGCCGCTGACCAGGCCGAGCCCGACGCCGAGGAACAGCGAGAAGATCACCGACGCGAAGCCGACGCCGAGCGAGATGCGCGAACCGTACATCAGGGTCGAGAGCACGTCGCGGCCCTGGTCGTCGGTGCCCAGAAGGAAGCGCGGGTCGCTGCCCTCGACCCAGATCGGCGGCAGGAAGGAGTCGAGCAGGTCGACCTGCGCCAGGTCGAAGGGGTCGTGCGGCGCGACCAGGGGCGCGAAGAGCGCCGCGCTCATGAAGAGGACCGTGATCACGGCCGAGAGGATGGTCACCGGCGAGCGCTTGAAGGAGTACCAGATGTCGCCGTCGAAGAAGCGCCGGAGCCCGTCGACCGTATGCGCCCAGAGGCCTGCCGACGGGGCGTCGACCTTGACCTCCATGCCGCGCTGCTCGACCGCCATGGGGCTAGCTCCCGTG
The DNA here is from genome assembly GCA_028280455.1 of Kiloniellales bacterium. GTDB lineage: Bacteria > Pseudomonadota > Alphaproteobacteria > Kiloniellales > JAKSDN01 > JANQLT01. The sequence goes on from JANQLT010000158.1 coordinate 22,599, forward strand.
GCCGCCGGCGACGAGCTTGTCGACTCGCAGCCGCGGGTCGACCGCGTAGTAGAGCAGGTCGACGATCAGGTTGATGGTGACGAAGAAGAAGGCGATCAGGATCAGGTAGCTGGCCATCACCGGGATATCGACCTCGTTGATCGCCTGGATGAACAGCAGGCCCATGCCCGGCCACTGGAAGACGCTCTCGGTGATGATGGCGAAGGCGATGATCGAGCCGAGCTGCAGGCCGGTGATGGTGATCACCGGCACCATGGTGTTCTTCAAGGCATGGCCGAAGTTGACCGCCCGGTTGGTCAGGCCGCGCGCGCGGGCGAACTTGATGTAGTCCGTGCGCAGCACCTCGAGCATCTCGGAGCGGACCAGGCGCATGATCAGCGTCATCTGGAACAGCGCCAGGGTGATCGAGGGCATGATCAGGGCCTTGATGCCGGAGGCGGTGAGCATGCCGGTGGTCCAGCCGCCGAGGTCGACCACCTCGCCGCGCCCGAAGGTCGGCAGCCATTGCAGCATCACGCCGAACACCAGAATCAACAGGATTCCGATCAGGAAGGTCGGCAAGGAGATGCCGATCAAGGAGACCACGAGGAAGACCTTGGAGAGGAAGCCCTCGCGCCTCAGCCCCGTGTAGACGCCCATGGGCACGCCGACCAGCAAGGCCAGGACGGCGGCGACCAGGGAGAGCTCCAGCGTCGCCGGCAGGCGCTCGACCAGCAGGTCGGCCACCGGCCGGCGCTGCTGATAGGAGATGCCGAACTGGCCTTGCACGGCGTTGATCAGGTAATTGCCGTACTGCACCAGGAAGGGATCGTTCAGGCCGAGGCTTTCGCGCAGGGCCGCGCGGTCGGCGAGCGAGGTGTCCTGGCCGACCATGTTGTTGATGGGGTCGCCGACGAAGCGGAACAGGGCGAAGGCGATCAGCCCGACGGTGAGCATCACCAGGATCGACTGCAGCAATCGGCGAATGATGAAGGCTAGCATGCTCGCTCGGGCCTATCGTTGCCCGCCTATTCCATTCGAACGGTCCAGTAGTGTAGCGCGTTATCCGGTCGTTGCGCGAGGTCGACGCCGTCGCGCACGCCCCAGGCCAAGGCCTGCTGGTGCAGCGGGATGTAGCCGGCCTCTTCGTGCATGATCCGGAAGCACTGATCGATCATGGCCTGCCGCTTGGCGATATCGACCTCGCCGTCGATGCGGCGCGACAGCCGCGTGATCTCGCGGTTGCCGAAGCGCCCCGCGTTCCAATCCAGCCCGCCCTCGTGGGGCGGCACCAGCAGGTCGCGGACGACGCTGCCGGCATCCAGGTCGCCGGGCGTCCAGCCCAGCAGGTAGAAGCTGACGTCGCCGTTGAGCAGCTTCTTGAAGAACTTGCGCGTGTCGTGCACCGCCGGCGTCACGCGGATGCCGACCTCGAGCAGCATGCCGGCGACGGCGGTGCAGATCTGCACGTCGTTGACGTAGCGCCCCTGCGGGCAGTCGAGGGTGATGCCGAAGCCCTGGGCATAGCCGGCCTCGGCCAGGAGCGCGCGGGCGCGCTCCGGGTCGTAGGGCATGCGCCGGTCGACCATCTCCCGGTAGCCGGAGACGCCCGGCCCGATCAGCAGGCCGGTCGGCCGCGAAGCGCCGCCCATCACCTCTCGCCGGATCGCCTCGACGTCGATCGCCTGGTAGATCGCCCGGCGGACCCGCCGGTCCTGGAAGGGGTTGGCGTCCTCGACGTCGGCATAGAGCAGATGGTCGCGGAACTGATCCATGCCGAGGAAGACCGTGCGCAGGTCGGGGCCGCGCAGGACGCGCAGGCCCTCGGCCCGGTCGATCCGCTCGATGTCGCGCGACAGCAGCGGCAGGGTCAGGCTGAGCTTGCCCGAGAGCAGGGCCTCGGTGCGCTTCTGCGCCGACTCGATCGGCGTGACGATGACCCGGTCCAGGTTGTGGCGCGGCTCGTCCCACCAGTCGGGATTGGGCTCCAGGATGGTGCGCACGCCGGGGCGGCGCTCGCCGAGCCTGAAGGGGCCGGTGCCGTTGGCGTGCAGGAGCGCATGGTTGGAGCGCGGGCCGGTCGGCTCTGCCGGCTGCTCCGCGCCCTTCTCCCGGGCCCATTCCCGGTCCATGATGTACCAGTGGGCCAGGGCGTTGAGCAGCGTCGGGTCCGGCGCCTTGGTGACGACCTCCAGGGTGTAGGAGTCGAGCTTGCGGATCTGCTTGATCGACTCGACGAAGCCGGCGACGTCCGAGCCTTCGGCCCGGACCCGCGCGAAGGAGAAGAGCACGTCGTCGGCGTCGAAGACGTTGCCGTCGTGGAAGCGCACGCCCCGGCGCAGCTCGAAGTGCCAGGTGACCGGGTTGACGGTGCGCCAGCGCGCCGCCAGCGCCGGCTCGATCTCCAGTTGCGCGTCGTAGCGCACCAGGGGCTCGTAGATGTTGTGATGGAAGGCGCTGGCGTGGGACCCGGTGCGGACGTAGGGGTCCATCGAGGCGACGTCGCGCTCGAAGGCGACTCGGAAGGTCCGCGCTTCGATCGGCAGGCCGACGCAAAGCGCTACGACGAGAGTCAGAATCCCGGCTAGCACACCGCGGACGCGCATCGACGAGGGTTCCTGCCTGGTCTCACTCCGGGGCGCGCGTCGCCGACCCCGCATTGCGAAATGCAGCTTCACGGGAGTCGGCCGGGGCCCGGGTTTGTGCCCGGGCCCCTTGTCGGCCGCCTACTTTACGACGGCGTAGCGCAGGTCGAAGACGTTGTCCGGCCGCTGGAACACCTCGATGTTGTCCCGCGCACCCCAAGACAGCGGCTGCTGATGCAAGGGGATGTGGCCGACCTCGTCGCGATGGATCTTGAAGGCCTCGTCGATCATCGCCTGGCGCTTGGCCTGGTCCGACTCGCTCTGGACCATGGCGGTCAGCTCGTGGACCCGCTCGTTGCAGTAGCCGCCGAGGTTGAAGGCGCCGAGGCTCTCGCGCCGGCAAGCCATCAGCGACGACAGCGGGTTGTAGCTGTCGTAGCTCGAGGGCGTCCAACCCAGCAGGAAGAAGCTGGTGTCGTAGTCGTTCTGGGCCAGCACCTTGGCGAAGTACTTCGACTTGGTCTGGGCCAGCAGGTCGATCTTGACGTTGATCTTGGCCAGCATCGAGGCCACCGCCTGGCAGATCCGCTCGTCGTTGACGTAGCGGTCGTTCGGGCAGTCCATGGTCACCTCGAAGCCGTCGCCATAGCCGGCCTGGCCCATCAGGTCCTTCGCCTTGGCCAGATCGAAGGGCCAGCGATCGTCGAGCGTCTCGCTCCAGCCGTTGACCTGCGGGGCGACCATCAAGGCGGCCGGGCGGGCCGAGCCGCGCATCACCTTCTTGCGGATCGCCTCGATGTCGATGGCATGGACGAAGGCCTGGCGGACCTTGACGTCCTTGAAGGGGTTCTTGCCCTTGACGCTCGAATAGAGCAGCTCGTCACGCTCCTGATCGAAGCCGAGGAAGATGGTGCGCATCTCCGGCCCGGTCAGCGGCCGCACGCCATCGGCCGACTCCAGACGGTCCCAGTCCTGCACCGGGATCGGATAGGCCATGTCGACGTCGCCGGAGATCAGGGCCGCCACGCGGGTCGCATCCTGGCCGATCGGCGTGAAGATGCCCTCGGTAACGTTGCCTTCCATCTCGCCCCACCAATTGGGGTTGCGCTTGAGCAGGGTGCGCACGCCCGGCTGGCGCTCGGTCACCATGAAGGGGCCGGTGCCGTTGGCGTTGAGGTTGGCGAAGTTGCCTTCCTCGCCGCCCTTGACGTTGGTCGCCGTGGCCGTGTTGTTCTCCTCGGCCCAGTCCTTGTCCATGATGTAGAAGATCTCGAGCTGGATCGGCAGGATCGGGTCGGGATTGGGCGTGATCAGGTCGACGGTGTAGTCGTCGACGATGTTCACGTCCTTGATCATGCCGGCGATGACCTTCATGTCCGAGCCTTCCGAGCGGATGCGCTCGACCGAGAAGGCCACGTCCTCGGCGGTGAAGTCGTTGCCGTTGTGGAATTTGACGCCCTCGCGCAGCTTGAAGCGCCAGGTGGTCGGATCGACCTGCTCCCATGAGGTCGCGAGGTTGGGCTTGGCCAGCTCGCCCGCGGCGAGTCCCTCGCGGGTCTTGATCACCAGTCCTTCGTAGATGCCGGCCTGGAAGCCGAGGGTGAAGGTCTCGAACAGGCCATGCGGGTCCAGGGTCTGGACGTCGCCCTGGAAGGCCCAGCGGAAGGTCTCGGCACTCGCCGTGCTGGCGAAAGCCAGTGATGCCGCGGCGACGGCCGCGAGCAGACTCTGCCTCGGTCTCATAGATGTCTCCCTGCCAAAGAATTCAGCGGCTCTCCGCCAAAGCGGCGGGCCGCAGCTCAGCCTCTCCTCGCGGCTTGCCGCCGCGCTTGGCGGCTACCTTAGACCGAGTTTTCCTGGCGAAACAAGGTTGCGGGCAAACATGGTTAACACACGCGCGCCGGCCGGCGCCGCTCAGCCGCCGGGCGGGCTGGTGCGGGTCCAGGTGCCGGGACCGAGCTTGCCGACCAGCTCCAGCGTATTGGGGTCGACCAGCCGGTAGGTGCCGCCGTCCTCCCAGGGCATGGCCGGCGTCTCGGAGCTGAGCGACCAGACCCCGTTCTCGGCCCGGTAGGTCCCGGCATGGCCGAAGTTGGGCTGGTGGAAGGTGTAGGTGCCGTCGGCGCGGAACTCCATGACCCCGAGGCCCGTCATCTCCCAGGCGCCCACCAGGCTCTGCACCGCCGGCGGGCCCGGCGCCACGCCGTCGCGCGCCAGGCGGGTCAAGGCCTCCAGGTCGTCGGCCAAACGGCTGCAGGCCCCGTGGCTCTCGCAGGCCAGGAACAGCGTCGGCTGATCGAGGGTCTCGGCGAAGGACTTGGCGATGATCCGCGAGTAGACGCTATCCACGGTGACGCGCGCGCAGCGCTCGCCCGAGGCGCAGGCCATCACCGCCGAGAAGCCGCGCACGCCGCGCCCGGGGGTGATGCCCTTGATGGTCACCGACTCGGGATCCAGCTTGGTCAGGTCGATCTCCAGGCCGTAGGGCTTGATCAGCGACTGCTGGCGGCATTCGTTGCCCTGCTCCGCGCCCGGCAGCAGCAGCGCCAGGCAGGCGCGGCGCACGATCAAAAGCTTGTTACCGTCCAGCGAGACGCCGTCGGCCCAGAGGAGTCGCTCGGCGCTTCCGCCCTCGGCCGCGACGAAGGCTTGCTGCCGGGCGGCGCGCTCGTGGACCTTGGCGGCCAGCGCGGCCATCTGCCGCCGCTGCGCGTCGGACGGACCGGAAGCCGGCGGCCGGCGCGCCGTCCGGGGCGCGCTCGCTACCTCCTTCTCCAGGCGGGCGGCCTCGGTGATCGCGCTGTCCAGGGCCGAGCCGGCGGCGGAGGCGGTCAGCGCGAGCCTGTCGGCGTCGACCGCGCCGTCGGCGTAACTGTAGCTGGTCACCGCGATCCGGCTGCCCGGCGTGTGATAGGCGCAGCGCACCTGGCGCGGCTGGACGTCGTCCAGAGCGGAGCGGGCGCAGTCGAACTCCAGGTAGGTCTGCTCGGCAATCTTCTCGATGCCGATCTGCCAGGTCTTGATCGCCCAGTTGCCTTGCGAGTCGACGCTCTCCGGCGTGATCAGGAGGCGCTCCATGTGCCGCCGCGCGGCCTCCGGCGACTCGTAGACGAAGAACTCGACGCCGTTCTGCTTGCCGGCGCTGTTCATCACCATGACGACGCGCCCGAGCACGCCGCGCTCGCGGTAGACCGGATCCGACTCCTGATAGACCTGCTGCCGGGGCGTCTCGAAGGGTGGCTCGAGATTGCTCCCGCTCTCGAGCGAGGCCTTGAAGGACTCCAGGAAGGCCGGCGCCGAGAGCGCCGCCACGAGATCCTGCGGCTCGGCCGGGCCCCGCGCCATCGGCGGCGGCGAAGCGGCCTGCCCGCCGAGTGCGGTCCAGGCCATGATGCCGAGCCCGATCGAGGCCTGGCGGAAGTGCTCGACCGTCGCGGTCGGCCCGAGCGTCAGCCCCTGCACGACGGCCCCGAGCAGGAGCTGGGAGGCGCCGTCGTGGAAGACGCATTGGTGATGGTTGGTCCGCTCGGGGTCGGCCAGCGGATAGTAGGCGCAGGCCACCTTGCCGAGGGGCACCCCGGGCGCGCTCCACTCGCCCCGGAAGACCTGCGGATCGACGCCCTTCGGGCTCTTTTCGGTGAGGAACGGCAGGCTGTCGAAGGTCTGCCGCGCGCGCTCGGGCGAGTCGAGGACGGTGACCATGAGGGCGTTCATGCCGTAGGCCTGCGGCATCGGAAAGTAGACCACGCCCTCGAGGCCGTCGTCGCGGCCCGGCTGGTCGGCCATCCGCGCCACAGGCTCGCCCGGTCGGCGGAAGGGCGCCGGCCAGGTGATGCTGTCGAGGTCCAAGGCCTCGATGGCCACCATCAGCGAGCGCGCATCGCCGCCCAAGGGACGGGGCGGGCCGTCTTCGCCGCCGTCGTCCGGCAGACCATCCCGAGATGTCGCGAGAGCGGCAAGGCTCTCGAGGTCCCGCAAGCTGTCGTCACAGGCCTCCCGGTCCTTGCAGGTCAGGATCCACTGCTCCAGCTCTCCCGTGATCAATCCGACCTGGTTGCGCGCGCAGCTTGCCCCGACCAGGCATCCAAATCCGACGAAGGGGTCACCGTCCTCAGTCTCCGCTATGGCAAGTGTTTCGCGGTCGATCTGACTAAGGTCGAGTCTGGTGACGAACTCGTCGGTTTCGCATCCTTGGTCGGGCAAGCAGTGCTTGTTGACGATCACCAAGGTCCGCTCATCGACGAGCTCGGCATCCGTCTGCGCGACGAGGTAGTCGAAGCCGGCCAGTTCGTATGTGAAGGCGTCCGCCGAGAACTGGCCGCCGATGCTTCGGGCCGCCCGGCGCGCTTTGCGCATCTCCTCGATGGAGGTCTTGGGGAAGCTGTCCGCCTTGAGCGCCTCAACGGTGCTGTCGAACGACGGAGCGGACGCCGCCTCGACCAAGGATAGAAGGGACTCCTCCATCTTGGTGCAGCCGGCCTGATCGGGGCAGGGAATGTAGAGCCTGCCGCCGCCGCCCACCGCTTCGTAGTGGACGCAGATCTCGTCGACGACGCAGGAAGCGATCAAAGCAAAGCTGATGGTAGCGTCGAGCGTCCCGGCCTCCGACAGCGACGCCACCTCGAGCGGACCCAAGGCGTTGCCTTCGGCACCGAAAGCCTGCGTGTAGATCTCTTGAGGGTCGATCCGATTCAGGAAGCCGATCGTCACCGAGTCGGTCCAGTCGCCGTCGGCCGCACAGTCGGAGACGGTCCAATCCCGACCGTCTCGAGTGCAGCCGCTCAAGGTGACACGCAAGGTGCCGTCCGGCTCGGCCCGCACGCTCTCGCCGCGGAAGTAGGTCTTTTGCCCGGCGAAACCGTTGTATGTCTGGTATCCGATGCCGCGGCTGAGCGCATCGAGCTCGGCGACGCGTTGCTTGAAGGCACCCGATCCATCTGTCTCGCCACCGGCTTCGCGCTCCCGCAAGAGCAGCGTCTGCTTCGCCCAGACGCCGACGGCGCCACTGATCGCTGCGTAGGAAGCCACTCTTGTGAGCTCCAGCTCTCGCTCGTCACTTCCATGCGGAATGCCTTCGATGAAGCTGCGAACCACCACTTGGCCCTCCGGGGGCCAATAGGCACAGCTCAGCCGGTCCGGCGGCGGCTCGTTCTCGATCGGCGCAGGGCGCGCGCAGTAGACTTCCTTGCCGGGCCCATCACCGCCGCCTAGCCGACCGCTCTTGGTCTCGTAGACGGTGTCTCCACCGATCACCGTTTGGTTCCAGCGAATGCGAGCCCGCTCGATGCTCGGATAGATCATGATATCGAAACCGGAACGACCTTCCGCGCCGTCGATGCGGGCGCGCACGCGGGCGACGATATCGTCCCTGAGGTCCTCCGCGCCGGACGCCACCCGAACGCTCGGGCTGGGCTCGCCGAACGGCCAGGGATAGCCTTCCGTTGCGTTGTAGGTGACGCCGGTCAGGGTCTCGGCGAGCTCTTCCGGGTCGAAGAGCGCGAAGCCGCGGGCCTCGGCCTGCTCCGCGGAAACACCTAGGGCCCAAGCGACGATGGCGTTGCTCCAGGCTTGATTGCAAATGCCCTCGGCCGCGCCGTCGAAGTGGCCCCGGCGCTTCAGGCCGCTCTGCCAGGACCTGAGGAACCCTGCCTGGCCCTCCCGACAGGCAGTGGTGTTGGCGATCATGAAATCGGTCAGCGCCCCTTCTCTTTCGCCCCGCGAAAGAAGGATCTCGCCGCGGCCGTAGCGCGCGGCCCGATCGTCGGGCCAGAGCCGGATGGCCTGCCCGAAATCCTCGATGGCCGCCTCGAGCTGACCATCCTGCGCGTAGGCCGCCCCTCGTTCCTTGTAGTAGGCCCGCTCGTCGGGGTCCTGCTCGATGGCTGTCGAGTAGGCTTCGATGGCCTTGCCGTACTCGGCTTTGACCAGGAGCGCCTTGCCCAGGTTGGCGTAGGCCCAGGGCGAAGCCGACTCGTCGAGCTTGCCCGAGTCGATGAGCGCCTGGCAGCCGCGGATCTGACGATCCGGGTCCCCCGAGCCGCAGTCTTCGATCGCCTGCTGGCTGGACAGAGCGGCCTCGGCGGTCTGCGTCTCACCGCTTTCACCCTCGGCGATCCGCGCTTCGAGCGTCGGCAGCTTCTCCTTCGCCTTCCTATGATCCTGCTCGGCGGCACGTCGGATCCACCGGAGCGCCGCGTCGAGATCCCGCTCGACGCCGGTGCCGGCTTCATACATCAGGCCCAGGTTGTACTGCGCGCTCGCATAGCTCTGCTCGGCCGCCTTGCGGTACCAGGCGACCGCCTCGTCGTCGTCCTCCTCGGTGCCTTTGCCGCTGTCGTAGAGCAGGCCGACGCGGTTCTGGGCGCGCGCGTCTCCCTGGTCAGCCGCCTCGCGAAAGAGTGCCAAGGCGGCGGCATCGTCCTGCGCCACGCCCGTGCCTTCGAGGTGCATCAGGCCGAGATTGTATAGCCCGTCCGGGTAGCCTTGGCTGGCGGCCAGGCGATACCAGCGCACGGCGACTTCATCGTCCTCCGGCACGCCCTTGCCGAGGTCGTACATCAGGCCGATCAGGTTCTGCGCCCTGGGGTTGTCGCTCTGCGCTTCGAGCAAGAGCGCCGGCAGGGCCGTGGCGTAGTCGCCGCGCTTGTAGGCGGCCAGCGCCTCGTCGAAGTCCGCCCGCGCGGCCGCGGGCGCGACCAGGGCGGCGAGCAGGATGGCCGCAAGAAACGCCCTCGCGGCTCGCCCGATGGCTCTCGATGGCAATCGCAGCAACAACGGCATGACAGAGTCCCCTGCCGTTCGAGCTGCGGCTCAGTCTAGACGAAGCTTGTGAGAGCTTGAAGGCATCTCCCGCGCCGGCGCCCGCCGGGCCGGGCTTAGAGCCGGTTCTTGAAGATCTCGCCGCCCTTCATGACGAGCGGGACGCCTTCGCCGTCGCCGCTCAGCGGGCTCAGGTCCTCCAGCGGGTTGCCGTCGACCACGATCAGGTCGGCGAGCGCCCCCGGCGTCACGCAGCCGAGCTCGCCGGTCCGGTTGAGCAGCTCGGCGTTGGTCGCCGTCGCCGAGCGCAGGATCTCGTGCGGGCTTTGCACTTCGCTGCGGATGGCGAACTCGGTGAGCTGCTCGGCATGCATCTCGCCGAGCAGGTCGGTGCCGAAGCCGATGGTCACCCCGGCCGCCTTCAGGATCTCCAGCGCCTTGATCCCGGCGTCGCGCACGTCCTGCAGCTTCTTGAGGCTGATCTCCGGGAAGCCGAGCTTGCCGCCGAACTTGTCGAGCGCCTGATAGGTGGCCAGCGTCGGCACCACGTAGGCGCCGTGCCGGGCGCAGATCGCGGCGGTCTCGGCGTCGATCAGGTTGGCGTGCTCGATTGAGCGGACGCCGAACTGGACGCAGCGGGAGATCGCCTCCGGCGTGTAGGCATGGGCCATGACGTAGGTGCGCCAGGACTCCGCCTCCCAGACCACGGCGCGGATCTCCTCCTCGGAGTACTGCAGGTTCCAGACCGGGTCGGTCGGCGAGGCGATGCCGCCGGAGGCCATGATCTTGATCTGCGTCGCGCCCTTGCGCAGCTCGTCGCGCGCCGCCCGGCGCACTTCCGGCACGCCGTCGGCGATGCGCTCGAAGCCGGTGCCGCCGCGGCAGCAGAGGCAGAAGGCGTCCTCCTCGAGGGTACGAAAGTCGGCATGGCCGCCGGTCTGGGTCAGCGCCTTGCCGGAGTAGAACAGGCGCGGGCCCTTGATGACGCCGCTCTCGACCGCCATGGCCAGGCCGTAGTCGGCGCCGCCGGCATCGCGGATCGTCGTGAAGCCGCGCTGCAGCGAGGCCTCGAGAAAGCGCCGGGCGTGCTGGTAGAGCAGCGAGCGCGGCATGTCGCGCAGCTTGGCGATGTTCGGGTCGACGGCGATGGCGTGGTAGTGCGCGTCGATCAGCCCCGGCATCAGGGTCCGGCCGCCGAGCGAGACGACCCGGGCATCGGCGGCCTGGATCGGCCGATCCGAGACCTCCTTGATCCGCTCGCCCTCGACCAGGACCTGAACGCCCTCCTGCGGCTCGGCCGACTCGCCGTCGAACAGCAGCGCGTCCGTGAACAGGACGGAAGCCATGGCACCCCTCGCTTCTTGTCGTTGGATAGGCAGGCTAGGGCATGCCGGGGCAGATGGAAATCGGCTTCGGCGCGGTCTCGCCGCCCGCGGCGCCTAGTAGACCATCTCCTGGTCCTCGTCCTCGTCGACCACGAGGCGGGAGAGGTCGGAGATCTTGCGGCGGATGTGCTTGCGCTCGAGGATCTTCTCCTGCGCCGCCTCGGGCAGGTCGGTCAGCATGAGGATCTCCTTGTCGAGCAGCACGGAGATCAGGTCCTCGAGGACGCGCACGAAGCTGAGGTCCGACGCGACCAGGACCTCCTGCAGCTCCTTGGTCGCCGAGTCGGAGCCCATGACGTCCGCGACCTCGTCGTCGCTCAGGGCGATGCGGCCGTCCTCGGCCGAGCCCGGCGTCGCCAGCACCGAGATCACGCAGCCGTTCTTGTCGCGCACTACATAGGGCATGAGTCAGCTCCGCGGGCGGGCCTCCCGGGCCTCCGGGCCCGCCGCGGGACGGAGGCTAGGCGACAACCCCTTAGGGAAGCCTTAAGGCATCCTCGGCCGGCCTTGCCGGACCTTGCCCGGACGTCGGCGCCCGGCTATAGGCGCGCCATGCGTCCGGAGCCCTTCAAGATCGAGCGCTACTTCGCGCGCTACGAGTTCACCACCCGCTACCTGCTCTGCGCCAGCGACTGCGAGGCCATGACGGTCGACGATCTGCTGGCCTACGAGCCGGGCGCCGCCGAAGCCTTCGGCCGGCACTGGCTGGGCTACACGGAGAGCCCCGGCGACCCGGCCTTGCGGGCGGCCATCGCCGCGACCTACCAGGGCATCGGGCAGGGCATCGAGACGGACCAGGTCCTGGTGCACAGCGGCGCCGAGGAGGCGATCTTCTCCTTCATGAACTGCGCCCTGGAGCCGGGCGACCGGGTCATCGTCCATAGCCCCTGCTACCAGTCCCTGCAGGAGGTCGCCCGGGCGCTGGGCGCCGAGGTGGTGCCCTGGCAGGCCGATCCGGCGGCCGGCTGGGCTCTCGACCCCGAGGCCCTGGCCGGCCTGATCACGCCGCGCACCAGGGCCATCGTGGTCAACATACCGCACAACCCGACCGGCTACCTGATGCCGGACGAGGTCCAGGCGGCCCTGGTCGAGACCGCCCGCCATCACGGTCTCTGGCTCTTCTCGGACGAAGTCTACCGAGGCCTGGAATACGACCCGGCGGAGCGCCTGCCGGCGGCCTGCGAGCGCTACGAGCGGGCCGTTTCGCTCGGCGTGCTATCCAAGACCTACGGCCTGCCGGGCCTGCGGATCGGCTGGATCGCCACGCGAGAGCCGGAGATCCTCGGCCGCATGGCCGCCTTCAAGGACTATCTGACGATCTGCAACAGCGCGCCCAGCGAGTTCCTGGCCCGCGTCGCCCTGCGGCACCACGAGGCCATCGCCGAGCGCAACCGCGGCATCGTGCGCGACAACCTGGCCCTGCTGGACGGCTTCTTCGAGCGCCGGGCCGAGCGCTTCGCCTGGGTCCGGCCGCGGGCCGGCGCCATCGCCTTCCCGGAGTACCGGCCCGGCGGCATCGAGGCCCTGGCCCGCGACCTGGCGGAACGGGCCGAGGTGCTGCTGCTGCCCGGTGGGGTCTATGACGCCGGCGACCGGCATTTCCGCCTGGGCTTCGGCCGCCGCAACTTTCCGGAAGCTCTGGCCGCCCTCGAGGCCGCCCTCTGATTTGAGCCGGAGTAGGCCCCACCCCCCGGCAACGGTGACTTGGACGGCCCCCGGGCGGGGTGTAGGGTCGGCCTGGCGGGCGCCGGGCGCGGCGGCCGCCGGAGCACCAAAGGACAAAGCCATGACGGATCGGCCGAATTCGCCGGCAGCCAGGGATATCGCCTATCACCTGCACCCCTACACCAACGCCCGCGCGCACGAGGCCGCGGGGCCCTTCATCGTCAGCCGCGGCAAGGGCATCTACGTCTACGACGAGCAGGGCAAGGAGTACATCGAGGGCCTGGCCTCGCTGTGGTGCGCCTCGCTCGGCTTCAGCGAGGAGCGGCTGGCCCGCGCCGCCAGCGACCAGCTCGCCCTGTTGCCGACCTATCACAACTTCGCGCACAAGACCGCCGAGCCGGCCATCGAGCTGGCCGAGCGCCTGGTCAAGATGGCGCCGGTGCCGATGTCGAAGGCGATCTTCGCCAACTCCGGCTCCGAGGCCAACGACACGATCATGAAGCTGGTCTGGTTCTACAACAACGCACGCGGCCGGCCGGAGAAGAAGAAGATCATCAGCCGGACCAAGGCTTACCACGGTGTCACGGCGCTGACCGCGAGCCTGACCGGCCTGCCGCATCTGCACGGCGACTTCGACCTGCCCTTCGCCGGCATCCTGCATACCGGCTGCCCGCACCACTACCGCTTCGCCCGCGACGGCGAGAGCGAGGAGGACTTCGCCACCCGGCTGGCCGAGGAGCTGGACCAGCTCATCGAGGAGCAGGGCCCGGAGACCGTCGCCGCCTTCATCGGCGAGCCGGTGATGGGCGCCGGCGGCGTCCTGGTGCCGCCCGCGACCTACTGGCAGAAGATCCAGCCGGTGCTGCGCAAGCACGACGTGCTGCTGATCGCCGACGAGGTGATCTGCGGCTTCGGGCGCACCGGCCAGATGTTCGGCAGCCAGACCTACTGCATCGAGCCGGACATCATGACCCTGGCCAAGGCCCTGACCGCCGGCTACCTGCCGATGTCGGCGGCCCTGCTGTCGGAGGAGATCTACCAGGTCATCGCCGACAACACCGACAAGCTCGGCACGCTCGGCCACGGCTACACCTACACCGGCCACCCGGTGTCCGCCGCCGTCGCCCTCGAGACCCTGAAGATCTACGAGGAGCGCGACACGGTCGGCCACGTCCGCCGGGTCATGGACCGCATGCAAAGCGGCCTGCGGGCCTTCGCCGACCACCCGCTGGTCGGCGAGGTGCGCGGCGTCGGGCTGATCGCCGCCGTCGAGCTGGTCGCCGACAAGGCCAGCAAGGCGCCCTTCGACCCGCCGGGGCGGGTCGGCGCGGCCTTCGGCAACTTCGCCCAGGAGCACGGCCTGATCATCCGCCCCCTGGGCGACGCGATCGGCATCTGTCCGCCGCTGATCATCGAGGCTGCCGAGCTGGACAGCCTGCTGGAGCGCTTCGGCCAGGCGCTCGACGACACCCTGGCCTGGGTCGGCGACCAGGGCCTGGCGTCGGTGGCCTGAGCTAGAGAGTCTCTTTGATCGAGCGCAAAGTGGTTGGCCCGCAAGGGCGTTAGGCTTCGCTTAACGAACCGGGCGTCGAATACGCCGGAAGGCATAGGGTGGGGCAATGGATTACGAGAGCTTCTTCGTCGAGCAGCTTGCCGGCATTCGCGCCGAGGGCCGCTATCGGGTCTTCGCCGACCTGGAGCGGCAGGCCGGCTCCTTCCCGCGCGCGACCCGCCATGCCGATGGCGGCACCGGCAACGTCACGGTCTGGTGCTCCAACGACTATCTCGGCATGGGCCAGAACCCGAAGGTCCTGGCGGCCATGCACGAAGCCATCGAGCGCTGCGGCGCGGGCGCCGGCGGCACCCGCAACATCTCCGGCACCAACCACTATCACGTGCTGCTGGAGCGCGAGCTGGCCGACCTGCACGGCAAGGAAGCCGCCCTGCTCTTCACCTCGGGCTACGTCTCCAACTGGGCGGCCCTGACCACCCTC
>JANQLT010000159.1 GCA_028280455.1 Kiloniellales bacterium
CTTCACGCTGACCAAGCAGCTCATGCCGACGGTGATCGACGTCCTGGAGTCCGTCGACTTCCACGTCGAGGAGCTGCGCATCGAGGACTTCGTCTACGAGGGCTACAACGGCGTCATGTGCGTCGAGGCCGGCGGGCCGCCCGCCGGCACCGGCTGCGGCGGCTATGTCGTCGGCCAGACGGTCAAGCTGCTCAAGGAGCATCACCTGCTCGAGGACACCGACGTGGTGATCTTCGACGTGCTCGGCGACGTGGTCTGCGGCGGCTTCGCCTCGCCCCTGCAGCATGCCGACCGGGCCCTGATCGTCGCCGCCAACGACTTCGATTCGATCTTCGCCATGAACCGGATCGCCGCGGCCATCACGGCCAAGTCGCGCAACTACAGCGTCCGCCTCGGCGGCGTGATCGCCAACCGCAGCGCCGACACCGACGAGATCGAGCGCTTCAACCAGGCCGTCGGCCTGAAGACCCTCGCCCACTTCCCCGACCTCGACGTGATCCGGCGCAGCCGCCTCAAGAAGTCGACGCTGTTCGAGATGGAAGGCTCGCCCGAGCTCGAGGCCGTGCAGCAGGAATACATCAAGCTCGCCGAGCAGCTCTGGGCCGGCGCGGACCCGCTCGAGGTCACGCCCATGAAGGACCGCGAGATCTTCGATTTCCTGGGATTCGATTGATGCAGACTCTCTCCTACCGGCAGCGCCGCGGGCAGCTTGAGACCTACTTCGACCGGACGGCGGTCGAGGCCTGGTCCCGGCTGACCTCGGACGCGCCGGTCGGACGGATCCGCGCCACCGTCCGCGCCGGGCGCGAGCGGATGCGCGGCACCCTGCTCGCCTGGCTGCCCGACGACCTGCGCGGCCGGCGCATCCTCGATGCCGGCTGCGGCACCGGCGCCCTCGCCATCCAGGCGGCCCTGCGCGGCGCCGAGGTGGTCGCGGTCGATCTTTCGCCGACCTTGATCGGCCTGGCCAAGGAGCGCGCGCCGCAGGGCCTGTCGTCCGGCTCGGTCGAGTTCCGGGTCGGCGACCTGCTCGATCCCGACCTCGGCCGCTTCGACCACGTCGTGGCCATGGACTCGCTGATCCACTACCGCAGCGACGACAAGATCAAGGTCCTGACCGCCCTCTCCGGGCGCGTCGAGGGCTCGATGCTCTTCACCTTCGCGCCGCGCACGCCGGCGCTGACCCTGATGCACGCGGTCGGCCGGCTGTTTCCGCGCAGCGACCGGGCGCCGGCCATCGAGCCGATCGGCGCCGAGCGGATCCGGAGCCTGCTGGCCGAGGCGCCGGAGCTGGAGGCCTGGCAGGTCGGCAGGACGCAGCGCATCGACAGCGGCTTCTACATGTCACAGGCACTGGAGCTGCAGCGCGCATGACGTCCTTGAGCCGGATAGTCGGTTTGGCATGGCAGCGGTACGGACACCGCTTCCTGCCCTTCGCCGACGCCGCGACGCCCGAGCTGCCGCTCGGGCGCCTGCTCCGGCTTTCCCTGTTCCAGGTCTCGGTCGGCATGGCGATCGTCCTGCTGACGGGGACCCTCAATCGCGTCATGATCCTGGAGCTGGCGGTTCCGGCTTCGCTGGTCGCCCTGATGGTCGCCCTGCCGGTTCTCGTCGCGCCCTTCCGCGTCCTGATCGGCTTCCGCTCCGACACCCACCGCTCCGCCCTCGGCTGGCGGCGCGTGCCCTACATCTGGATGGGATCGCTGCTGCAATTCGGCGGCCTGGCGATCATGCCATTCGCGCTCATCGTTCTTTCCGGTGACACCTACACCTCGTTCCCGGTGATCATCGGGCAATCCGCCGCGGGGCTTGCCTTCCTCCTCGTCGGCGCCGGTCTGCACACCACGCAGACCGCCGGACTGGCGCTGGCCACCGACCTGGCGCCTAGGGCGGCGCGGCACCGTATTGTCGCGTTGCTCTACGTGATGCTCTTGCTGGGCATGGTGGCCAGCGCACTCCTTTTCGGCGTGCTGCTCGCAGACTTCAGTCAGATGAAGCTGATCCGGGTCATCCAAGGCGCCGCCTTGCTGACGATTGTCTTGAACATCCTCGCCCTGTGGAAACAGGAAACGCAGGATCGCGCCCGGACCGACCCGGGCCAACCGAGGCCGGCCTTTCGCCAGGCCTGGCGAAGCTTCTGCGACGCCGGCAGGCCGCGTCGCTTGCTGGTGGCCGTGGCCCTCGGCACGGCCGGCTTCAGCATGCAGGACATCCTGCTCGAGCCCTACGGCGGCGAGGTTCTCGGATTGACCGTCAGCGCCACGACCATCCTCACGGCTCTGCTGGCCGGCGGCTCCCTCCTCGGCTTCGCGGTCGCCGCGCGGCGGCTTGCCGGCGGGAGCGACCCCTATCGCCTGGCCGGGGTCGGTGCGACCGTTGGCGTCGCGGCCTTCAGCGCCGTCATCTTCGCTGCGCCGCTCGAGTCCGCCGCGCTCTTCCGCTTCGGCACGGCTTTGATCGGCTTCGGCGGCGGCCTTTTCGCCGTCGGCACCCTGACCGCGGCGATGGACCTCGCCGACAGCCGCGACAGCGGGCTTGCTCTCGGCACCTGGGGCGCCGTCCAAGCTTGCGCGGCGGGCGCGGCGATCGCGGCCGGCGGCGCCATTCGCGACCTGGTGTCCGGCCTGGCCGAGCAAGGCCTGCTCGGAGAGGCGCTGACGGGGACCACCGTCGGCTACAGCGCCGTGTACCACATCGAGATCCTTCTTCTCTTTGCAACCATGGTTGCGATCGGACCGCTCGTTCGCCCAGCAGGGATGGCGCGCCCGCAACCGCACCGGAGCTTCGGTCTGGCGGAGTTTCCCGGCTAAGCAATAGGTTCGTGGAGGAACGTCATGGAGATCGGCAGCATCATCGGCAACTTCGACGTGGCCCAGGTCACCTTGTATGCCTTCTGGATATTCTTCGCCGGGCTCATCATCTATCTGCGCCGCGAGGACAAGCGGGAAGGCTATCCGCTCGAGACCGACCTGCCGGACAGGGTCGTCGCGGAGGGCTTCCCGTCCGTCCCGAAGCCCAAGGTTTTCAAGCTGTCCGACGGCACCAAGCGCCTGGCGCCTCGCCCCGAGCCCCCTGCACCCGAGATCAAGGCGAAGCCCGTCGAGCCTTGGCTCGGCGCGCCGCTGGTGCCCACGGGCAACCCCATGTTGGATGCTGTCGGGCCCGCCTCCTATGCGATGCGCGAGGACGTCGTCGACCGTATCCTGGACGGCGAACCCAAGGTCTCGCCCCTGCGGGTTGCCAGCGAGTTCTACGTCGCGGTGCAGGACAAGGACCCTCGCGGAGTCAATGTCATTGCGGCGGACAAGAGGGTCGCGGGCACCGTCTTCGACCTCTGGATCGATCGCAGCGAGCCGCAGATCCGCTACATCGAGGTGGAGCTTGTCGAAGACGGCAAGCGCGTGCTCCTGCCCATCGGCTTTGCCCGGATCATCTCAAACCCGTGGCAGCACCACGTGAAAGTCGTGGCGATTCTCGCCGAGCAGTTCGCCGACGTCCCTGGCACGAAGAATCCCGATGAGGTCACCCGTCTCGAAGAAGATCGCATCTCTGCCTACTTCGCGTCCGGACACCTTTACGCGAAACCCGCGCGCCAGGAGCCGTTCCTATGAGTGGTGAGTACGATTTCGAGCCGATCCGCGGCCTGCCGGCGCAGTTGCCGACCGGCGAGCGGCTGCTTTGGCAGGGCGAGCCGCAATGGTGGCCCTTCGCACAGCGAGCTCTTCACGTCAGAAAAGTGGCCTTCTACTTCGCCCTCCTCGCCGTCGGCCGCGCCGCCTTGGGCCTCTATGACGGCCTCCCTCTGCTCGCCGCGGTCCATTCGGGCCTCTGGATGGTTCTGCTCGGCGCGATCGCCTGCAGCGTCCTTGGCCTGCTCGCCTGGCTGATCTGCCGCACGACGGTCTACTCGATCACGAGCAAACGCCTGGTCCTACGCTTCGGCGTCGCCATCCAGATGAGCATCAACGTCCCCTTCAAGGTCATCGAGTCCGCAGCGGTCAAGACCTTCTCGGATGGCTCCGGGGACATCCCGCTGGTCCTCAGCGCGGAGGAGCGGATCTCCTACATCGTCACCTGGCCCCACGTCAGGCCCTGGCAGATGGCCAGACCGGAGCCGATGCTGCGCGGCATCGCCGACGCGGCCGCCGTGGCCGAGATCCTGGGCGACGCTCTGGCAAAGGCGGCCGACCAGCCCAAGCAGCACCTGGCGAGCGCCGACGCAGACGCAGCGGAATCCTGGCGCGCCGCGGGCGCCGGCCAGCTCGCCTCGGCGGCATCGTGAGTGTGAGGTCGTAGCGATGAGCGATCCCTTCGCGACCCGCCCGATGCCCCGCGCCGCGATCCTGAGCGCGGTGGCGCTGATCGCCTTCTCCTTCGTGGCGGTCTCGGTCGGCCGCTTCACGGATCTCGGCAAGGCGCCGGAGAAACAGGCCGAGGCCCTGCAGAGCCGCGACCTGCTGTTCCTGGACCGGGCGGACGGCGCGGTCCTGGTCTACGAGGTGGGCAACGAGACGGCGCTCGACGTCCTCGAGCCGGGTACGAACGGCTTCCTGCGCGGCGTCATGCGCGGGGTCGCGCGCGAACGCAAGCTCAGCAACGCCTCCTTTTCGGAGCCCGTGCGCCTGACGCTCTGGGACGACGGTCGCCTCACCTTGGACGACCTGGCGACGAACTACCACGTCGGTCTCATCGCCTTCGGACCGACCAACGCTGGCGCCTTCGCACGGCTCTTGCACGTGCCGAGCGCGACGAACTGACCGAGTGGGAGAGAAACTGATGGACACGAGCACGCAAACGCAGGCGCCCAACGAGTCGACCGACAAGGCCACGACCGAGACGCTCCTGACGCCGCGCTTCTACACCACGGACTTCGATGCCATGGACCGCATCGACGTCACGCCGGTGCGCCGCGAGTGGGACGCCATGATGGAGGAGTTCCGCGGCGACAATAACCGTCAGCATTTCGAGCGCACGGCCGAGTTCGAGGAGGCCGTCGCGAAGATGCCGGACGGCCTGCGCGAGGAGTTCCTCGACTTCCTGATCAGCTCCTGCACCTCCGAGTTCTCGGGCTGCGTGCTCTACGCCGACATCAAGAAGCGGGTGAAGAACCCGGACATCCGCGAGCTCATGGGCTTCATGACCCGCGACGAGTCCCGCCATGCCGGTTTCATCAACCAGTCCCTGAAGGACTTCGGCATCGGCCTTGACCTCTCCTTCCTGCGCCGCGAGAAGGCCTATACCTACTTCAAGCCGAAGTACATCTTCTACGCCACCTACCTCTCGGAGAAGATCGGCTACGCCCGCTATATCACCATCTACCGGCACCTCGAGCGCAACCCGCAGTACCGCTTCCATCCGATCTTCAAGTGGTTCGAGGACTGGTGTAACGACGAGTTCCGCCACGGCGAGGCCTTTGCGCTGATGATGCGGGCGAACCCGCATCTGCTGCGCGGCTACAACAAGCTCTGGATCCGCTTCTTCCTGCTGGCGGTCTTCGCCACCATGTACGTGCGCGACCACACGCGCCCGAAGATGCACGAGGCCCTGGGGCTGGATCCGACCGAATACGACTTCACGGTCTTCAGGATCACCTCGGAGATCTCGCAGCAGATCTTCCCGCTGACCCTGGACATCGACAATCCTCGCTTCCGCGCCGGCCTCGAGCGGCTGCGCCGGATCAACGAGGCCAGCGCCGCGGCCAAGGCTCGGGGCGGCGCCCTGGGCTGGCTGAAGCGCCAAGGCCTGCGGGCCCTCGGCGCGGCGACCTTTGCCGGGCTCTACTTCCTGCCCGTCAAGCAGAACGAGCTGCCGCAGCAGGTGCGCCTGGCGCCGGCGTGGTGAGCTGAAACCGAAAGAGTCATGATGTCGGACTACGGCCTACCGGCTCTGTTTTGCCTCTTCGCCTGGTGGTTCAGCACCGGGCTGATCCTCTACTTGGTCGGCTTGCCGTGGCGGACCTTTCGCTGGACCGTGCTCGGCGCGACCTTCTTGCTGGGCGTCGGCTTCGCCGCCCTGGTCTGGAGCCGCGCCGAGACCGGACCGCTGGCCGCCTACGTCGCGTTCCTCGGTGCCCTGCTGGTCTGGGGCTGGAACGAGACCGTCTTCCTGATGGGCTGGGTGACCGGCCCGCGCAGGACGGCCTGCCCGCCGGGCTGCCGCGGCTGGCGGCATTTCCTGCACGGCGTCGAGGCCATCCTCTACCACGAGCTCGCGCTCCTGGCCTCGCTGGGGCTGGTGGTCGCCTGCACCTGGGACAGCGTCAACCAGTTCGGCACCTGGACCTTCGCGATCCTCTGGTTCATGCGCCTCAGCGCCAAGCTCAACGTGTTCCTGGGCGTGCCGAACCTCTCCGAGGACTTCCTGGCGCCGCACCTGGACTACCTCAAGAGCTTCTTCCGCCGGCGCTCGATGAACGCGCTGTTCCCCTTCTCGGTCCTGATCTCGACCCTCGCCGCCGTGCTCCTGGTGCAGGAGGCCATCGCGGCACCGGCCGGCAGCATGGCGGTGATCGGCTTCACCCTGCTCGCGACGCTGATGATCCTGGCCGTCGCCGAGCACTGGTTTCTGGTTCTGCCGCTGCCCATCGCGGCCGTCTGGAGCTGGGGCTTCCGCTCCCGCTCCCTGTCCGACAACTTCGACATCGAGCTCGCACGCAAGCCAGTCAGCGTCGAGAGCGCGCCCATCAATCAACCGACGACCCATCGGCTTTACCGATAGGAGGCGACCATGAACTACGAGGACTTTTTCCGGCACCAGATCGACGACCTCAGGACGGAAGGGCGATACCGGATCTTCGCCGACCTCGAGCGTCAGGCCGGCTCCTTTCCGCGGGCGACCCGGCACGAGTCCTCGCAGCCCGGCCAGACTCCCGGCGATGTGGTCGGCGACGTCACCGTCTGGTGCTCCAACGACTATCTGGGCATGGGACAGAACCCGAAAGTCCTCGCCGCGATGCACGAGGCCATCGACCGCTGCGGCGCGGGCGCCGGCGGCACCCGCAACATCTCCGGCACCAACCACTTCCATGTGCTGCTGGAGCGCGAGCTGGCCGACCTGCACGGCAAGGAAGCCGCCCTGCTCTTCACCTCGGGCTACGTCTCCAACTGGGCGGCCCTGACCACCCTC
>JANQLT010000171.1 GCA_028280455.1 Kiloniellales bacterium
CCGCTCCCCCTCCCGGCCACCCAATAGGATACTGCCGTGGGTGGCCGGGAGGGGGAGCGGGCCGGTGCCGTCCGATCGGAAAACGCTCTAGCGCCTCGAATGAGACCTATGGTCGAGCGGCCTTCGGCCTGAATTCGCGCCCGTCCTACAGCAATCTTTCACGAAAACCGGCTATCACTGGGACCATGGAACGCGCCCGAGAGGCGATGCGGCCGTCCATGCGCCCGGGAATCCTGGAGTTTTCCAGTCGATGCGTCGCTTAGAGAGCTTCCTGCAGGACGACTCCGGGACCGCCAAGATCGAATACTGCCTGATCGCCAGCATCGTCTCGGTCGCCGCCGTGATCGCCTTCGAGGCGATGGGCGAGTCCCTGATCTCGCTGTTCGACCAAGTCACCACGACGCTCGACGCCGGCGACTGAGGGCGCGACCGAGGGCAAGCCCGGCGCCCGCAACCATGGCGATGCAGGCCCGGGGCCAATGCCTCTTGGCGCCGACAGGCGGCAGTGGGTAGAAGAGAGCAAGTCACGTCACTAGAAGGGCGGGCAACGCCCTGGGGGGCAGGGAGATGCTTGAGCGGCCATCGATCATCACGATCGAGAACGGGGAACGCGTAGCCGGCACCTTTTCGAGGGAGGAGATGAGCGGCCGCCTGGAGCGGCTGCGCGGCGCCCTCGCCGAGGCGAAGGTCGACCACGCGCTCTTCACCTCGTACCACAACATCAACTACTACGCCGACTTCCTCTACTGCGCCTTCGGCCGGCCCTACGGCCTCGTCGTCGGGCCGGAGCGGGCGACCAGCATCTCGGCGAACATCGACGGCGGCCAGCCCGGGCGGCGCACCTTCGGCGACAACCTGGTCTACACCGACTGGCAAAGGGACAACTACTTCCGCGCCCTGCAGAGGCTGATTCCCGACGGCACGACCGTCGGCATCGAGTTCGACCATGTCAGCCTGCAGACCCGGCAGAAGCTCGAGGCGGCCCTGCCGGCCTGCAGCTTCGTCGACATCGCCGAGACCTGCATGCGGCTGCGCATGGTCAAGTCGGACGAGGAGATCGCCTTGATCAAGCAGGGCGCCCAGATCGCCGACATCGGCGGCGCGGCCTGCGTCGGGGCGATCGACGAGGGCGTGCCGGAATATGCCGTGGCCTTGGCCTCGACCTCGGCGATGGTCCGCGAGATCGCCCGGCGCTTCCCCGGGGCCGAGCTGATGGATAGCTGGACCTGGCTGCAGTCCGGCATCAACACCGACGGCGCGCACAACCCGGTGACCAGCCGGCGCATCGAGAAGGGCGACATCCTGTCGCTGAACTGCTTCCCGATGATCGCCGGCTACTACACGGCACTGGAGCGGACGCTGTTCTACGACTACTGCCCGGACGAGGCGCTGCGCTACTGGGAGGTCAACGTCGAGGTCCACGAGGCCGGCCTCGGGCTGATCCGGCCCGGCCGCTCCTGCGCCAAGATCGCCGAGGAGCTGAACAAGATCTACGCCGAGCACGACATGCTGCAGTACCGGACCTTCGGCTACGGCCACTCCTTCGGCGTGCTCAGCCACTACTACGGCCGCGAGGCGGGCCTCGAGCTGCGCGAGGACATCGAGACGGTGCTGGAGCCCAACATGGTCGTCTCCATGGAGCCGATGATCATGATCCCCGAAGGCCAGCCCGGCGCCGGCGGCTACCGCGAGCACGACATCCTGGTCGTCACCGAGTCCGGCGCCGACAACATCACCGGCTTCCCCTACGGCCCGGGGCATAACATCCTGGGGTGAGGGGTGTGAGCGAGTTGGCGGGATGAGGTGGCGAGTCGAAACGACCGCCCCCTCACCCAGCTTCGCCTAGGTCTCGGCCGTCGGCCTCGACAAGGCTACGCAGCCCTCTCCCTCGTCGGGGGAGAGGGATTTCAGTTTGCGGCGCTTCTCAATTGTCCCTCTCCCCCGACGAGGGAGAGGGCTGCGTAGGCTTAGCGAGGCATAGCCGAGCTTAGCCGGAGCCGGGTGAGGGGGCGGTCGTTTCGACACGCACTCGAGCCACCCCAGCAAGCATCACCCTAAGCCTCCGCGTCGATGTCGAAGTCGCTGCCGAAGACGTCGAGGGCGGCGTCGAGGATCTCGTCGTCGAGAGGCTGGGGCGCTAGGTCGATGCCCTTGGAGAGGCGCTCGGTGGCGATCTTGAAGCACTCGACGCGGGCGAAGCGCTTGTCGTTGGCGGCGATCAGGTGCCAGGGCGCGCCGCGCGTCGAGGTCCGCGCCGCCATCTCCTCGACCGCCGCCTCGTACTCGGCGCGGAAGTCGCGGTTGCGGAAGTCCTCGGGGCTCAGCTTCCAGCGCTGGTGCGGGTCGGTCAGGCGCTCGCGGAAGCGCTCGAGCTGCTCTTGGGGCGTGATGTGCAGGAACAGCTTGACGATGCGCATGCCGTCGTCGAGCAGCATGCGCTCGAACTCGTTGATCTCGTCGTAGGCGCGCTTCCACTCCGCCTCGCTGGCCGGCCCGACGACCCGCTCGATCAGCACTCGGCTGTACCAGGAGCGGTCGAAGACGGCGATCGTGCCCCTCGGCGGCAGCAGCTCCCAGAAGCGCAGCAGGTAGTGGCGCTCCAGGTCGTGCTCCTTGGGCGCGGCGATCGGCCAGACCCGGAAGCCGCGCGGATCGAGCGTCTGCGCCATGCGCCGGATCACGCCGCCCTTGCCGGAGGCGTCCCAGCCCTCGAACAGGATCACGGCCCGCTCGCCGCTGGCGTAGTAGGCCTGCTGGATGGCCAGCAGCTTCTGCTGCAGCTTGGGCAGCCGATCCTCGTAGTCGGGCTTCTTGAGCTTCTTGTGCTTGCCCAGCTTGGCCAGGCGCACGCGCTCCCGCCGCAACTCGATCCTGCGCCGCTTGCTCACCAGCCAGCCCCCCTCCCGCCCGGCAGGCCTGCGCGAGCTTCCGCCCACGCAATTCCCTTAGCAGAGGTCGGGGAAAGAAGATATCCCAAGGGCGTGACAGCCGTCCGCACCGGACCTACGCTTGAACGCTCGTTCCAGAAATGGCATAGGACCGGGATGGCACGTCCCCTCTCCTACGAGCGCGAGGCGGTGCTCGAGCAGGCCATGCGGCTGTTCTGGCGCCAGGGCTACGAGGCCACCTCCGTGCAGGACCTGGTCGAGGCCACCGGCCTGAACCGGGCCAGCCTCTACAACGCCTTCGGCGACAAGCGGGGCCTGTTCCTGGCGGCGATCGAGCGCTACCAGAGCGTCACGAGCTGCGGCCGGCTGAGCGCGCTGGAGGCGGAGGGCCCGGCCCTGGCCGCGCTGCGGCGCTACTTCGAGGAGCTGATCGCCTTCTCGCTCGGCGACGGCCGCCGCCTGGGCTGCCTGATGACCAACAGCGCCATCGAGATGGCGCCGCGCGACCCGGACTGCGCCGAGCGCCTGCGCGACGGCCTGGCCCGGGTCGAGGACGCCTTCTACCGGCTGGTCCGGCGGGCCCAGAGCCAGGGCGAGATCGCCCAGGCGCGCGACGCCCGCGCCCTGGCGCGCTTCCTGCTGGGCCTGGTCCAGGGCCTGCGGGTCCTGGCCCGGCTCGACCCGCAGGAGGACCGGCTGCGCGACTTGGTCGAGACCGGGCTTTCGGCGCTGACCGGCAACGCGACCGGCACGGCGCCGCTTGACAATTAGAATGATCGTTCCAAAATGGCGTCAGATCCGGGCCGAGCGCCCTTGCGTGCCGGCGGCCGGACATGGACCCAGCCAGGAGATGCCCGCATGAGCCAGCACAACCACCTCTACCCGCGCCAGCAGGTGCCGAGCCTCGAGGTCGCCACCCTCGACGGCGGCACTTGGCGCCTCGCCGAGCAGTCGCCCGAGGCTTTCACCCTGATCGTCTTCTACCGAGGCCTGCACTGCCCGATCTGCGGCGGCTACCTCCGCGACCTGGCCCGCAAGCTCGAGGACTTCGCCAAGCTCGGCGTCGAGGTCATCGCGATCAGCGGCGACGACGAAGCGCGCGCCCGGCAGGCCCAGCAGGACTGGAAGCTGGAGACGCTGACCATCGGCTACGGCCAGGACCTGGACAGCGCCCGCGAATGGGGCCTCTACATCTCGACCAGCCGCGGCAAGACCTCGACCGGCTTCGAGGAGCCGGCGCTCTTCGCCGAGCCCGGCCTCTACCTGGTGCGGCCGGACGGCCAGCTCTACTTCGGCACGGTGCAGACCATGCCCTTCGCCCGGCCGAGCTTCGGCGAGATCCTCAAGGCGATCCAGTTCGTCCAGGAGAAGGACTACCCGGGGCGCGGCGAGGTGCTCGACCACAAGGCCGCCGCCTGACCGAGCCGCCACGAGCTCCTTGCTTGCGCGGAATCGGCAGCGGTCACTTGGTCCGGTAGCGTTTCGGCGATCACGGCCAGTCGCGGCGGCCTTCGACATGGAAACGAACCGCCCCCTCACCCAGCTCCGGCTCGGCTCGGCTACGCCTCACCAAGCCTGCGCATCCCTCTCCCCCGACGGGGGAGAGGGCTGTGGAGGCTTAGCGAAGCCATAGGCTGAGCTTAGCCGGAGCCGGGTGAGGGGGCAGTTCGTTTCCCTCCAGGCAATCGGCAGGCGATGCCATCCCACACGGCCACGCTCTAACCCTTCGGCAGCGACAGCGTCACCCGCAGGCCGCCTTCCGGGCGGTTGGCGAGGGCGATGTCGCCGCCGTGCGCGCGGACGACCGAGCGGGCGATGGCCAGGCCCAGGCCGACCCCGCCGGTCTCGCGGCTGCGCGACTCCTCGAGCCGCACGAAGGGCTCGAAGATCCGCTCGAAATCGCCCTCGGGGATGCCGTGGCCGTCGTCGTCGATCTCGACGAGCAGCTCGGGGCCGCCGGCCTCCAGGCGGACCCGCGCGCGCCGGCCGTGGCGCACCGCGTTCTCGATCAGGTTGCGGAAGGCCCGCTTCAGGGCGACCGGCCGGCAAGCGTAGGGACAGCGCGCCGCCTCGGCGCAGGTGACGTCCTGGCCGAGATCCGCGAGATCGGCGCAGAGGCTGTCCAGCAGGGCCGCGAGATCGACGCTCCGGGTGTCCTCGCGCGCCGCCTCCTCGCGCGCGAAGGCCAGGGTCTCCTCGGCCATGCGCTGCATCTCCTCCAGGGTCTCGAGGATCTTGTCGCGGATCTCCGGGTCCTCGATGAACTCGGCGCGCAGGCGCAGGCTGGTGATCGGCGTGCGCAGGTCGTGGGATATCGCCGCCAGCAGCCGCGTGCGGTCGGCCACGAAGCGCTCGAGGCGCTCCTGCATGCGGTTGAAGGCGCGGGTCGTGCGGCGGACCTCCTCGGGCCCCTCCTCCGGCACGGGGCCCGGCGACTCGCCGCGCCCCAGGCTATCGGCGGCGGCGGCCAGGCGGTCCATCGGCCGGGTGACGCGGCGGACCACGAAGACCACCACGAGGACGATGGCCAGGGCCATGACGCCGAGAAAGTAGAGTGAGCCGAGGGCCCAGCGCGGACGCGGCGGCGGGCCGGCGCGGGCGTTGAGCCAGCGGCCGTCGTCGAGCTGCACGGCGATCTGCATCCACACCGGGCCACGCCAGCGCCGTCGCTCCCAATGGTCGTCGTCGTCATCGTCGTCGTCGTAGTGGCGCCAGCGGCGATGGCCGCCGAAGCCCTCGCCGCCCGCGCGCACCAGCACGGGACCGGATGCTCCCGGCAGGACGTCGCGGAGCCGCGCGGCCAGGCGCGCCTCGGCGGCGCTCATCGCGGCCTCGCCCAGCGCATGCGCCGCCGATAGCGAGAAGACCTGGCGCCGCGAGCTGGCGGCGACCACCAGGCGCTCGTGCTGGTCCGGCGGGATCTCGGCCAGGAGCTGGACCAGGGTCGCGGTGCGGGTCAGCACCTGATCCTCGTTGACGGCGCGGATCGCGTCGCGCCGCTCGAGGATGAAGACCGTCGCGGCCACCACCTGGGCGACCACCAGGGCCAGCAGCAGGGCGCCGATCAGGCGGCCGGCCAGGCTGCGCGGCCAGAGGCGCATCAGGCGGACTCGACCTTGCCGGCGAAGCTGTAGCCGCCGCCCCAGACGGTCTTGATCAGCTCGGGGTTCTTGGGGTCGGCCTCGATCTTGCGGCGCAGCCGGCTGACCTGGTTGTCGATGCTGCGGTCGAAGGCCTTGGCGGCGCGGCCCTGGGTCAGGTCGAGAAGCTGGTCGCGGCTCAGCACCATGCCCGGCCGGGCGATCAGCGCGTCGAGCAGCTTGAACTCGCCGCTGCTGAGCGGCGTCACCACGCCGGCCTCGTCGAGCAGGGCGCGCTGCGCGCGGTCCAGCGTCCAGCGGCCGAAGCGCAGGCGCCCGGCCCGACCCGCCTCGCTGTCCGGCGGCAGGCTGTTGGTCCGGCGCAGCACCGCCTTGATGCGGGCCAGCAGCTCGCGCGGGTTGAAGGGCTTGGTGACGTAGTCGTCGGCGCCGATCTCCAGGCCGACCACCCGGTCCGTGTCCTCCGCCATGGCCGTCAGCAGGATCACCGGCAGGCCGCTGGTCTCGCGCAGGTGGCGGCAGAGCGACAAGCCGTCCTCGCCCGGCATCATGACGTCGAGCACCACCAGGTCGGCCGCGCTGCTCTTGAGCAGGCGCCGCAGCGCCGCGCCGTCGGCCGCCGTGGTCACCCGCAGGCCGTGCTTGGTCAGATAGCGGGCCAGCAGGTCGCGGATGTCGCGGTGGTCGTCGACGACCAGGATGTGCGGCGCGCTCTCCATGCTCTGCGTCCATGCCATGACCGGAGAATGGCCCGCCCGGGCGGCGAGCGGCAGCCCGGGGGCCGGAGAAAAGTGTAACAGACTGTATCAGGGCGCCCGGAAGCCAAGGATTGCGACCAATCGGGGGGCCGGCCGGCGATCTTTTGCGACAGTCCTCGCCCATATCCGGTGCATCGACAATCCCGCACGAGATGAGGTTCGCGATGCAACGCAGAAACAAGTTCATCCTGGCCGTGGCCCTGGTCACCGCAATCGGCGGCCTGGCCGTGGCCGGCACCAGCTATGCCCACAAGTGGCGCGGCCAGCACCAGGGCTTCTATGGCATGCAGGAGATGGGTCCCGGCTTCCACGGCCGCGGCCACGGCCGGCAGGGCATGCGCTTCTTCCAGCAGTTCGACGCCAACGGCGACGGCCAACTAACCCAGGAAGAGATCGACACGACGCGCAACCGGCGCCTGGCGGAATTCGACAGCGACCGGGACGGCACCTTGAGCCTGGAGGAGTTCGAGGCCCTGTGGCTCGACTTCATGCGCCCGCGCATGGTCGACCGCTTCCAGCACCTCGACGAGAACGGCGACGCCGTGGTGACCCTGGAGGAGTTCCAGGCACCCTTCGAGCGCATCGTCGCCCGGATGGACCGCAACGGCGACGGCGTGCTCTCGCCGGAGGACCGGCCGCGCCGCGGCAAGGGCTACTACCGGGACGACGATGACGACGACGACGATCGCGGGGACAACTGATCCCGCGCCACCGACGCGGCCGTCGCGCGGCGCGGACCACCCGGTCCGCGCCGCCGCCCTTTGGGCCAGAAGGGGCTTGACCCCGGCCCCCCGGGCTTGGTTGCGTTCTCGCCGGACACAGCACCGGGCGAAAGCAACCCCATGGCGAGCCACGACCCGCTCCTCGAGCCCTTCCAGCTCAAGCACCTGACCCTGCGCAACCGGATCCTCAGCACCAGCCACGCGCCGGCCTACGTCGAGGACGGCAAGCCGCAGGAGCGCTACCAGCTCTACCACGAGGCCAAGGCCCGGGGCGGCATCGCGCTGACCATGTTCGGCGGCTCCTCCAACATCGCGCCGGACTCGCCCTCGGTCTTCGGCCAGATCTACATCGGCGACGATTCGGTGATCCCGCATTTCCAGGCCTTCGCCGAGCGCATCCACCGGCAGGGCGCGGCGCTGATGTGCCAGATCACCCACATGGGCCGCCGGACCACCTGGCAGTCTGGCAACTGGCTGCCGGTCATCGCGCCCTCGCGGCAGCGCGAGCCGGCCCACCGCGCCTTCCCGCGCGAGATGGACGGGGACGACATCGCCCGGGTCGTCGCCGCCTACGCCGCCGCCGCCCGGCGCTGCAAGGAGGGCGGCCTCGACGGCTGCGAGGTGCTGGTGCACGGCCACCTGCCCGGCCAGTTCTGGAGCCCCCTGGTCAACCGGCGCAGCGACGGCTACGGCGGCTCGCTGGCGAACCGCGCGCGCTTCTCCCTCGAGCTGCTCGCGGCCATGCGCGCGGCGGTCGGCGAGGACTTCATCCTCGGCTTCCGGGTCGGCGGCGACGAGCGCATCGAGGGCGACCTGAGCCCGGAGGAGAGCCTCGAGATCATCGGCCTGCACGTCGAGACCGGCCAGCTCGACTTCCTCAACGTCAACGCCGGCTCCATCGAGAGCGACCGGGCACTGGCGCACATGATGCCCGGCATGGCCGCGCCCAGCGCGCCGCACCTGGACGTCGCCGCCAGCTACAAGCGCGCCTTCGAGCTGCCGATCTTCCACGCCTGCCGGGTCAACGACACGGCG
Organism: Kiloniellales bacterium; assembly: GCA_028280455.1. GTDB lineage: Bacteria > Pseudomonadota > Alphaproteobacteria > Kiloniellales > JAKSDN01 > JANQLT01. Next base: position 8,505 of record JANQLT010000171.1, read on the forward strand.
ACCGCCCGCCACGCCCTGCGCGAGGGCCTGGTCGACATGATCGGCATGACCCGCGCCCACATCGCCGACCCGCGGATCGTCGCCAAGATCGCCGCGGGCGAGGAGACGCGGATCCGCCCCTGCGTCGGCGCCGCCTACTGCATCGACCGGATCTACCAGGGCGGCGAGGCGCTCTGCATCCACAACGCGGCGACCGGCCGCGAGGCGCAGATGCCCCATGTCATCGCGCCGAGCGAGGGGCCGCCGCGCAAGGTCGTCGTGGTCGGCGGCGGCCCGGCCGGGATGGAAGCGGCCCGGGTCAGCGCCGAGCGCGGCCACGCGGTGGTGCTCTTCGAGGCCGGCAACCGCCTCGGCGGCCAGATCCTGCTCGCCGCCAAGACCGATTGGCGGCGCGACCTGATCGGCATCGCCGACTGGCTGGCCGCCGAGCTCGAGCAGCTCGGCGTCGAGCTGCGCCTGAACCGCTACGCCGAGCCCGAGGACGTGCTGGCCGAGTCGCCCGACATCGTGGTGATCGCCAGCGGCGGCCTGCCGGACTTGGACTGCGTCGAGGGCGGCGAGCACTGCGTCAGCGTCTGGGACATCCTCTCCGGCCAGGTGCAGCCGAGCCCCTCGGTGCTGCTGTTCGACGACAACGGCGCGCACCAGGGCCCGTCTTGCGCCGACTATCTCTCCGACCAGGGCGTCCGGGTCGAGCTGGTCACGCCCGACCGCATGGCCGGCTTCGAGATCGGCGGGCTGAACTACCCGATCTACCTGGAGAACTTCTACCGCAAGGGCGTGACCCTGACGCCCGACCGGCGGCTGATCCGGGTCGAGCGCAGCGGCAACAAGCTGCGCGCGCTGCTGCGCAACGAGTACAGCGACGCCGAGGAGGAGCGCCTGGTCGACCAGGTGGTGGTCGAGCACGGCACGATCCCCGTCGAGGAGGTCTTCACGGGGCTGCAGGCGCGGGCCGCCAACGGCGGCCGCCTGGACGTCGAGCGCTTCGCCGCCAACCGGCCGCAGCCCGAGATCGAGGCCGCGGACGGCTCCTTCCTGCTCTACCGGGTCGGCGACGCCCTGGCGAGCCGCAACATCCACGCGGCGATCTACGATTCGCTGAGGCTCTGCAAGGACTTCTGAGCGGGCCGCGAAGCCGCCAGGAAAAGCAGACAGGGCCGGCGAAGGGGAGTAACCTGTGCCATCGAGCGAAAGCACGGAGGGCCGGCAAGGTATGACCGGCGACGGTAGGATAAGGGGTGCCGCCAGCGAGCCGATCGCGCTGCACCCCGGCGTCTCGGCCCGGGAAGCGGCACGCGTCGCGGAGGCCGAGAAGCGGGCCTGGAAGCGCGTCCGGGCCCTGAAGATCTTCTACACGCACATGATGATCTACGTGGTCGTCAACTTCGTGCTGATCCCCTTCGACCTCTTCACGCCCGGCGGTCCCTGGTTCTACTGGCCCCTGCTCGGCTGGGGCCTCTGCCTCGGCGTGCACGCGGCCCAGACATACGAGAAGCTGCCCTGGTTCACCCGCGACTGGGAGCAGCGCAAGGTCCAGGAGCTGATGCAGGAGATCATCCGCCGCCAGCAGCGCTAGAGCCTTACCTGCTTGCGCCGACTCGGTGCCGGTCCGCTCGTCCGATAGCGCTCTGGCGATCGCCGCTCGTCGCGATGGCCTTCGACATCGAAACGAACCGCCCCCTCACCCAGCTCCGGCTAGGCTCGGCTGCGCCTCACCAAGCCTGCGCATCCCTCTCCCCCGTCGGGGGAGAGGGCCGT
>JANQLT010000215.1 GCA_028280455.1 Kiloniellales bacterium
CCCGCTCCCCCTCCCGGCCACCCAATAGGATACTGCCGTGGGTGGCCGGGAGGGGGAGCGGGCCGGTGCCGTGATCCCGCGTGAGCGGAAAACGCTCTAACTGACCTTGTCCTGCGGGGTCTTGCCCTCGAAGAAGGCGACGGCGTTGTCGACCACCCGCATGCCCATGGCGACGCGGGTCTCGGTCGTGGCGCTGCCGAGGTGCGGCAGCATGACCACGTTGTCCATGGCCTTGAGGGCCTCGGTGATCTTGGGCTCGGCCTCGAAGACGTCCAGGCCGGCGCCGGCGATCTCGCCCGCCTGCAGCGCCTCGACCAGGGCCGCTTCGTCGACCACGTCGCCGCGCGCCGTGTTGATCAGGAAGGCGTGGCGCGGCATGCGCGCGAAGCGCTCGGCGTTCATCAGGCGGGTGTTCTCGCCGCCGCCCGGGCAGTGCAGGGAGACGAAGTCGGACTTCTCGACCAGCTCGTCGACCGTGGCGCAAGCCTCGACGCCGAGGACCGCGGCGATCTCCGGGTCCACCGGGAAGCGGTCGTAATAGAGGATGCGCATCTTGAAGCCCTGGCGGGCCCGCTCGGCCATGGCGCGGCCGATGCGCCCGAAGCCGACGATGCCGAGCGTCTTGCCGGTGACCTGGGTGCCCATCATGTGGGTCGGCCGCCAGCCGGTCCATTCGCCGGCCCGGGCATGGCGCTCGCCTTCGCCGGCCCGGCGCGCCGCCATCAGCAGCAGGGTCATGGCCAGGTCGGCGGTGGCGTCGGTCAGCACCTCCGGCGTGTTGGTCACCGTGATGCCGCGCGCCTTGGCCGCCTTGGCGTCGATGTGGTTGAAGCCGACTCCGAAGTTGCCGATCAGCTTGGCCTTGAGCGGCTCGGCGGCCAGCACCTCGGCGTCGAGCGGATCGGTCACGGTCGGGAAGAGGGCGTCGGCCTCGCCGAGGGCCGCCATCAGGCCTTCGCGGCCGAGCGGCTCGTCGGCCTCGTTGAAGACCGCCTCGAAGAGCACGGCGATGCGATGCTCCACGGTCTCCGGCCAGCGCCGGGTCACGATCACTTTGGGTTTGGTCGCCATGCCTACTCCCCCCGACTGCCAGGCCCCGGACGCATGGCCGGTGGCCCAAAAAAAGAACGCAAGCCTTTGCGGCTTGCGAGGCTTCTTTACGGCTGGGAACCTTGTCCTCGCCCTGCCGCGGCAACCGTAGCCGCCGGGACGGGCCTGCGAGGTGATCCTCCCTAGACCTGGGCCCTGCCTCTATTTTAGGCACGCCGTGGGCCGCTTGGCGGCTCGGCCTTGGCCTGATGGGCCGTTCTTTGCGCTCGGCCCTTAAGAACAAGTTGTAGCCTATTGTCGCCCGGTCGTCATGGTTTTCTTTCGGACGTTAAGAATTCGCCGCCAACAACTCGCCGGGCCGGCCCCAGTCGAGCCACTTATGGCTTCCTTAAGGGCCCGGCTCTAGCCTTTCGGCCATGACCTATCGGAAGCCCGGCAGGCTCCTGGCTCTCGCGTGCTGCGGCGCGCTCGGCTGGCTCTCGAGCGAGACGGCGGCCGCCCAGACCACCCGGGTCGAGATCTCCCGGGCCGACTGCCAGCGCCTGGTGCGGCACCAGCCGCAGGCCGATGTCGCCTATCAGGCCGGGCAGGACGTCTACGGCCGGCCGGTGGCGCCGGCCGATCTGGACGGCGGCTTCCAGCTCGACCTGCCGGAGCGCTTCACCTTCGACCTCGAGTTCCAGCCGCTCGACGACGACGACGAGCTGGACCAGACCACCTTCAGCGTCGGCCGGGTCTCCGTCGACGTGGCCAGCGGCCAGGCGACCTACAACGGCCGGCCCCTGCAAAGCCAGGCCCAGGCCGAGCTGAGCGCCCGTTGCCAGCAAATCCTGCGTCCCTGATCGAGGCGGCCAAGGCCTCGAGGCCGTCGGGCCGAAGCCTGTCCCGGGCGATCCGCTTGACGGCGCGTTGGCCGGATTTGCCCTGGAGGCGAGCCACGTCCGAGCCCTGCTTGCCGCCCTGGGTCATCCCGGCCGGCCGGCTCCTGCACCAAAGCTCGACCGCGCGCCCGCAGCGAAGCCAGGATAAGCCCGCGTGGCGCCTGAACGCCCTACGGCCTGTGATGAGCTCCAGTCATCGCAGGCTTGTATCAGAGGCGTCGCCCCCTGCCGGATGGCGAGGGTGTTGCGGCGACCCAGGCAGCTCTCGCGATGCGATGTCCGGGACTCTCATTAGGCCAGAGGTCTGCGCCTGGCTGATCAGGGGGCTGGGCTGGGCAACGAGTGATTGTTGCGCGAGATCAGTGACGGGGCCATTCTGATTGAGAAATCAATAGATTAGTCGTTTACGCTCTATCAACCCTGAGTTCATAGTCTAGTCCGTATGTAAGATCTCGATTCGGCTAGTCTAAACTATGGCTTCTTTCAGAGGAATGGATGGCTGCCTGTCCCGACGTCCCTTTCCCCGAGGAGGAGCCGGCTGAGGCGCAACACGTGCTGGAATGTCTGTCGCGGGCCGAAGGCTTGCGCGACTGCGTCACCAACGAGCACGAAGCCTTGGTCGGCATGATTGCCGGGACCCTTTGCGAGGCCCTGGGGTTCGGTTTCGGAGAGAGCCAGATCGTCATGCGGGCGGCTCAGCTCCACGACATCGGCAAGTTCGCGCTGCCGTCCGACATGTTGCACAAGCCCGGCCGGCTCTCGCCGGAGGAGTGGGCCGTGGTCAAGAAGCACACCGAGATCGGCCACGGCATCCTCAGCATCGAGGGCAGCCGCTTCCTCGACCTGGCGGCGACTCTGGCGCTCTGCCACCACGAGCACTTCGACGGCTCGGGCTACCCGCAAGGGCTGGCCGGCGAGGCGATCCCCTTCGAGGCGCGTATCGTCGCGGTCGCCGACACCTACGAGGCCTTGCGGGCGAACCGCGCCTACAAGGACGGTGTCGGACACGAGGTGGCGCTCGCCACGATTCTCGAAGGCGACGATCGCTCCAAGCCGGATCAGTTCGACCCCAAGGTGCTGCGGGCGCTCGAGGACTGCGCCCCGATCGTCATGCAACGCTACGATGCCGGCCGCCGGGTGCTGTCCGGCGAGCGCGACCGGGCCCGAGGGTCGGGCGAGCCTTAGAGGGGCCGGGCGTGGCACAGGCGGGCAAATGCGGCGCGGCTCATTGCGCCCCCGGCCGACCCGGTTCCGCGGACACAGCCTCGAGCGACGCGCCGAAATTCGACGGCCCCGACGGACGTCCCTGCCACGCGACGGCCAACACTGTCCTCGGTCTCCTGAAGACCATCCTGGAAGAACGCGCGCAGGCCAACGGCGGCCAGCTCGGCGTCATCGAGATCCGCCAGGTGATCGGCCAGTTCATGGAAGCCCCCGGGCGCCTCAAGTCCTTCTACGACGAGAACCGCGAGGCCTGCTTCGCCGCCTGGGCGCCGGGCAACCGGACGGTCGACCTCGAAGCCGACTTCGCCGCCAAGGTGAAGGCCCAGGCGGACGGCGATCCGGGCGCCTTGACGCTCGGCCGCTTGCAGCTTGTCGGCTTGCAGGCGGTTCGCGAACAGCTCGGCGAGCGTTGGTCGTCCGTGGTCGAGCGGGTGCGCGCGGTGAGCGAGGCGACCCTGCGCAAGCGCCTGACCCAGGACGACACCTTCCTGTTCGAGCCCAACGGCGACGTCGTCGTCTGTTTCGGCAACCTGGCGGGCGCTGAAGCCTGGTTCAAGGCGACCTCGATCGCGCGCGAGATCCGCGACCACCTGCTCGGCTGCGAGGGCGAGAGCGTGCTCGACCATCTCGCCATGGAGCCCGAGACCCTGGCCGATGCGTCCGAGGTCAAGGCCGATGTCCACGAGCTGCCGGCGCCGCTCTCGGACGGCGAGGGTGAGGGCGACCTGGTGGCCATGGTCCTCTGGAAGCTCGAGGAAGCCGAGCGCGGCCTGCGCCACCGGGCGCGGGACTACCTGGAGCAGCTCGAGCGGCGTTGGCAGGTCAAGCCGCGGCCGGTCAAGGCCGCGGCCGGCATCCCGGCGCGCTTCGCCATGGCCGACAGCGACGCCGAGACCCGCCGGACCCTGGGGCGGCTGCTGTCGATGGTGCGCGGCGATTCCCAGCAGCTCGTGCAGATCGATCTGCTGGCGATCGCCGCGGCGGTCGACTTCATCGGCCAAGGCGGGGTGCCGAACGGCTCGCTTCTGGCGGTGCCGCTGCACTGTGCCTCGATGGTCGACGGCAGCGCCTATCAGCAGCTCGCCGCCACCGGCGGCAAGCTGGCGCCGGAGTTCCGCAACCGCCTGATCCTGGTGCTCGACGCGATCCCGGCCGACCTCAGTCCCGCCGGGCTGTCCGAGGTGCTGCGCCGGCTGCGGGCCTTCGCCCGGCTGCAGGCGATCAAGCTCAAGGCACCCCGGCTCGACTGGCAGCATCTCCAGGCGGCGCCGACGCCCCTGGTGCTGATCGACCACGCGCCGGCCATAGCGCATCTGCGACGCCGGCCCCTGGAGGTGAAGCGCTTCCTCGCCGACGTCAAAGCCAACGGCTCGCGGCCCATGGTCGACCACGTGCCCCCGGGCGAGTCGGTCCAGGCCTTGATCGATGCCGGCTTCGAGCTCTGGAGCGAGAGCGCCGACGAGCAGGGCCCGCGCTAGGCGATTTTCGGCGCCCGCCCGCCATGGACAGGGCGGAGGCCTTCCCATAGTCTCTGGCCGCCTTTCCGGCAGCCCCCCGCGCCATCCCGAGCGCGGTTCCCGGCGCCGTCCCAAGGAGTCGCAATGCGCCGCACGAGCTTCTTCATGCCGACCTTGCGCGAGACGCCCAAGGAGGCGGAGATCGTCTCGCACCGCCTGATGCTGCGCGCCGGCATGATCCGCCAGGCCAGCGCCGGCATCTATTCCTGGCTGCCGCTCGGCTACCGCGTGCTCAAGCGCATCGAGCAGATCGTCCGCGAGGAGCAGGACCTGGCTGGCTGCCAGGAAGTGCTGATGCCGACCATCCAGTCGGCCGACCTCTGGAAGCAGTCCGGCCGCTACGACGACTACGGCAAGGAGATGCTGCGCATCGAGGACCGGCACGGCCGCGAGATGCTCTACGGCCCGACCAACGAGGAATTGATCACCGAGATCTTCAAGGCCTCGCAGCGCAGCTACCGCGACCTGCCGAAGCTGCTCTACCACATTCAGTGGAAGTTCCGCGACGAGGTCCGGCCGCGCTTCGGGATCATGCGCGGGCGCGAGTTCCTGATGAAGGACGCCTATTCCTTTGACCTGGATTTCGACGGCGCGCGCAGGTCCTACAACAAGATGTTCGTGGCCTACCTCAGGACCTTCGCCCGCATGGGCCTGAAGGCGATCCCGATGGAGGCCGACACCGGGCCGATCGGCGGCGACCTTTCGCACGAGTTCGTCATCCTGGCCGACACCGGCGAGACCGCCGTCTACTGCCACGGCGACCTGCTGGAGCGCGACGTGCTGGCCGCCGGCGTCGACTACGACAGCGACCTCATGCCGATCGTCGAGAGCTGGACCAAGGCCTACGCCCGCACAGACGACAAGCACGACCCCGAGGCCTTCGCCGCCGAGGTGCCGGCCGACCGGCAGGTCGAGCGGCGCGGCATCGAGGTCGGCCACATCTTCTACTTCGGCACCAAGTACTCGAAGCCGCTCGAGGCCCTGGTCACCGATGCCGACGACGCGCAGCATGCCGTGCACATGGGCTCCTACGGCGTCGGCGTGTCGCGCCTGGTCGGCGGCATCATCGAGGCGAGCCACGACGAGGACGGCATCATCTGGCCGGACAGCGTCGCGCCCTTCGCCGTCGGCCTGATCAACCTGCGCGCCGGCGACGAGGCCTGCACGCGGGTCTGCGACGAGCTCTATGCCAAGCTGCGCGCCGCCGGCGTCGCGGTGCTCTACGACGACCGCGACGAGAGCCCGGGCGCCAAGTTCGCCGAGACCGACCTGATCGGCCTGCCCTGGCAGATCATCGTCGGCCCGCGCGGCGTCAAGGCCGGCAAGGTCGAGCTGAAGCGCCGCGCCACCGGCGAGCGCGAGGAGCTCGACGGCGCCGCGGCGCTCGACCGCGTCGCCGGCTAGTCGGCGCGGCCGACGCTGACAACTTTGTGAAGCACGGAGCATGATCTTCGGCGCCTTCGAACGCCTGGTCGCGATGCGCTACCTGCGGGCCCGCCGGCAGGAGGGCTTCGTCTCCGTCGTGGCGGTCTTCTCGCTCCTCGGCATCGCGCTCGGCGTCGGCACCCTGATCGTCGTCATGGCGGTGATGAACGGCTTCCGCCAGGAGCTGATGAGCCGGATCCTCGGGGTCAACGGCCACCTGACGATCTACGCCAACAGCCAGTCGATCCCCGATCACGATGCGGCGGCCGAGCGCCTGCGCGGCCTGCCGGGCGTCACCATGGTCACGCCGCAGATCCAGGCCCAGGCCATGGTGACCTCCGAGGGCAACGCGGTCGGCGCCATCGTGCGCGGCATGAGCAACGCCGACCTGGCGGAGCGCTCGCTGATCTCGGACCGCCTGATCCGGGGCGACTTCGCGTCCTTCCGCGGCGAGGACGTGGTGCTGATCGGCAGCCGCATGGCGCGGCGCCTCGGCCGCACCGTCGGCGACAGCATCACCCTGCTCAGCCCGCGCGGCAACGAGACGGCGATCGGCATGGTGCCGCGCATGAAGCGCTATCGGGTGGTCGGCCTCTTCGAGGTCGGCATGTTCGAGTACGACAACACCTTCATCTACATGCCGCTGGAAGCCGCCCAGCTCTTCTTCCGATTGCCGGAGAGCGTCAACGCCATCGAGGTCTTCGTCGACGACCCGGACCGGGTCACCGGCCTGCGCGGCGAGGTGCTGCGCCTGTCGGGGCCCGAGGTGCGCAGCGTCGACTGGCAGCAGGCCAACTCGAGCTTCTTCAACGCGATCCAGGTCGAGCGGAACGTCATGTTCCTGATCCTCTCGCTGATCATCCTGGTCGCCGCCTTCAACATCCTCTCGGGCCAGTACATGCTGGTGAAGGGCAAGGGCCGGGACATCGCGATCCTGCGCACCATGGGCGCGACCCGCGGCATGATCCTGCGGATCTTCTTCCTCTCCGGCGCCTCCATCGGGCTGATCGGCACCTTGGCGGGCTTCCTGCTCGGCCTGGTCTTCGCCGACAACATCGAGACGATCCGCCAGTGGCTGCAGGGCCTCTCCGGCGCCGAGCTGTTCTCGGCGGAGATCTACTTCCTGTCGCAGCTACCGGCCGAGATCGACCCGGTCGAGGTGACGCAGGTGGTCGGCATGGCGCTCTTCTGGTCCTTCCTGGCGCCGCTCTTTCCGGCCTGGCAGGCGGCCCGCGTCGATCCCGTCGAGGCGTTGCGCTATGAGTGACGGCCATGACTGACGGGGCCGCCGAGGGGCTGAGCCTGGTCGGCATCGAGAAGACCTTCCGGCAGGCCGGCCGCGAATTGCCGGTGCTGGTCGAGATCGCGCTCGAGGTCAGGCCCGGCGAGCTGGTCGCCCTGGTCGGGCCCTCGGGCGCCGGCAAGTCGACCCTGATGCACATCGCCGGCCTGCTCGAGCGCGCCGACGCCGGCGAGGTCCGGCTGGCCGGCAAGGCCTGCTCCAAGCTCGGCGACGCCGAGCGCACGGCGCTGCGCCGCTCGGCCGTCGGCTTCGTCTACCAGTACCACCACCTGCTGCCGGAGTTCTCGGCCCTCGAGAACGTCGTGGTGCCGCAGATGATCGCCGGCCTCGGCAAGGGCGCGGCCAAGGAGCGGGCGCTCGAGCTGCTGACCTGGGTCGGCCTGGCCGAGCGCACCGACCACCGGCCGGCCCGGCTCTCGGGCGGCGAGCAGCAGCGCGTCGCCATCGCCCGGGCGCTGGCCAACGCGCCCCAGGTGCTGCTGGCCGACGAGCCGACCGGCAACCTCGACCCGCACACCGCCGAGGGCGTCTTCGAGATGCTCAGCAAGATGGTCCGGGGCGCCAAGCTCGCCGCCCTGGTGGCGACCCACAACATGGCGCTGGCCCGGCGCATGGACCGCGTGCTGCGCCTGGAGGAGGGCAGGGTGGTCGCCGCCTGAGCGGCTGTGGACAAAGCCCGGTGGCCCCGCTCTGTTCCCCATGTCAGACTCGGGGCAGCCGTGGAATTGTGCCGGCCATGCCCCACGCCGACTTCGTCCATCTCCGGGTCCACTCGGCCTACTCGCTCTCCGAAGGCGCGATCAAGCTCAAGGCGCTGATCGAGCTCTGCCGCGAGCGCGCCATGCCGGCCGTGGCCGTGACCGACAGCGGCAACCTCTTCGGCGCGCTGGAGTTCGCCGGGATGGCCGCCAAGGCCGGCATCCAGCCGATCGTCGGCTGCCAGCTCGCGCTCAGCCAGGAGGCCGAGGCGCGCAACGGCATGCGCCCGCCGCCCGACCAGCTCCTGCTGCTGGCCAAGGACGAGGCCGGCTACCGCAGCCTCTTGAGCCTGGTCAGCAAGGCCTTCCTGGAGAGCGACCCGGCCGAGGCGGCGCAGCTCGACCTGGCCGCGCTGGAGGCCCGGAACGCCGGCCTGATCGCCCTGACCGGCGGCCCGAACGGGCCGATCGACCGGCTGCTCAACGAGGGCCGGGCGCCGCTGGCCGAGGCCATGCTGCGCCGCCTGGCCGGGATCTTCGAGGATCGGCTCTACGTCGAGCTGCAGCGCCACGGCCTGGAAGGCGAGGCGGAGCGCGAGGGCCCGCTGGTCGAGCTGGCCTATGCCTGCGACCTGCCGCTGGTCGCCACCAACGACGTCTACTTCGCCGACGAGGCCATGTACGAGGCGCACGACGCGCTGCTCTGCATCGCCGAGAGCGCCTACGTCGGCCAGACGGACCGGCGGCGCCTGACGCCGGAGCACCGCTTCAAGTCGGCCGAGGAGATGCGCCGGCTCTTCGCCGACCTGCCCGAGGCGATCGACAACACGCTGGCGGTCGCCCGGCGCTGCGCCTGGTTCCCGGCGCCGCGCAGCCCGATCCTGCCGGCCTACCCGACCGCCGAGGGCCGCAGCGAGTTCGAGGAGCTGCAGGCCGAGGCCGAGGCCGGCCTGGAGCGGCGTCTCGAGGCGCAGGCCTGGCACGCCGAGGCCGAGCCGGCCGAGCGCGAGCGCAAGGCGCGGCCCTACCGCGAGCGCCTGGCCTACGAGCTCGGCGTCATCGAGCAGATGGGCTTCCCCGGCTACTTCCTGATCGTCGCCGAGTTCATCCGCTGGGCGAAGGAGCAGGGCATCCCGGTCGGGCCCGGCCGCGGCTCCGGCGCCGGCTCGGTGGTCGCCTGGGCGCTGACCATCACCGACCTGGACCCGCTGCGCTGGGGCCTGCTGTTCGAGCGCTTCCTCAACCCCGACCGGATCTCGATGCCGGACTTCGACATCGACTTCTGCCAGGACAAGCGCGACCAGGTGCTGCACCACGTCCAGGCGCTCTACGGCCGGGACCGAGTGGCGCAGATCATCACCTTCGGAAAGCTGCAGGCCCGCGCGGTGATCCGCGACGTCGGCCGGGTGCTGCAGATGCCCTATCCGCAGGTCGACCGGATCTGCAAGCTGATCCCCAACAACCCGGCCAACCCGGTCAGCCTGCAGCAGGCCATCGACGGCGAGCCGGCGCTGCAGGAGATGCGCCGCGACGACGAGACCGTGGCCCGGCTGATCGACATCGGGCTCAAGCTCGAGGGCCTCTACCGCCATGCCTCGACCCACGCCGCCGGCGTGGTGATCGGCGACCGGCCGCTGGACGAGCTGATTCCGCTCTACCGCGACCCGCGCTCGGAGATGCCGGTCACCCAGTTCTCGATGAAGTACGTCGAGCAGGCCGGCCTGGTGAAGTTCGACTTCCTCGGCCTCAAGACATTGAGCATCCTGGCCCGGGCCGGCGAGACCATCCGCCGCCGGGTGCCCGACTTCGATCTCGACGGGCTGCCGCTGGACGACGCGGCGACCTTCGAGATGATCGGCCAGGGCCACACCGTCGGGGTGTTCCAGCTTGAAGGCTCGGGCATGCGCGACATGCTGCACCGCCTCAGGCCGGACCGTTTCGAGGACATCATCGCCGTCGTCGCGCTCTACCGCCCCGGCCCGATGGACAACATCCCGAGCTACATCGCCCGCAAGCACGGCGAGGAGCAGCCGGACTACCTCTATCCGACCCTCGAAGGGATCCTCAAGGAGACCTTCGGGATCATGATCTACCAAGAGCAGGTCATGCAGATCGCCCAGGAGCTGGCCGGCTTCACCCTGGGCCAGGCCGACCTGCTGCGCCGCGCCATGGGCAAGAAGATCCGCGAGGAGATGGAGGCCCAGCGCAAGACCTTCATCGAGGGCGCGGGCGCGCGCGGCGTGCCGAAGGGCAAGGCCGAGGAGATCTTCGAGCAGGTCAACAAGTTCGCCGGCTACGGCTTCAACAAGAGCCACGCCGCCGCCTATGCCCTGGTCGCCTACCAGACCGCCTACCTCAAGGCCCACTACCCGGTGGAGTTCATCGCCGCCTCGATGAGCTACGACCGCGGCAACACCGACCGCCTCAACCTGTTCCGCCAGGAGCTGCAGCGCCTCGGCATCAAGCTGCTGCCGCCCGACATCAACCGCTCCGGCGCCGCCTTCGAGGTCGGCGGGACGCAGGGTGAGGAGGCCGCAATCCTCTACGCGCTCTCGGCGGTCAAGAACGTCGGCGAGGCGGCCATGAACGCCCTGGTCGCCGAGCGCGAGGCCGATGGCCCCTTCGCCTCCCTGGCCGACTTCGCCGAGCGGCTCGACGGCGGCGTGGTCAACAAGCGCCAGATCGAGGCCCTGGCCTGCGCCGGCGCCTTCGACTCCCTGGAGCCGGTCCGGCGCCGGGCCTTCGAGGCGGCCGAGACGCTGGTGCGCCATGCCCAGGTCGCGGCCAGCGAGCGCGAGAGCCAGCAGTCCAACCTCTTCGGCGGTGCCGACATGGCGACGGTGGCGCGCCTGCCGCTGCCGGTGGTCGGCGACTGGGATGCCCTGGAGCGCCTGCAGCAGGAGTTCGACGCCATCGGCTTCTACCTCTCGGCCCACCCGCTCGACGGCTACGGCCCGGCCCTCAAGAGCCTCGGGGTCAAGCCCTCGAGCGCCATCGACGGCGTGCCCTCCGGGGCCACGGCGAAGGTCGCCGGCATCGTCATCGGTCGCCAGGAGCGGACCTCGCGCCAGGGCAACCGCTTCGCCTTCGTGCAGTTCTCCGACACCGAGGGCCTGTTCGAGGTCATGCTCTTCTCCGAGCTGCTCGGCCGCTCCCGGGAGCTGCTGGAGGGCAGCGCCCCGCTGATCGTCACCCTGCAGCCGCGCGGCGAGGACGCCGACCGGCGGCTGATCGCCCAGGAGCTGCAGCCCCTGGAGCAGGCCGCCTCCAACGCCATGGAGCAGCTCCGGGTCTTCCTGCACGACCCCGAGCCGATCGCCTCGCTGCGCAGCATCCTCGAGAACGAGGGCAAAGCCCGGGGCGGCCGCGGCCGGGTCGCCTTCGTGCTCGGCCTGGCCGACGGCCGCGAGGCCGAGGTCGCGCTGCCCGGCCGCTACCGCCTGTCGCCGGGCCTCTGCCGGGCGATCAAGTCGCTGCCCGGCGTGGTCCTCCAGGATCTCTAGGCCAGGACCTCTAGGAAAGCCTTGCGGTTTCGGCCCTCCGGGGCTATCAACCCGCCGCGTTAAACCCCTCACGCGGGCGACGCGGCGGCCGGCCTCCCGAGCGGGAGCCGGATCGTCGCTCCGGTGTCCGGAGACGGATCGACGGCCCGCGGTGGCGAACCGGAAAAGAGGACAGCATGAGCACCGATTTCTCCATGCGCCAGCTCCTGGAGGCTGGCGTTCATTTCGGCCACACCACCCGCCGCTGGAACCCGAAGATGGCGCCCTTCATCTTCGGCGTGCGCAACGGCGTCCACATCCTCGATCTCGAGCAGACCGTGCCGATGCTCTACAGCGCCCTCGGCGTGGTGCGCGACACGGTGGCCTCGGGCGGCCGCGTGCTCTTCGTCGGCACCAAGCGCCAGGCCAGCGAGATCGTCGCGGACTCCGCCAAGAAGTGCGGGCAGTACTACGTCAACCACCGCTGGCTCGGCGGCATGCTGACGAACTGGAAGACAATCTCCAATTCGATCAAGCGCTTGCGCGAGCTCGATGAGCGCCTCTCGGAGGAGGAGACGGGTCTCACCAAGAAGGAGACCCTGAACCTGACCCGCGAGCGCGACAAGCTGGAGCGGGCGCTGGGCGGCATCAAGGAGATGGGCGGCCTGCCGGACGTCATCTTCGTGGTCGACACCACCAAGGAGCACATCGCCGTCGCCGAGGCGCGCAAGCTCAACATCCCGGTCGTCGGCATCGTCGACTCCAACGCCGACCCGAGCGACATCACCTATCCCGTGCCGGGCAACGACGACGCGATCCGGGCGATCCGGCTCTACTGCGACCTGATGGCCGATACCGTGCTGAGCGGCATCCAGCAGGAGGTCATGGCCGGGGGCGGCGACATCGGCGAGGCCGAAGAGGCGCCGGCCGAGGCGCTGCCGCCTGCCGGCAACGGCGCCGACGCCGCGGCGGAAGCAGCGGCTGCCGAAGCGCCGGCCGCGGAGGCACCGGCCGCGGCAGAGCCGGTTGCCGCCGAGGCGCCTGTCGCCGAAGCGCCCGCGACCGAGGCACCCGCGACCGAGGCGGCGCCTGCTGAGGCCGCTCCGGAAGCGGCCGCCCCGGAGGCGCCGGCCCCGGAAGCGCCGGCCCCAGACGCGCCTGCCGAGGCCGAGGCCGCCAAGAGCTGAGCCGCCACGCGCTGGAACCGGCGCGGCTTACAATTCGATTTCAAAGGACTAAGAGACAAAGCTAGAGGATCGCGCGAACATGGCACAGATCACCGCCGGGCTCGTCAAGGAGCTCCGCGAGAAGACCGGCGCCGGCATGATGGACTGCAAGAAGGCGCTGACCGAGACCGACGGTGACCTCGAGCAGGCGGTCGACTGGCTGCGCAAGAAGGGGCTCGCCGCCGCCGCCAAGAAGGCCGGGCGGGTCGCCGCCGAGGGCCTGATCGGCGTTTCCGCGGCTGGGGGCCGGGGCGCCCTGGTCGAGGTCAATGCCGAGACCGACTTCGTGGCGCGCAACGATCGCTTCCAGGCCTTCGTCTCGCAGGTGACCGAGCTGGCGCTCGGCGTCGAGGGCGATATCGAGGCGCTCAAGGCGCTCGACTATCCCGGTGCCGGCCACAGCGTCGCCGAAGAGCTGACCCAATTGATCGCCACCATCGGCGAGAACATGACCTTGCGCCGGACCGCCAAGCTGTCGGCCTCGCCGGGCGTCGTCGCGGGCTACTGCCACAACCAGATCGCCCCAGGCCTCGGCAAGATCGGCGTCATCGTCGCCCTCGAGTCGAGCGCCGACGCTTCGGCGCTGGCCGCGCTCGGCAAGCAGCTCGCCATGCACATCGCGGCCGCCTCGCCCCTGGCGGTCGACCGCGACGGCGTCGACCCCTCGGCCCTGGACCGCGAGCGGGAGGTCCTGGCCGACCAGGCCCGCGCCTCCGGCAAGCCCGAGGAGATCGTCCAGAAGATGGTCGAGGGCCGCTTGCGGAAGTACTACGAGGAGGTCTGCCTGCTCGAGCAGGTCTTCGTCATCGACGGCGAGCGGAAGGTCCAGGCTGTGCTCGAGGAGGCCGCCAAGGAGCACGGCAGCCCGATCAAGGTGACCGGCTTCGAGCGCTACGCCCTCGGCGAGGGCATCGAGCGCGACACCACCGACTTCGCCGCCGAGGTCGCTGCCCAGTTGGCCTGAGGGCTGTGCGAGGACGTCAAAGTCGTGGCCCACGCCCCTGAATACAAACGCATTCTTGTAAAGCTGTCGGGCGAGGCCCTGATGGGCCAGCGCGACTACGGGCTGGACCCGGACACGGTCGAGCGGATCGCCCAGGACGTCAAGGAAGTGCACGGCCTGGGCATCGAGGTCTGCCTGGTGATCGGCGGCGGCAACATCTTCCGCGGCCTCTCCGGCGCCGCCCACGGCATGGAGCGCGCCTCGGCCGACCACATGGGCATGCTGGCCACGGTGATCAATTCGCTGGCCATGCAGAACGCGCTGGAGCGCCTGGATGTGCCGACTCGGGTGCAGTCGGCTATCCCCATGGCCAGCGTCGCCGAGCCCTACATCCGCCGCCGGGCCGTCCGCCACCTGGAGAAGGAGCGCGTGGTGATCTTCGCCGCCGGCACCGGCAACCCCTACTTCACGACCGACACGGCGGCGGCGCTGCGGGCCTCCGAGATGGGCTGCGAGGCCCTGATGAAGGGCACCAAGGTCGACGGCGTCTACGATGCCGATCCGGCCAAGGTGAGCGACGCCAAGCGCTTCGAGCGGCTGACCTACCTGGAGGTCCTGGCCCGCGATCTCAACGTGATGGACCATTCGGCCATCTCGCTGGCGCGTGAAAACCGGATACCAATTCTGGTATTCTCGATTCTCGAACCCGGTTCCATCGCCGCCGTGCTGCGGGGCGAGGGCCGGGCCACCATCATAAAGGGCGAGGGTTGAGAGGTGTCATCGTCTGATATCAAGGATCTGGCGCGTCGAATGGACGGCGCCGTCGAGGTCCTGAAGAAGGAATTCGCCGGTCTGCGCACGGGACGGGCATCGGCGTCGCTCCTGGAGCCGCTGTCGGTCGAGGCCTACGGGGCCAGCATGCCGATCAACCAGGTGGCGACGATCTCGGTGCCGGAGCCGCGCATGATCACCGTTCAGGTCTGGGACAAGTCCCAGGTCTCCGCCGTCGAGCGGGCGATCCGCGAGTCGGACCTGGGGCTCAATCCCCAGACCGAGGGCCAGTCGATCCGGGTGCCGATCCCGATGCTCTCCGAGGAGCGCCGCGCCGAGCTGGCCAAGGTCGCCGGCAAGTACGCCGAGCAGGCCCGGGTCGCGGTCCGCAACGTTCGCCGCGACGGCATGGAGACCCTGAAGAAGCAGGAGAAGGAGCACGAGATCTCCCAGGACGAGCACCACCGCTTGTCCGACGAGATCCAGACCATGACCGACGAGCGGGTCAAGGCGATCGACGACGCGCTGGCCCAGAAGGAACAGGAGATCATGCAGGTCTAGCCGATGGAGCTGATCTCTCCCGAGCATAGCCGGCCGGCGGGCCGGGCGGTCCCGCGGCACGTCGCCATCATCATGGACGGCAACGGACGCTGGGCCCATGCCCGCGGCCTGCCGCGCAGCGCCGGCCACCGGCAGGGGGCCGAGGCGGTCAAGCGGACCCTGAAGGGCGCGCTCCGGCTGGGGATCCGCAACCTGACGCTCTACAGCTTCTCGTCGGAGAACTGGAACCGGCCGCCCGAGGAGGTCGAGGACCTCATGGGCCTGCTGCGGCGCTACCTGCAGAGCGAGATCGCCGACCTGCACAAGAACGGCATTCGCGCCCTGGTCATCGGCGACCGCGAGCGGCTGCCCGAGGACATCCGGGCGCTGATTGCCGAGGGCGAGCGCCGGACCCGGGACAACGAGCGCCTGACCGTCACCATGGCGATCAGCTACGGCGGCCGCAACGAGATCGTCGGCGCCGCGCGCGCCCTGGCCGAGGCGGCGGCCGCCGGCCGGCTCGATCCGGCCGAGATCGACGACAGGCGCTTCGCCGCGGCGCTCGACACCGCCGGCACGCCGGACCCCGACCTGCTGATCCGGACCAGCGGCGAACAGCGGATCAGCAACTTCCTGCTCTGGCAGACCGCCTACAGCGAGTTCGTCTTCACCAACACCCTCTGGCCCGACTTCGGCGAGGCCGACCTGGCCGCCGCGATCGAGGAGTACCAGCGACGTGATCGGCGCTACGGTGCAGCCGTCAGCTCCGGCTAAGGGAGACGAACTTCGCGCTCGCGTGCTCTCGGCCCTGCTGCTGGTGCCGGTGGTGCTCGCCATCGTCTTTCTCGGCTCGCCGGCCATGGAGGGCCTGGTCATCCTGGCCGCGATCCTGCTCGGCTGGGAATGGGGCGGCCTCTGCGGCGCCGATAGGCCGATGCCGGCACGCGCCGTGCTGATCCTGGCGATCCTCGCCGGTGTCCTCGCCGGCGCACTCGGCTATTTCGGTCCCGCGCTGCTCTTGGTCGCGGCGGGCCTGCTCGTCGTCGGCCTGGCCATGGCGGCGCTGCGCCTCGCCAACCCGCTCTGGCTGGCGCTCGGCGTGCCCTACCTGGCCTTGCCCTGCATCGCCCTGCTGTGGCTCCGCTTCAGCCATGACTCAGGCGCCGAGCTCGTGCTCTGGCTGCTGCTGGTGATCTGGGCCACCGACAGCGGCGCCTACTTCGCCGGCCGGGCGATCGGCGGCCCGAAGCTGGCGCCGAGCATCAGCCCGAACAAGACCTGGGCCGGCTTCATCGGCGGCATCGCCGCGGCCGACCTGGTGGCGGCCTCGGGCTGGGTCCTGCTGCCCGACCATCCGCTGCTGCCGCTGATCCTGATCGGCGCCCTGGTCGCGGCCCTGTCGCAGGTCGGCGACCTCTTCGAGTCCTTCGCCAAGCGCCGCTTCGGCGTCAAGGATACGGGCACCCTGATCCCCGGCCACGGCGGCCTGCTCGATCGGGTCGACGGCTTGCTGGTCGGCATTCTGGCGATCAGCTCGGTGCTGCTCTGGCGGGCCTCGGCGACATGAGCGGGCCGGAGGATTTGCCGGCGAAGGCAGCCGCGAACGGCGCGCCGCGCAGCGTGACGATCCTCGGCTCGACCGGCTCGGTCGGCCGCAACACCATCGACCTGATCGAGCGCCACCCCGGCGCCTACGACGTCGAGGCCTTGACCGCCCACCGCAACGTCGAACAGCTCGCCGCCCAGGCCCGGGCGCTCGGCGCCAAGCGGGCCGTGGTCGCCGACGAGGGCCTCTACGGCGATCTCAAGCAGGCCCTGGCCGGCAGCGGCATCGAGCCGGCGGCCGGGCCGGCGGCGGTGGTCGAGGCGGCGGATCAGCCGGCCGACTGGGTCATGTCCGCGATCGTCGGCGCCGCCGGCCTCGAGGCGACCCTGGCGGCGGTGCGCCGCGGCGCGGTGGTCGGCCTCGCCAACAAGGAGACCCTGGTCTGCGCCGGTGCCCTGATGATGGGCGAGATCGCGCGCAGCGGCGCCACCCTGCTGCCGGTCGACTCCGAGCACAACGCGATCTTCCAGGTGCTCGACACCGAGCGGCCGGACGCCATCGAGAAGATCATCCTGACCTGCTCGGGCGGCCCCTTCCGCGAGCGCAGCCGCGAGGAGATGGCCGGCGCCACGCCGGAGCAGGCCGTGGCCCATCCCAACTGGTCGATGGGCGCCAAGATCTCGGTCGATTCGGCAACCCTGATGAACAAGGGCCTGGAGCTGATCGAGGCCCACCACCTCTTCGCCATGCCGCAGCAGCGCATCGACATCCTGATCCACCCGCAGTCGGTCATCCACTCGATGGTGTCCTACGTCGACGGCTCGGTCCTGGCCCAGATGGGCGACCCCGACATGCGCACGCCGATCGCCTACACCCTGGCCTGGCCCGAGCGCATGGCCGCGCCGGTCGAGCGCCTCGACCTGGCCAAGGTCGGCCAGCTCACCTTCGAGGCGCCGGACCCGGAGCGCTTTCCCGCCCTGTCGCTGGCCCGCCAGGTCCTCGAGGAGGGCGGCGGCGCGCCGACCATCCTCAACGCCGCCAACGAGGTGGCCGTGCATGCCTTTCTCGAGCGGCGGATCGGCTTCCTGGACATCGCCGCCGTCGTCGCGGAGACCCTGGCGGCCTTGCCGGGGCGCGCCCTGGACAGCCTGGAGGCCGTGCGCGCGGTCGACGGCGAAGCCCGGGCGCGGGCGGAGGAGGCGCTCGGCAGGGCCGCCGGTGCCTAGAATTTGAAGCCTTTTCAACGGCTTCCTTTGCCACTAATCTGCCCGGTCTTGGCCGACTGGCGATCGTCGGGGCGCTGAGGCCCAGGATCTGTGAGCTCTGTTTGAGGTTTAGCGCATGGAATTCACGGGCGGCGTGCTCGGCATCGCCATTCCCTTCCTGATCGTCCTGACCGTCCTGGTCTTCGTCCACGAGCTGGGCCACTACCTGATCGCGCGCTGGAACGGCGTTCGGGTCGAGGTCTTCTCGGTCGGCTTCGGGCCGGAGCTGTTCGGCTATACCGACAAGGCCAAGACCCGCTGGAAATTCAGCATCATCCCGCTCGGCGGCTACGTGAAGATGTACGGCGACATGAACGCCGCCAGCGTGCCGGACCCCGATGCGGTCCACCTCACGGAAGAGGAGAAGGCCGAAGCCTTCCCCTTCAAGCGCCTCAGCCAGCGGACCTGGATCGTCGCCGGCGGCCCCCTGGCCAACTTCCTCTTCGCGGTCGTTCTGCTGGCCGGGCTTTTCGCCTTCGTCGGCCAGCCCTTCACGCCGGCCGTGGTCGGCGACGTGCAGCCGGAGAGCGCGGCCGAGGCCGCCGGCATGCTGCCGGGCGACCGGATCGTCGAGATCGACGGCGCGACCATCGAGCGCTTCGAGGAGGTCCAGCGCATCGTCCGGTTGTCGCCGGAGCAGCCGCTGGCCATCATCGTCGAGCGCGAGGGCCGGGAGGTGGCGCTGACCGCGATCCCGACGCGCACGGAGTTCGACGACAACTTCGGCAACAAGCAGGAGATCGGCCTGCTCGGCGTCTCGCGCAGCGGTGTCGACTACGTGCGCCACGGTCCCTTGGAGGCGGTCTGGCGGGCCAGCGAGGAGACCGTCGCGATCACGCTGGGCACGCTCAAGGCGGTCGGCCAGATGATCGCCGGCACGCGCAGCGCCAAGGAGCTGGGCGGCCCGATTCGAATCGCCGAGATGTCCGGTCAGGTCGCCGAGGTCGGCGTGGTCTCGCTGATCTGGTTCATGGCCGTGCTCTCGATCAACCTCGGACTCATCAATCTCTTTCCCGTGCCCATGTTGGACGGCGGCCATCTGCTGTTCTATGCCATCGAGGCGTTGCGCGGCCGGCCCCTGGGGGATCGGGCACAGGAATACGGTTTCAGGATCGGACTCGCTCTGGTATTGAGCTTGATGGTTTTCGCCACCTGGAACGACATCGTTAGGATTTACGAGCGGTTCTAAGCCGAAGAAGAGACGAGACCTTAAGCGGCACAAGGGTTAGGGGGAGAACGGCTTGTCCGGGGCGCGTTTGCGGCGAGGGGTCCTTGCGACCCTGTCGATGTTGGTCTGTCTGCTGCTCCTGGCGGGCGGCGCGTTGGCTCAGTCGATCATGGCCGGCGGACAGATCAGCGAGATCCGGGTCGAGGGCACGCAGCGCATCGAGCCCGAGACCGTGCGCTCCTACCTGCGTCTCAATCCCGGCGATCCCTTCGACCCGATCAAGATCGACCAGTCGCTGAAGTCGATCTTCGCCACCGGCCTCTTCGCCGACGTCACGCTGCGCCGCGAGTCCGACGCGCTGATCGTCACGGTGGTCGAGAACCCGATCATCAACCGCGTCGCCTTCGAGGGCAACGACCGCATCGAGAGCGAGACCCTCGAGGCCGAGACCGACTTGCGGGCGCGCGTCGTCTTCACCCGCACCAAGGTGCAGAACGACGTGCAGCGGATCCTCGAGCTCTATCGGCGCTCCGGGCGCTTCGCGGCGACCGTCGATCCCAAGGTGATCGAGCTGCCGCAGAACCGCGTCGACCTGGTCTTCGAGATCAACGAGGGCCCGGTGACGGGCATCCGCTCGATCAACTTCGTGGGCAACCGGGCCTTCTCGGACGGCACCCTGCGCGAGGAGATCAGCACCTCCGAGAGCTCCTTCTGGAAGATTCTCTCGACCACCGACAGCTACGACCCGGACCGCCTGACCTTCGACCGCGAGCTGCTGCGCCGCTTCTATCTGAGCGAGGGCTACGCGGACTTCCGGGTGGTCTCCGTGGTCGCCGAGCTGACCACCGACCGCCAGGGCTTCATCGTCACCTTCACGGTGGAGGAGGGCGAGCGCTACCGCTTCGGCACCATCGACATCCAGACCACGCTGCGCAATCTCGATCCCGCCACCTTGCGCGAGCAGCTCACCACCGAGGAAGGCGACTGGTACGACGCCTCGGAGGTCGAGACCTCGATCGAGAACCTGACCGAGGCCGTCGGCAACATCGGCTTCGCCTTCGTCGACATCCGGCCCCGGGCGGAGCGCGACCGCGACCTGCTGGTCATCGATATCGTCTACGACATCCAGGAAGGCCCCAAGGTCTTCGTCGAGCGGATCGATATCCAGGGCAACATCCGGACGCTGGACAAGGTGATCCGGCGCGAGTTCCGCCTGGTCGAGGGCGACGCCTTCAACAGCGCCAAGCTGCGCCGCTCGCGCCAGCGCATCCAGAACCTGGGCTTCTTCGCCTCGGTCAACGTCGACAACCAGCCCGGCAGCGCCGCCGACCGCACCGTGGTGACGGTCGAGGTCGAGGAGCAGTCGACCGGCGACCTGACCTTCGGCGCCGGCTTCTCCTCGAACGCCGGCCCGCTGGGCAGTGTCACGCTGCGCGAGCGCAACCTGCTGGGTCGCGGCCAGGACCTGCGCGTCGGCGGCACGCTCTCGGGCGAGCGCACGCAGCTCGACCTCAGCTTCACCGAGCCCTATTTCCTCGACCGCAACCTGGCCGCCGGCTTCGATGCCTTCCGCATCACCCAGGAGCAGGACGAGAGCTCCTTCGACGAGAGCCGCTTCGGCGGCGGCCTGCGCATCGGCTATAACTACAACGAGCACTGGCGCCACGTCTGGCGCTACGTCATCGCCCAGCGCGAGATCTCCGACGTCGACAACAGCGCCTCGCTGGTGATCCGCGACGAGGAGGGCGACCGGACCGAGTCCTCGATCGCCCAGGAGCTGGCCTACGACACGCGCGACTCCCGTTTCGACCCGCGCGAGGGCGTCTTGGGCAGCATCTCGACCCAGTTCGCCGGCCTCGGCGGCAACGTGCGCTTCCTCAAGACCACGCTCTCCGGCGCCTACTACTACCCGGTGAGCGAGGACGTCACCTTCAGCTTGCTGGGCGACGTCGGCAACATCACCGGCATCGGCGAGGACACCCGCGCCAGCGATCGCTTCTTCCTCGGCGGCACCTCCTTCCGGGGCTTCGAGTTCGCCGGCCTCGGGCCGCGCGACCGCAACACGGACGACGCCCTGGGCGGCAAGAACTTCTTCACGGCCACGGCCGAGCTCAGCTTCCCCTTGGGCCTGCCCGAGGACCTGCAGGTGCGCGGCCGGGCCTTCGGCATCATCGGCTCGGTCTGGGACCTCGACAACGATACGGCCGCCGTCGTCGACGACGAAGCCTCGCCGCGCGTCTCGGTGGGTACCGGCATCACCTGGATCTCGCCCTTCGGGCCCGTGCTGATCGACTTGGCCCTGCCGGTGGTCAAGGAGGACTTCGACAATCGCGAGATCATCAGCTTCAACTTCGGCACCAGGTTCTGACGGCCGGCGACAAGCCTCGCGCCGCGGCCCGTGCCGCAGCGCGCCGAGGATGAGGCGCAGGCGCCCGGGACGATGCTGACCGGCCGGACGCCTTGGCGGGTCGCGGTCGCGCTCTTGCTCTGGGCCTCGCTCTGCTGGCCGCCCGCGGCGCCCGCCAAGGCGCAGGACAGCGACGCGCTGGTCATCGCCATCATCGACATGCAGCGGATCCTCAGGGAGTCGGTCGCCGTGCAGACCATGCAGCAGGAGATCGATCAGCGGCGCAGCCGCTACCAGACGGAGCTGCAGAAGAAGGAGGAGGAGATCCGCAACACCGACCAGGAGCTGCTGCGCCAGCGCAGCGTCCTGACGGCCGACGTCTATGCCAAGAAGCGCCAGGACCTCGAGCGCCAGGTCGCCGGCATGCAGCGGGAGATCCAGGAGCAGAGGCGCGGGCTCGACGAGATCTTCGGCCAGGGCATGAACCAGGTGCGCCGCGAGCTGGTCGAGGTGGTCAAGGAGATCGCCACCGAGCGCGGCGCGGACCTGGTGCTCGCCAAGGCCAACGTGGTCCTGGTCCGCCCCGACCTCGAGATCACCGACGAGGCGCTGGAGCGGCTCAACGCCCGGCTCGAGAGCGTGCCGCTGGCCCCGCTGGCCCCGGCGCAGAACGAGCGGCCATGACCTGCCATTCTCGAGGTCCGGCCGGCGCGCCGTGGGACAGTTGCGAGATTGATAATCCGGGTCAGATTGGGCACAACCTGCGGGGTCGGGAGGGGCTGCAGCCGGTCGCGCCGTCAGGCGTCGGCGGTGGCTCCACACGCCAGCGCCGGGCCCGGGTCGAGGCTGAGGGTGGCTTCGCCGGCAACCTGGCGGTCGGCGGGGGCTTATCGAAGCGCAACGCCAGGCGTGATCGCTCGCCGTTCGCCGGGACCGCAGGGTGCCGGCGGCGCGGCGCCGCTGCCGAGCGGAGGCTTGGCCGGCCGGTGAGCGCCCGCAACCGAGAGACCAGAGCTCCGAGGAAGAGCCATGAATGATCAGCCCATACCTCGGCAGGAGGTGGCTACGAAGGACGTGATGGAGATCATGCGCTTGATCCCCCATCGCTATCCCTTCCTGATGATCGACCGCGTGACCGAGATCCAGCCCGACGTGAGCGCGGTCGGCATCAAGAACGTCTCGATCAACGAGCCCTTCTTCCAGGGCCACTTCCCGCGCCAGCCCGTGCTGCCGGGCGTCCTGATCATCGAGGCCATGGCGCAGACGGCCGCCGTCCTGGTGGTCGAGACCTTGGAGGGCGCGGCGAACGGCAAGCTCGTCTACTTCATGACGGTCGACGATGCCCGCTTCCGCCGGCCGGTCTTCCCGGGCGACGTGCTGAAGATCCACGTCAGCAAGCTGCGCAACCGCAAGAACGTCTGGAAGTTCCGCGGCGAGGCACGGGTCGAGGGGGCCCTGATGGCCGAAGCGACCTACTCGGCCATGATCATGGACGATTGATGACAGCGGTTCATCCGAGCGCCATCGTCGACCCGAAGGCCGAGCTTGGCGATGGCGTAAAGATCGGCCCCTTCTGCGTCGTCGACGGCGACGCGGTCCTGGGCGACGGCGTCGTGCTGCACAGCCACGTCGTGGTGACCGGCCGGACCCGGGTCGGCCCGGGCACGGAGATCTTCCCCTTCGCCTCGATCGGCCATTTGCCGCAGGACCTGAAGTACCAGGGCGAGCCTTCCGAGCTGGTCATCGGCGCGCGCAACCGGATCCGCGAACACGTCACCATGAACCCCGGCACCGAAGGCGGCGGCCTGGTGACCCGGGTCGGCGACGGCTGCCTGTTCATGGTCGGTGCCCATGTCGCGCACGACTGCCTGATCGGCGACGGCGTGATCATGGCCAACAACGCGACCCTGGCCGGCCACGTCTCGGTCGGCGACCACGCCATCATCGGCGGCCTCTCGGCGGTCCACCAGTTCGTGCGCATCGGCCGCTACGCCATGATCGGCGGGATGTCCGGCGTCGAGCACGACGTCATCCCCTTCGGCCTGGTGCTCGGCGAGCGGGCGCGCCTACACGGCGTCAACCTGGTCGGCATGAAGCGCCACGGCTACGCCCGCGACCAGATCCAGTCGGTGCAGCAGACCGTCAAGGCGCTGTTCGCGGACGAGGGCACCATGGCGGAGCGGATCGCCGCGCTGCGCCGCCAGGGCCAGGCCGAGGAGGCGGTGGAGAACCTGCTGGCCTTCGCCGAGGTCGAGTCCTCGCGGGCGCTCTGCCAGCCCAAGGCGGGCAATGGCGGGTAAGCTCGGCATCGTTGCCGGCGGCGGCGACCTGCCCGGGCGATTGCTTCAGGTCTGCCGCGAGAATCAGCGCGACGTCTTCATGGTCGGCCTGAAGGGCCATAGCGAGCCGAGCGTGGTCGAGCGGGCCGAGCATGTCTGGGTGCGGCTCGGCGCCGCCTCCGACGCCTTCGAGCCGCTGCGCGCGGCCGGCGTCACGGAGCTGGTCCTGGCCGGCCCGATCAAGCGGCCGAGCCTGGCCGAGCTGCGGCCGAACCGGCGGGTCGCCGCCTTTCTGGCCAAGGCCGGCCGCCGCGCCCTGAGCGGCGACGACAGCATGCTCGGCGCGATCATTGAGACCCTCGAGACCGAGGGCGGCTTCCGGGTCGTCGGCATCGACGAGGTCGTCTCGGGGCTGATCGCCGACGCCGGCGTCTACGGCCGCCATCGCCCGGACGAGACGGCCGAAGCCGACATCGAACGCGGCGTCGAGGTCGCCCGTGCGCTGGGCGCCGTCGACGTCGGCCAGGCGGTGGTTGTGCAGCAGGGCCTGGTGCTCGGCGTCGAGGCCACGGAGGGCACCGACGCCCTGCTGGCCCGCTGCGGCCCCTTGCGGCGCGAAGGCCCGGGCGGCGTCCTGGTCAAGCTCAAGAAGCCGGGCCAGGAGCACCGCGCCGACCTGCCGACGATCGGCCCGCGCACCCTCGCCGGGGCGGCCGAGGCGGGCCTGCGGGGCCTCGCGGTGCAGGCCGGCGGCACTCTGGTGCTCGACCGCGAGGCCCTGGTCGCGACGGCCGACGAGGCGGGCCTCTTCGTCATCGGCCTCGACCTGGGACCATGAGCGGGCCCGCGGCCAGGGACGCCGGCGCGGGGCCGCTGATCTTCCTGGTTGCGGGCGAGCCCTCCGGCGACCAGCTCGGCGCCCATATCATGGCGGCTCTGCGGGCGGAGACCGGCGGCCGGGTCCGCTTCGCCGGCATCGGCGGCCAGCGCATGACCGACGAGGGCCTGGACAGCCTCTTTCCGATCGACGACCTCGCCGTCATGGGCCTGGTCGAGGTGCTGCCGGTGGTCTTCAAGGTCTACCGCCGGGTCAAGGCGGCGGTCGCCGCGGTCCTGCGCCTGCGCCCCGACGCCGTGGTGACCATCGACTCGCCGAACTTCACCCTGGAGATCAGCAAGCGCCTCAAGGGCAGGATCGACGCCCCGCTGGTCCACGTCGTGGCGCCCTCGGTCTGGGCCTGGAAGCCCGGGCGGGCGCGCAAGATGGCCGGCTATCTCGACCACCTCCTGGCGCTGCTGCCCTTCGAGCCGCCCTATTTCGAGCGCCACGGCCTGGCCACCACGGTGATCGGCCACCCGGTGGTCGAGGCGGCGTCCGGCGCGCGCGACCCCGAGGCCTTCCGAGCCCGTCACGGCATCCCGGCCGAGGCGCCGCTGATCTGCGTCCTGCCGGGCAGCCGGCGCGGCGAGGTCTCGCGCATCGAGCCGGCGATGGCCGGGGCCCTCGCGCTTCTGAAGGCGAAGCTGCCGGGCCTGCACGCCCTGGTGCCGACGGTGCCGACGGTGTCCGAGCTGGTCCGCGCCCGCTGCGCCGCCTGGCCGGTGCCGGCGACGCTTCTCGAAGGGCCGGGCGAGAGGCTCGAGGCCTTCGCCGCCGCGCGGGCCGCCATCGCCGCCTCGGGCACCGTCGCCGTCGAGCTCGCCGTCGCCGAGGTGCCGACGGTGGTCGTCTACCGGGTCGCGCCGATCAGTGCGCTCCTGGCCCATTTCCTGCTGAAGGTCGACCACGTCTCGATCGTCAACCTGCTGCTGGACCGGGCGGTTCAGCCGGAGCTTCTGCAGTTCAATTGCCGGCCCGAGCCGATCGCGCGGACGCTCGAGCCCCTGATGATGGATGAGACGCTACGAGCGGCCCATCTGGCGGACTGCCGGGAAGCCACCGCGATGCTGGGCCGCGGCGGCGACCCGCCGAGCCGACGGGCCGCCCGCGCGATTCTGGCTCTGGTCTGAAGCGCTATCGGAGCCGGTGCCGTCGCCCGCCCGCTGTCAAAAGGAAACGAACCGCCCCCTCACCCAGCTTCGGCTAGGCTCGGCTGCGCCTCACCAAGCCTGCGCGTCCCTCTCCCCCGACGGGGGAGAGGGCTGAGAAGGCTTGGCGAAGCCGAAGGCTGAGCTTAGCCGGAGCTGGGTGAGGGGGCAGTTCGTTTCCCTTTGGTACCGATCGCGATCGCCCCCTACTGCGCCGCCGCCGGTGCCGCCTTGCGTGCCGCGACGGCGTCGGCGACGACGCAGAGGATCTCGAACATCATCGTGGCGCCGACCAGGGCCGTGTTGCCGCTGGGGTCGAAGGGCGGGGCGACCTCGACCACGTCGCCGCCGATCAGGTTCAGGCCCTGCAGGCCGCGGATCATGATCTGCGCTTCGAGGGTCGTCAGGCCGCCGACCTCGGGCGTGCCGGTGCCGGGGGCGTAGACCGGGTCCAGGCCGTCGACGTCGAAGCTGATGTAGGTCGGGCCGTCGCCGACGATCTTGCGGGCCTCCTCGACCACGGCTTTCGGGCCGAGGTCGTAGAACTCGTCCATGTAGACGACCCGCATGCCGCTGTCGTGGCTGAACTTCCAGATGTCGAGGTCGTTCAGCGGGCCGCGGATGCCGATCTGGATGGTCCGCTTGGGATCCAGCAGGCCTTCCTCGACCGCGCGGCGGAAGGGCGCGCCGTGGTGGAACTTGGAGCCGAGATAGTCGTCGCCGGTGTCGCAGTGGGCGTCGAAGTGCACCATGCCGACCGGCCGCTCCTTGGCGATGGCGCGGAAGATCGGCAGGGTCACCGAGTGGTCGCCGCCGGCCGAGACCGGCACGATGCCGGCGTCGTGGACCCGCCGGTAGAAGGCCGCGATCTCGTCGAGGGACTGCTCGAGCTCGAAAGGCCGCTCGACCCAGGCGTCCCCGAGGTCGGCGACCTTGCAGGCCGCGAAGGGGCCGATCTTGGTTTCCTGGTTGATGGTGCGCATCAGGCTCGACTGGTTGCGCACCTCGCGCGGGCCGTGGCGCGCGCCCGTGCGGTTGGTCACGCCGCCGTCGAAGGGCACGCCGATCAGGCCGATGTCGAGGCCGGCGAGATCCTCCCGGTAGGGCGCGCGCATGAAGGTCGGGATGCCGGTGTAGCGCGGCCGGACCTGCGGGTCTTCGAACTCGGGGTAGCGGTACATGGGTTCTCCTCCCGTTGCGCCCTGCGTGTCAGTGGTGGGCGCTACTTGTCGGTTGGGGCCCGTTCTACCGGGCCTCAATCACTCCTCTCACCCGTCACCCTCGGGCTTGACCCGCCTGCGGGCCATAGCCCTTCGGCGGGCGACGGCCCGAGGGTCCATCGTTCCTTGCTCTCGGACCGAAGTGGATTGTCGGATCAAGTCCGACAATGACGGTTTCTGTGTGTGGGTCGTGCAGTGCATTGCGTCGCTCGTTCTTCGCGCTCAGAGGCTCGCCATTACTTGCCGGAAGGACGTGGCGAAGCGGCCGACGATCTCGTCGAGCTCGGCGCGGGTGGCGATGAAGGGCGGTGCCAGGATGGCGTGGTCGCCGCGGACGCCGTCGACGTTGCCGCCGGCGGGATAGCAGATCAGGCCGTTCTCGAAGGCCTGCTCGCGCAGCCGCAAGAACACCTGCAACGCCGGGTCGAAGGGTTCCTTGGTCTCGCGGTCGGCGACCGCCTCGATGCCGAGGAAGAAGCCGCGGCCGCGGATGTCGCCGCAGTTCGGGTGATCGCCGAGGGCCTTCTGCAGGGCGGCGCGCAGGTAGGGCGCGTCGGCCGCCACCTTTTCGACCAGGCGGTCGCGCGCGACGATGCGCTGCACCGCGACGCCGGCGGCGCAGGCGGCGGTATGGCCGACGAAGGTGTGGCCGGTCAGGACCTCGCCGTAGGAGGCCAGGATCGCCTCGGCCAGGCGCTCGTGGAACACGGCGGCGCCGAGCGGCAGGTAGCCGCCGCCCAAGCCCTTGGCGATGGCCATGATGTCCGGCTCGACGCCGTCCTCCTCGAGAGCCCGCCAAACGCCGGTGCGGCCGCAGCCGCACATCACCTCGTCGGCGATCATCAGCACGCCGTGCCGGTCGCAGACTTCGCGCACCCGCTTGGCGTAGCCCGGCGGCGCCGGCACGCAGCCGCCGGCCGCGCCGACCACGGGCTCGAAGATGAAGGCGCAGACCCGCTCCGGCCCGAGCCGCAGGATCTCGGCCTCCAGCTCGGCGGCGCCGTGCTCGGCCACCTGCTCGGGCGCGACGCCCTCGGGCGGCCGGTAGGCATTGACCGGCGAGAGCCGCGAGCTCTCGATCAGGGCGCCCTCGAAGGGGGCCCGGCGCTGGGCGAAGCCGGAGACCGAGAGCGCGCCCAGGGTGTTGCCGTGCCAGGAGCGCTCGCGGGAGATGAAGCGGCGGCGCGAGGACGCGCCGATCGCCGACTGGAACTGCAGGGCGATCTTCAGGCAGGACTCGACCGCCTCCGAGCCGCCGGCGACGATCACGCTTTGCGAGAGGCCGCCGCCGCAGCGCTCGGCGATGATCGCCTGCAGCTCCTCCAGCGGGTCGCTGGTGAAGGTGTAGCGGTAGGCATGGGCGATGCGGTCGAGCTGGTCCTTGATCGCCGCGTTGACCTCCTCGTTGCCGTGGCCGATGGCGTAGACCGCCGGTCCCGCCGAGCCGTCGAGATACTCCCGGCCCTCGCTGTCGACCAGCGTCAGGCCCTTGCCCCAGGCGATCTTGGGCAGGCCGCTGGCGCGGAACAGGCCGGCCTTGGGCGCGGCGCGGAAGGGGCTGGAACTCGTCATGGCACTCCGAGCTATGGCACAGGGAGCCCGGTCGGCGCAACGAGGTGACCTTGCGCGCTGACCCCCCGCTCTGACCTGGATCACGGCGCCGGCCGGCCTCGGGAGTGAGACTGCCTGGAGGCACCCCGGCAAGGAGCGAGCCCATGACCGACCACAAGGAGAACGCCAAGGCCGTCTCGGAAGGCGCGGCCGCGCTGCGCAAGGCCCACCCGGATCTCATGGCGGCCTTCGCCGGCCTCGGCAAGGCGGCCTACGGCGACGGTGCCCTGGACCACAAGACCAAGGAGCTGATCGCGCTGGCGATCAGCGTCACGGTGCGCTGCGACGGCTGCGTCGCCGCCCACGGCCGCTCGGTGCATCAGCTCGGCGCCAGCCGCGAGGAGGTGGTCGAGGCCATCGGCGTGGCCGTCCACATGGGCGGCGGCCCCTCGATGGTCTACGGCGCCGAGGCGCTGCGGGCCTACGACGCCTTCGCCGAAACGGCCGGCTAAGGCGCTAGCGGTTGGCCAGGGCAACCAGGCTGGCGGCCAGGACGCGGGTGCCGGCGGCCAGGTCGTCGGGGGTCGCGTTCTCGGCCTCGTTGTGGCTGACGCCGGCTTCGCAGGGCACGAAGATCATGCCGGTCGGGCAGAGCCGGGCCAGGTTCATGGCGTCGTGGCCGGCCCCCGACATGATGTCGCGGTGGCTCAGCGCCAGGCGCTCGGCCGCGCCGCGCACGGTCGCCACCACCGCCGGGTCGAAGACGCAGGGCGGCAGGCCCGAGATCGTCGTGACCGTGACCGGGCAGCCCTGGGCCTGCGCCCGGCAGATGCCCTCGATGCGGCCGCAGAGGTCCTCGATGGCGGCGGCCTCCGGGTGGCGGAAGTCGATGGTGAAGAAGACCCGGGCCGGCACGGTGTTGGGCGAGTTCGGCTCGACCTCGAAGCGGCCGACGGTGAAGCGCAGGATGTCCTCGGGATCGGCCTCGGCGAAGGCCGCCTCGAGGGCGACCACCATGCGGGTGGCGGCCTTCAGCGCGTCGCGGCGCGCCGCTCGCGGCGTGGTGCCGGCGTGGGCCGCCTCGCCGGTGACCTCGACGGTGAGCCAGCGCATGCCCTGCACGCCGCCGACCACGCCGATCGTCCGGCCCTCGCGCTCCAGGATCGGGCCCTGCTCGATGTGCGCCTCGATGTAGGCGGCCGGCGCTGCCGCGGGGCGCGCCGGCAGGCCGGGGGTCGCCTCGAACAGGCCGGCCAGGGCCGCCTCGACGCTGATCCCCTCGGCGTCGACGAGCGGCAGCAGATCGGCCAGCGCCATCTCGCCGGCGAAGACGCCGGAGCCCATGCAGCCGGGCTGGAAGCGGCTGCCCTCCTCGTTGCTCCAGGCCACCAGCTCGATCGGCCGGGCCGTCTCGAGGCCCGCTTGCGCGATGGCCTGCAGGGCCTCCAGGCCGGCGATGACGCCGTAGGCGCCGTCGAACTTGCCGCCGGTCGGCTGGCTGTCGAGGTGGCTGCCGGTCATCACCGGGGCCGCCTCGGGATCGCGGCCGGGGCGGCGCAGGTAGAGGTTGCCGATCCGGTCGGTCAGGCAGTGCAGGCCCAGGCTCGCCGCCCAGTCGGCCATCTGCCGGCGGG
This sequence comes from Kiloniellales bacterium, assembly GCA_028280455.1. Lineage (GTDB taxonomy): Bacteria > Pseudomonadota > Alphaproteobacteria > Kiloniellales > JAKSDN01 > JANQLT01. The sequence goes on from JANQLT010000215.1 coordinate 30,099, forward strand.
CGGCGGCGTCCTCGGCCGAGAAGGCCTGGCGGTTGACGCCGCCGCGCCCGGTCGCACCGAAGCGGGCAATCTCCATCAGGCGTTGCCAGAGGCGGTCCCGGTCGACCCGGCCGGCGGCGGCCAGGGCGTCGTCGTCGAGCGTCGGCGGGGTCATGGGGATTGGGTCATGGGCTTGGCGGGCTCCCGTGGCGGCCGGAACTTGATCTCCATCAAGGCGCGGCCGAGGCCACAGGCTAGCCTCTAATCGACCGCTACCCAAGGTGCCGGCGCGCCACTATCGAGGAGCGAAGCTTGCCGACCGCGATCCAGGTCATCCGCATGGAGCACTTCAACATCGCCAGCGTGCTGGCCTGCCTGGCGCATTGCGTGCGCGAGATCGAGGCCGGGCGCTGGAAGGTCGATCACCAGCTCCTGGCGGCGGTGGTCGAGTACCTGGAGCGCTACCCCGAGGTCTACCACCACCCCAAGGAGGACGACTTCCTCTTCGCGGCCATGCGCCGGCGCCAGCCGGAGCTGTCGAAGAAGCTCGACATGGTCCACGAGGAGCACGTCAAGGGCGGTCACATGTTGAGCGAGCTGCGCCAGGCGCAGGCGGCCTACAGTCTCGACTCCAACGGCTGGGCGCGCTTCAAGACCGCCGCCGAGGCCTACCTGGTCTTCGAGCGCCGGCACATGCAGCGCGAAGAGCGCGAGCTCCTGCCCCTGGCCTTGAAGATCCTCCACGAGGAGGACTGGAAGGAGATCGACGAGGCCTTCGCGCGCAACGACGATCCCCTGTTCGGCAGCGATCGGCGCCAGGAGTTCAAGGACCTGGTCGACCGCATCCTCGAGCTGGCGCCGAGCCCGCTCGGCTTCGCCCAGCGCGAGGCCGTAGCCTAGGCCCGCGCTCTGTTGGCGCTGTAGGCGCCGTAGAGCGCGACGAAGAAGGGCACGCACCAGGTCAGCAGCAGCTTCGGCCACTGCAGGGCGGCCTCGCCCCAGAGGGCGTCGCCCTGGTTGATCAGGTTGAGCAGGCTGCCGACCAGCAGCGCCACGAACAGAGCCTGGCGCAGCACGGGCCAGCGCAGCGTCTGGGCCAGGGCGTCGTTTCCTGAATGGGTCTGGCTCATCGGCTCTCCTCCGGCGCCGTCACGGCCTTGGCGCCGCCGCCCGGGTTCTGCGCCAGGCGCGCCTCGGCGGTGGCCTCGATCGCCTGCTTGAGCGCGGCGTCGGTGCGCAACAGCCGGCGCAGGTCGCGGCCGTCGAGCACCATCAGGTGGCAGTAGCTGAGCGCGGCGACGTCGGCGGTCCGCGGCTTCTTGGTGAGCAAGGCGAGCTCGCCGAAGAACTCGCCGGGGCCGAGCGGAATCGACTGGTCCGGCAGGCGCACCTCGACCGTGCCGGTGGCAATGAAGTACATGGTGTTGCCACGCTCGCCGAAGCGCACGATCTCTTCGCCCGGCAGCACGAAGCGCGGCCGCAGCAAGCGCGCGATGAACATGATCTTGCTGCGGTCGAGCCGCTCGAAGATCTTGACCCGGCGCAGCATCTGATTGAGCCCCTCGCCGATGTCGAGCGCCGGCTGCTGCTCGACGGCCAGGCGCCGGTCGTCGAGGGCGCGCTGCAAGTCGTTGTAGACCTCGCGGCTGATCAGCGACTCCTCGAGGTTGCGGCGATAGGCGGTCTCCTCGAGGCGCAGGCCGGCGCGGGCCAGGTAGAGCAGGCGCAGGGACTCGGCGAAGGCGGGGAACTGCAGCTCGACGGCCGCCAGGGCGTCCTCCACGAGCTGCAGGCGCTTGGCCAGCAGCTCGGCGAGGGCGGCGCTGGTCTTGGCGCCGAGCACCGGCCGGACGGCGCGGCGGTTGAAGCGGCGCAGCTCGCGCACCACCAGCTCGCTGACCAGCAGCGATTCGAAGCGGTCGGCGACCTGGCGGGCCAGCGGCTTGGTCAGGCCGAAGCGGCGGTGCAGCCAGAGCGCGAAGGCGAAGACCGGCGAGAGGATCACCTCGGCGCGCGCGCTCTCCTCGTAGCCGGCGACGCCGGAGTCCTTGACCCGGTCGATCGCCCGGTCGGCGATGGCCATGCGGTGGCCGACCATGCGGCGCGACACCGTGCCGTCGGCCAGGTGCTCCAGGTAGAGCTCCTTCTCGCGGTTGGCCAGGGTCAGTAGGCCGACCCGCAGGCCGCTCTCCTGATCGATCGGCGCCTCGCGCTCGTCCTCCCCGTCTTCGCTCGGCTCGGGCTGCTCGCCGGCCGGCTGTTCCGGCGCGACCTTGGCGACCAGCTCGGGCGAGAAGCCGTAGTCGCGGCCGACCGCGGCGATCTGCTCGCGGATCTGGGTCTGCGACAGCGCCATCACCCGGTCGCGCAGGGCGAGCTCGGTCGGGTCCAGGCGGTCGAGCCCGAGGAGGCGCATCAGCGGGCGCAGGCTGGGCGCGGCGACGAAGAGCGTGAAGAAGACGTAGCCGATCGCCAGCAGGGCGACGAAGTCCTGGACCTCCGTCGGCACCGCCGGGTTCTCGCTGATCGAGAGCGCCAGCACCATGGTGACCGCGCCGCGCAGGCCGCCCCAGAGGATCACCGCCTTGTGGCCGCCGCCGACCGGCTCGGTCAGCTTCACCTGGATCAGCATCGGCAGCAGGCCGTAGAGCACGAAGGCGCGGGCCACCAGGGCGGCCAGCACCAGGATCAGCAGCAGGCCGAGGTCGACCAGGCCCATGGCCGGCAGCAGCCGCGTGGCGAGGATCGCGGTCAGCAGGAAGATCAGCGAGTTGGCCCAGAAGTCGAGCTGCTGCCAGATGTGCACCAGGGGCTTCCAGGTGTTGGTGTGGATGCGCGGGCGGCCCTGGACGACGAAGGTCAGGCCGGCGGAGACCACGGAGAGCACCCCGGAGACGCCGAGATAGTGCTCGGCGATCAGGTAGCTCAGGTAGGCGAGGCTGACCGAGACGGTGATCTCCGCCACCGGCGTGTTGCGCATGCGGTTGAGCAGCAGGCAGACCAGCCGGGCGAAGACATGGCCGACCAGCACGCCGCCGATGAACTCGATCAGGAAGGCCAGGCCGCCGGCCCAGACGTTGAGGTCGCGGGCGCCGACCAGGACGTCGAGCAGCAGGGTGAAGATGGCGATGGCGGCGGCGTCGTTGAACAGGCTTTCGCCGGCCACCAGGGTGGTCAGGCGGCGCGGCGCGCCGAGGTCGCGGAAGATGCTGAGCACCGCCGCCGGGTCGGTGGTGGCGACGATGGAGCCGAGCAGCAGGCAGGCGATCAGGCCGATCTCCGTCACCGCGTCGAGTGCCAGGCCGACCACGGCGGTCGCCACCACCACCGCGACCACGGCCAGCAGGAGCACGGCCGCCAGCTCGTCGTAGAGCAGGCGCACGTCGATCGTCAGGGCGGCGGTGAACAGCAGGGGCGGCAGGAAGAGGAAGAGAAAGGCGTCGGCCGAGAGCCCGAGCATCGACAGGCCGCTGACCAGGTCGCCGACCACCTCCATGCCCGGCAGATGGCCGAGGGCGCTGAGCGCGAAGCCGACCACCAGGCCGAGGCCGGCCAGCAGCATGGCGTTGGGCAGGGCGAAGCGGTCGGCCAGGGGCAGAATCAGGCTGACCAGCGCCAGCAGCACGGCGATGACGAATATGACGGCGACGACGTCGGACATGGCGCTCGCGAGCGGGGACCCCTTCCAGCGGCAAGCTAACCCCTGGCCCGGGGCCTGGCCAGGAGCGACGCCCCTCGCAGTTGTCTCAGGCCCTTGATCTGGCGCAGGGATATCGGCCCGGACTTGGGCCAAAATCGAGTCCTGGCAGCGCGGGACGAAGGACGGATGGCCCCGGGCGAGTCTGAGCAAGCGACAGCGATCGCCTTTCTGGCGGATCCCGCGACTCACGGCGGTGCGGCCGTGCAGCGCTTCGAGACCCATGCCGCCCTGGTCTTCGTCGCCGGCGAGCGCGCCTACAAGATCAAGCGCGCGCTGCGCTACCCCTACCTCGACTTCTCCACCCTGGAGCGCCGCGGCGCGGCGCTGCGGCGCGAGCTGCAGCTCAACAGCCGCACGGCGCCCGAGCTCTACATCGGGCTGCAGGCCCTGACGCGCGGGCCCGAGGGGGCGCTCGGCCTCGGCCCGCCGCCGGCCGAGCCCGACGGCGTCCTGGAGTGGGTCCTGGTCATGCGCGCCTTCGATCAGGCCGACCTGCTGGCCGCGGTCGCCGACCGCGGCGCCCTCGACGAGGCCCTGGTCCTGCAGCTCGCCGAGGCGGTCATCGACTCCCATCGCCAGGCCGATGTCGTCGGCGCCGACCAGCCCAACCGGGGCGGCCGGGCCGGCGCGGCGGCGGTGGTGGCGGAGAACGAGGTCGACTTCGAGGCCCGGCCCGATCTCTTCGCGGCGGCCGATGTCGCGGCCCTGCACGACGCGACGGCCGAGGCCATCGCGCGGCTCGGCCCGCTGCTCGACCGCCGGCTCGCCGCCGGCAAGGTCCGGCGCTGTCACGGCGACCTGCATCTGCGCAACCTCTGCCTGGTCGAGGGCCGGCCGCGGCTGTTCGACGCCCTGGAGTTCGACGAGGCCATGGCCTCGATCGACCTGCTCTACGACCTCGCCTTCCTGCTCATGGACCTCGACCAGCGCGACCTGCGGCCGCAGGCCAATCTGCTGCTGAACCGCTACCTACAGGCCGGCGAGGAGCTGGCGGCGCTGGCCAGCCTGCCGCTGTTCCTATCCATGCGCGCGGCGATCCGGGCCAAGGTCGCCGCGGCCACCGAGGCGGCGGACCCGGCACTGGAACACAAGATCCGACAGCGGGCCCTGGCCGCCCGCTACTTCGTCGCCGCCCAGACCTATCTGCGCCCGCCCGGGCCCCGCCTGGTGGCCCTGGGCGGCCTCTCGGGTAGCGGCAAGTCGAGCCTGGCCCGCCGCCTGGCGCCCTCCCTGGGGCCCGTCCCGGGCGCGCTGCTGCTGCGCAGCGACCTGCTGCGCAAGCGGCTCTACGGCGCCGAGGAGACCGAGCGCCTGCCGGCCGAGGCCTACGGCGAGGCCGCCAACGCCCGGGTCTACGAGGCCATGCGCCGGCAGGCCGAGGCGGCCCTCGCCGCCGGCCACGCGGTCCTGCTCGATGCCGTGCATGCCCGCCCGGAGGAGCGCGACGCGGCGGCGGCCCTGGCCCGCGACCGGGGCTTGACGTTTGACGGCTTCTGGCTGGAGGCGCCGCAGGAGACCCTGGAGTCGCGGGTCGCGGCGCGGCGCGGCGATGCCTCCGACGCCACGCCCGACGTGGTCCGCGCCCAGCGCGGCTACGATCTCGGCGCCCTCGACTGGACCCGGCTGGACGCCGGCCGGCCGCTGTCGGCGGTCGAGGCCGACGCCCGGCAGCGCCTGGCGGCCTCGGTCGACAGTCCCTGAGCTTTGCCCCATAGTCGTCGGCCAAAGCCCTGGTGGGGACAGCGGAGGGGATCACGTGACGGCAAGGCCCGGCCTTCGGGACGCATGCGCGCCGCTCGCCGGCGGCCTGATGGCGGCGCTGCTCGCCGTGCCGGCGGCCCAGGCGGATCGCGGCCGCGACAGCGTCTGGATCGGCGCCGAGCCGGCGCCGGTCGCCGCTGTCGGGCCGGCGACCCAGAGCGTGCGCCTGGTGGTGCGCGACCCGGCCCGGCCGACCTTCGACCTGCGCGGCGCCCGTCACCTGCTGCTGGCGCAGCTTCCCTCGGGCGAGGATGACGGCGGCGTGCCGGACTTCCGGCCGCTGGGCGAGACCCGCACGCTCGCCGCGCCGAGCGACCCCGATCCCGAGGACACCGATTCCGAAGAGCTCGATCCCGACGATCTCGACTTCGGCATGGAAGATCTCGAGTCCGGCATCGAGGACAACGGCGACATCGATCCGCTGGAGAGCATCAACCGGCCGATCTTCGACGCGAACATCTTCCTCGACCGCTGGCTGCTGCGGCCCGTCACCCGCGTCTACATCGAGACCGTGCCGGAGCCCGGCCGTAAGGGCGTGTCGAACTTCCTGCGGAACCTGCGCACGCCGGTGATCCTGGCGAACGACCTCCTGCAGGGCGAGATGAGCCGCGCCGGCGCCACCTTCGGGCGCTTCTTCGTCAACACCTTCTTCGGCCTCGCGGGCCTGATCGACACCGCCGACGCGCTCGGCTTGCCGGGCCACGAAGAGGACTTCGGCCAGACGCTCGGCTCTTACGGCATCGGCGACAAGCCCTACCTGATGCTGCCCCTGATCGGCCCCTCGAACCCGCGCGACGTGGTCGGCCGGATCGGCGACATCTTCATGGATCCGCTGACCTACCTGACGCCGGACGAGCTCTCCGAGATCGAGACCGGCATCAACGTCGTCAACGACCGCGCGCAGGTGATCAACGACACCGACGCCTTGGAGGCGACCTCGATCGACTACTACGCCGCGGTGCGCAGCTTCTACTTCCAGAACCGCCGCTTCGAGGTCTCCAACGGCCGCGAGCCCGCGCCCGGCGCGCAGGAGCTGCAGAGCCAGGACGAGCTCTACGATGATCTGGAAGGCGCCGAGCTCGACGCCCTGGACGAAGAGCTGCAGCTCGAGTGACGCGGCGCCGCTATGGCGTTGCCGGACTAGGTGGCATCGCCGGCAGTTTGCCAAAGGGAAACGAACCGCCCCCTCACCCGGCTCCGGCTAAGCTCAGCCTTCGGCTTCGCTAAGCCTCCACGCCCTCTCCCCCGTCGGGGGAGAGGGTTTTGCAGGCTTGGTGAGGCGCAGCCGAGCCTAGCCGGAGCTGGGTGAGGGGGCGGTTCGTTGCGATGTCGAAGGCTGCCGCGACGAGCGGACCTGTGCCGATTCCGTGCAAGCAGGGAATGCTCTAGCTGCCGTCGCCGTATTCCTCGATCTTGTTCTGCAAGGCGGCGACCAGGCCGGAGTAGCCGTCGCGCTCCATGACGGTGGTGTACTCCGAGCGCTTCAAGGCGAGCTCGCTGTACTTGGCGTCGAGATAGACGTCGATGATCCGCAGCCGACCGTCGAAGGGCCGCAGGATGTAGTTCAGCGCCACGGCCTTGCCGGAGCGCTGGACCAGTTGGTTGCGCACCAGGACGGCATCGTTGCGCTGCTCGGCCTCGCCGAGGACCTTGAAGGACTCGCCGCTGTAGCCGTTGAAGCGCGAGGCGAAGGTGGCGACGCTGAGGCGCGCGAAGATCTTGGTCATCTCCTTCTTCTGGGCGTCGTCCAAGGTGCGCCAGTGCTTGCCCAGGGAGATCCGCGTCATGGCCGGGAAGTTGAAGCTCTCGACCAGGACCGGCGCCAGCTTGTCGAAGCGTCCCTTGTAGCCGAGGCGGCCGGCGTCGCGCATGACCTCGAGCAGGGTGCTGTTGAGCCGCTCGACGATGGCCGTGGCTTCGCTGGCGGCTTGGGCCGGACCGAGGGCCGGCAGGAGCAAGCCCAGGCAAAGCGCCAGGCTGGCAAATCGACGGGTTAGCATCACGGCCTCTCCTAACTGATCTCCGGGTCTCGGCGCGCTGGCCCGGCGCGCTGCCTGCCACCTTTACTACGGGCGGCGGACGCGAGGTATCCACTTAGTCGCTTGTTCCGGAGGCATCAAGTCGCTGGAAACCCCGCTCCAGCATTGACGGCGGCAGCGTGAAACAGGATGCTGCGCGCCGTCGCCGGCCAAGGGCCTGGCGAAAGAGAGGCCCGCAAAGGGCCCGAACAACTTGGCTTCCAGGAACGGTCCATGGTCACACACGCACTTTTCAGCGCCGTGCGGGCGACGATGGCTTGGCTCCGCGGCGCACGACGGCCATGAGAGCGACCATTTTGGCCGCCGGCATGGGCCAGCGGCTCGAGCAGCCCGGCCTGCCGCCGAAGATCCTGCTGCGCTTCGGGGACGACAGCCTGCTCGCCCGCCATGTCCGCATCCTCAAGCATTGCGGCTTCGACGGCATCGACATGGTGGTCGGCTACCGGGCCGAGCTGATCGAGCAGGAGCTGCAGCGCATCGACGCCCGGGATTTCGTCCGCCTGCACCGCAACGACGACTATCGGCGCGGCTCGATCCTCTCATTCTGGACACTTCGCGACGTCTATGCCTCGGGCCGGACCCTGGTCTTCATGGACGGCGACGTGCTCTACGACCATCGCCTGATCGAGCGCCTGGTCCGGACGCCCCACGCCAACTGCTTCCTGATGGACCGGCAGATCGAGGAGGGCGAGGACCCGGTCAAGCTCTGCTTCGCCGAGGGCCGGCTGGTCGATTTCCACAAGCGGCCGAGCTTGCCGCACGACTGGTGGGGCGAGTGGATCGGCTTCGCCCGCTTCTCGCCGGAGATCGCCGCCGCGGTCGGCGCCGCGGGCGACCGCATCGTCCGGGCCGGCGGCGAGGACGCGATCTACGAGGAGGCCTTCCGCGAGGTCCTGCTGGCCGGCGGCCCGGCGGTCTTCGGCGTCGAGGACGTGACCGGCCTGCCGTGGGTCGAGATCGACTTCCCGAGCGACCTGGCGCGGGCCCGGCAGGAGATCCACCCGCGGCTCGACGACCTGCCCGCCGAGCTGGTGCTGGATTGAGCCGGCCGTCGTAGGCGCGCGGTCAGTCTGCTCATCGAACCCCTGGACAAGGGAGCCGCAGGTCCGATGACGACACTGGTGACCGGAGCCACGGGATTCGTCGGGTCGGCCGTCGCGCGGCGCCTGCTGTCCCGCGGCAGCGCGCTCAGGGCCTTCGTGCGGCCCGGCGGCGACCGGCGCAACCTCGAGGGCCTCGACATCGAGCTGGCCGAGGGCGACCTGCGCGACGCCGAGAGCCGCGCCGCCGCCCTGCGCGGCTGCCGCGCCCTCTACCACGTCGCCGCCGACTATCGCCTCTGGGTGCGCGACCCGGCGACGATCTACAAGGTCAACGTCGAGGGCACCCGCGATCTCTTCCGCCAGGCGGCGGAGGCCGGCGTCGAGCGCATCGTCTACACCAGCAGCGTCGCGACCCTGGGGATCCGGCCCGACGGCAGGCCGGCCGACGAGGAGACGCCGGTCAGCGAGCGCGACATGATCGGCCACTACAAGCGCTCCAAGTTCCTGGCCGAGCGCGAGGTCGAGCGCCTGGCCCTGGAGGAGGGCCTGCCCGTCGTCATCGTCAATCCCTCGACGCCGATCGGGCCGCGCGACGTCAAGCCGACGCCGACCGGCCGCACGGTCCTGGTCGCCGCCAAGGGCAAGATGCCGGCCTACGTCGAGACCGGCCTCAACGTGGTCCATGTCGACGACGTCGCCGAGGGCCACCGCCTGGCCTTCGAGAAGGGCCGGGTCGGCGAGCGCTACATCCTCGGCGGCGAGGACATGAAGCTGGTGGAGATCCTGCGGATCGCCACGGCGCGGGCCGGGCGGCGGGCGCCCGGGTTCCGCTTGCCGAACCGCCTGCTGGTGCCCCTGGCCGTCCTGGTCGAGGGATTCACGCGGGTCACCGGCGGCGGCGAGCCCTTCATCACCCGCGACGGCCTGCGCATGGCCCGCAAGCTGATGTTCTTTTCCAGCGCCAAGGCCGAGGCCGAGCTCGGCTACCGGGCACGCCCGGCCGCCGAGGGAATCGAGGCGGCCGTCGACTGGTTCAAGGCCGAGGGCTACTGCAAGTAGCGGCGAATTGGCTTGGCCTCGGAAGGCAAAGCCGTTAGGAGTGAGGGCTTGGTAGCGCGGCCGGCTGGGGATTGCCGGTCGCAATCGTTCACTGGGCCCGCGTACAAGACGGGCAGAGCCACCGGAGAAGGGCCTTGGCGGTACCCCTCAACCAGCAAGTGCGCGTCGGCGCCTACATCCTCAAGCAGCGGTTGCTGAGGCGGAAGCGCTATCCGCTGGTGTTGATGCTGGAGCCGCTGTTCCGCTGCAATCTGGCCTGCCCGGGCTGCGGCAAGATCGACTATCCCGACGAGATCCTCAATCGCCGGCTGTCCGTGGACGAGTGCATCGAAGCCGTCGAGGAGTGCGGCGCGCCGGTGGTCTCGATTCCCGGCGGCGAGCCGCTGCTGCACAAGGAGATCGGCGAGATCGTCGAGGAGATCGTCAAGCGCAAGCGCTTCGTCTATCTCTGCACCAACGCGCTGCTGCTCGAGAAGAAGCTGCATCTCTTCAAGCCGAGCCCCTTCCTGACCTTCTCGGTGCACCTGGACGGCCTGGAGGATGAGCACGACCACGCGGTCGACCAGAAGGGCGTGTTCCAGCGCGCCGTGAAGGCGATCAAGCGGGTCAAGGACGAGGGCTTCCGGGTCAACATCAACTGCACGCTGTTCAACAACGCGGAGCCGGAGCGGGTCGCCGAGTTCTTCGACTACGTCACCGAGCTCGGCGTCGAGGGCATCACCGTCTCGCCGGGCTATGCCTACGAGCGGGCGCCGGACCAGGAGCACTTCCTGACGCGGCGCGCCACCAAGACCCTGTTCCGCGACGTCTTCCGGCGCGGCAAGGGCAAGAACTGGGAGTTCAGCCAGTCCTCGCTGTTCCTGGACTTCCTGGCCGGCAACCAGACCTACCACTGCACGCCCTGGAGCAACCCGACGCGCAACGTCTTCGGCTGGCAGCGCCCCTGCTATCTCCTCAACGAGGGCTACGCGCCGAGCTTCACCGCGCTGATGGAAAGCACCGACTGGGTCAGCTACGGCACCGGCAATTACGAGAAGTGCGCCAACTGCATGGTCCACTGCGGCTACGAAGGCACGGCCGTGGAGGACACCTTGAAGCGGCCCTGGCGGGCGCTCAAGGTCGCGCTCGGCGGCATCCGGACCGAAGGCGACATGGCGCCGGAGATCTCGCTCGAGAAGCAGCGCCCGGCGGAGTTCATCTTCGACAAGCTGGTCGAGAGCGCCATGAGCGAGCCGGCGGGCGACAAGGCCGCCCAGAAGGCCACTGGGGCCAAGGCGGACTCCTCACAGGCCGCCGAATAGCGGCTTCCAAAGCGTCGTCGCGGCCTTGCCCAGGGCGTCCAGCGCCCGGCGGAAATCCCGCCTGAGCGCCGGCAGGCTGCGGATCTCCCAAGGCCGGCGGCAGAGCCCGAGCATCAGGCGCGCCGTGCGCGGCCGGCCGTCCGGCCCGATGATCCCCTGAGCCGCCTGCGGCAGCGCCCGCTGCGCCGAATCGGCGACGGCACGAATCGCCAGGAAGGGCAGGCCCTGCGCGGCGGCGACGCGGGCCACGGCATGGCTTTCCATGTCGACCGCCAGCGCGCCGCTCTCGACATGGGCCTGCCGCTTGGCCTCGGGCCCGCGGATCGCCTGGTCGCTGCCGAGCATCGGCCCGGACAGCAGCGCCAGGCCGCGGGTCTTGGCCTCGGCGGTGATCCTCTCGAGCCAGGCGCCATCGGCGGCGTAGTCCTCGCCGGCGCCGGTGATCAGGCGCTCGGCGACGACCAGGTCGCCCGGCTGCAGGCCCGGCGCCAGGCCGCCGGCGACGCCGAAGGAGATCAGCCCGCTGGCGCCCGCGTCGCTCAGGTGCTCGGCCAGCTCGGCCGCGCGGGCGCTGCTGGCGCCGGCGCAGAGCGCGTAGGGCGTCTCGCCCACCGCTTTTTGCAGAACCCGGAGCTCGGCGTGGAGGCCCGTGACGACGCCGACGGGCGCGGCCATCACATGCCGTAGCGCACCTGACGGTCGTTGCTGGCCATCAGGTTGCGGTAGCGCGACAGGGCCCAGAGCGGGAAGTAGGCCGCGTAGCCGTGGTACTTGATGTAGAAGACCCGCGGGAAGCCGATGCCGGTCCAGAGCGCCTCGTCCCAGCGCGGCCCCGTGCGCGGCGCCTTGGCGAGATAGTCCACGCCCCTGGCCACCGCCTCGTGCTCGACCTCGCCGGCGGCCATCAGGCCGAGCAGCGCCCAGGCGGTCTGCGAGGGCGTCGAGTCCTTGGCCTCGCCGCGGTGCTCCTTCCAGTAGGTCGAGCAGTCCTCGCCCCAGCCGCCGTCCTCCCGCTGGAAGCTCAGCAGGTAGTCGACCGCCTTGCGGATGTAGGGCTGCTGCATGTCCTCGCCGACGGCGTTGAGCGCGCAGAGCGCCGACCAGGTGCCGTAGATGTAGTTCACGCCCCAGCGGCCGTACCAGGAGCCGTCGGGCTCCTGCTCGCGCTTCAGGAAGTCGATCGCCTTGACCACGCTCGGGTGCGTGCGGTCGTAGCCGAGCTGCGCCAGCATCGAAAGGCAGCGCGCCGTGACGTCGACCGTCGGCGGGTCGAGCAGCGCGCCGTGGTCGGCGAAGGGGATGTAGTTCAGGTGGAAGTGGGTGTTCTCGGGATCGAAGGCGCCCCAGCCGCCGTCGCTCGACTGCATGCCGATGATCCACTCGGTCGCCCGCTCGCAGGCCGGCCGATAGGCCGGGTCGCCGGTGCGGTCCAGGGCCATGACCACCACGGCCGTGTCGTCGACGTCGGGGTAGTGGTTGTTCCAGTACTGGAAGGCCCAGCCGGCCGGCTCCAGGTCCGGGCGGCGCCAGATCCAGTCGCCCTTGGTCTCGCGGATCTCGCGGCCGAGCATCCAGTCGCAGGCTTTCCGGATGACCTCGCTGTCCGGCGCCGAGCCGGCCTCGAGCATGGCGTGGGTGCCGAGGCAGGTGTCCCAGACCGGCGACAGGCAGGGCTGGCAGTAGGTCATCTCGGCGTCGCGCTCGTGCAGCAGGTTGTCGACCGAGCGCTTGGCGATGACGAAGTCCGGATGGTCGTGCGGATAGCCGAGGGCGTCGAAGGCCATGACGCTGTTGGCCATGGCCGGGAAGATGCCGCCCAGGCCGTCCTCGCCGTTGAGCCGCTCCTTGACGAAGTCGACGGCCGCCTGCATGGCCCGCTCGCGCCGGCCCTTGGGGAAGACCGGCTCGATCTTGCGCAGCACGGCGTCGATGCCGGCGAAAAGCGCGCCGAGGCCGGTGCCGGTCGGGTTGAGCGCGTAGTCCTCCTGCTGCGGGTCCTTGAGGAACAGCTCGCGGATGCCGATGCCCAGCGGGTTCCGGGCCTTCGGCTTGAGCGCCATGATGATCAGCAGCGGCACGATCACGGTGCGCGACCAGTAGGACACCTTCGAGAGATGGAAGGGGAACCAGCGCGGCAGCAGCATGATCTCGATCGGCATGACCGGGACCGCGGTCCAGGGCACCTGCTCGAACAGCGCCAGGGCGATGCGGGTGAAGACGTTGGCGCTGGCCGCGCCGCCCTTCGCCAGGATCAGCGAGCGGGCCCGCGCCATGTGCGGCGCGTCGATGTCGTCGCCGGCCAGCTTCAGGGCGTAGTAGGCCTTGACGGTGGCGGAGATGTCGGCCGGGCCGTCGTGGAACAGCGGCCAGCCGCCGTCCTTGCCCTGGATGGAGCGGATGAAGGTCGCGATCTTGGCCTGCAGCCCCTCGTCGACGCCGTCGAGGTAGTGCTGCAGCAGGATGTACTCCGAGGAGATCGTCGCGTCGGGCTCGAACTCGAAGATCCAGTGGCCGTCGTCGCGCTGGAAGTCGGCCAGCGCGCCGCGCGCCTTGTCGATGACGGCATCAAGCTCTGCGCGACTGATCACGACTCGCCCCTTCTGTCGGCCCCACGTTGGGGACCTTTGCCCCTTCTGACTCGGCCGCAACATAGTCGAGGCCAAGGGCCGGAGCAACCGGCCTAAGCCCTTGAATCAAGGCGGGGCTTTCGATTCGGGTCGGCTCACGTCGAGCGCCGGACCAGGGCCATCATCAAGCCGGCGCCGATCAGGATGCCGCCGCCGGCCCGGTTGATGGCGGTCAGCAGCGAGGGCCGGGAGACCGCCTCGCGCAGGCTTCCGGCGAGGATCGCGTAGAGCGCGCAGATCACCACCGCCAGGCCGACGAAGGTGCCGCCGAGCAGCGCGAGCTGGGGCGCCGCCGGCGCGCTGGGCGCGATGAACTGCGGCAGGAAGGCGACGAAGAAGACGATCGACTTGGGGTTCAGGGTGGTCACCAGGAAGGCGTGCAGGAACATGGCCCGCTGCGGCAGGCGCGCGGCCGCGCCGTCCTGCAGGTCGATCCGCGGCCGGCTGCGGATCATCTTGATGCCGAGATAGATCAGGTAGGCGGCGCCCAGCCACTTGAGGACGGTGAAGAGCTCGGCGGAGGCGGCCAGCAGGGCGCCCAGGCCGATGCAGGAGAGCGTGACGGCGACGATGTCGCCCAGGGTCGCGCCCGCCACCGTGCCCCAGGCCGCCCGCCGGCCCTCGGCCAGGGCGTAGGAGACGATCAGCAGGATCGTCGGCCCGGGAATCAGCAGCAGCACGGTCGAGGCCAGCACGTAGGCCAGCCAGATCTCGAGGGTCATGGGTCAGGCACTCCCGATCAGCGCGGCCGCCGCACACGGCACTGTCTATTATTGTCGGAGAAACCGTACTCGACGAACCTCAGGCGTTCGCTCTTTGATGGCTAGCCTATGACACTCTTGAGAATGTCACATAGTTCTTTAAGTGCAAGATATGCTTTGGTGCATCGTTTGATCAATTTCTCTACGGATTCAATCGAACTCGAAAGCCTATTCAGCATATTGATGAAGTCTTTCAAATATTCAAGAAGGATCTCGACTATATCTACTATGCTCTTGGAGAATCTTGGTGAATGATGAAGCACGATCGCAGATTTCACTACGGTCTTGATGAGTTCAAGGGATTCATGGTCTAGCTGGATTTCTTGCTTGTTGTCCCCGCTTCGGGGTCGTTCATCAAAACCCCTAACGCTCTCCAAGGTCTCTAGCAGCTCCGTTAAGCGTTCTCGGCTAATGCCAATCTTGTTGGAGACTAGTTCCGCTTTTGCTGTGTGTTCATCAGAGATACGAATTCGGTCTTCGCTATCGAGGAATAGGCCCATTCTCCCACGGCTTAGAATTGTCTCGGCTTCGACTGAGACTTCTGCCTTACCCTTTAACTCCACAGAGCCAGCTTCTTCATCAATTGAGTCGGCACGAGGTGGAGTAACAGCTCCAAGGGCTGCTGCGCTGAACCGAGGTAGCTCCTGCCGACCGACTCCGCCGTGCATCACGTCGCCTGTTGCTTGTTGACGGAGGGGTGGGAGTGTTTGACGGCCGACCCCACTGATACCTGCTGAAACTGGACCGGTTTGTGTTGGCGGGTCACTGGATTTCTTTTGGGCAGGCTCAGGCTGCCTTTCCTTTTTCGTGCTTTGGGCCGCTGGTTCGGTCCGATTCCGAGGAGCTTTGGAGTCGCCCATCGTCTTGCCCTATCCCGCCACTTCTACTCCACTGAAATCGATGCTGGTGCACTCGTCGTTGTGTACTTTGGGACCGAGTAATGAGTTTTGGCAGCGTTGCTAGCCTGACTTCTGGCTAGGGCCGGCACCTTTTCCATTTGTTCCTAACTGTTGAGCAGATCAGGCACAGCATAGCGCGGCCGCCGCGCGGCCGGAGCGCACGGCGCTCTCTATTGTCGCCGGATAGCCGGTGTCCGTCCAATCCCCGGCGAGGAACAGGTTGCTCAGGTCGGTCCGGGCCGGCGGCCGGCGCTGCAGGGCCTGGGGCGTCTGCGCCAGGGTGGCGCGCTTCTCCTTGATCACCCGGATCGGCGGCTGGCGGCTCTCGTCGAGGCCGAGGGCGCGGGCCGTGTCGTGCCAGAGCCGGGCGGCGACCTCGTCGTTGCCGAGCTCGGCCAGGTCCTCGGCGGCGCTGACGGTCAGGCTGGCCACGTCGCCGCGCACGAAGACCCAGTCCGTGCTGCCGCCGACCAGGCCGAGGAAGGGTAGCTCAGGCGGCAGCAGGTCGGCCTCCGGCAGGATGATGTGGGCGTTGACGATCGGCCGGCTGTCGTCGGGCACGGTGAGGCCCGGCAGCAGGTCGGCGGCTACCGCCGGCGGCACGGCCAGCACGACGCGATCCGCCTGGCCGAGCGCGACGCGGGCCTCGCCGAAGTCGAGGGCCGCTGCCCGGCCCTCCGCCGTCTCGATGGCGCGCAGGCGCTGCTTGAAGCGGACCTCGGCACCGGCGCCTTGGAGCCGCGCCAGGGCCGGCTCGACGAAGGACTCGCCCAGCCCCTCGCGGGCGATCAGCGGCCGGCAGGCCGCCTCGCCCTTGAAGAAGGTCTCGCGCACCACGAGCCAGAGCAGGGCGGCCGAGGCCTCCTCCGGCGCGGTGTTCAGGGCGGCCACGGTCAGCGGCCGCCAGAAGCGCTCGAACAGCGCCGTGCCGGGCGCGATCAGGTCGACCACCCGGTCCGCCGGCTTGGCGCGGGCCAGCCGCAGGCCGGCGAGATAGTCGCCGAGCCCGGTGTCCGGCACCTGGCGCGCGGCGCTGGCGATCCACCAGGGCAGCCGGCCGGCGTTGGGCCGCAGGCGCCAGCGGGCGCCGCTCGCCAGGTCGACGAAGGGAAAGACCGCGCGCTCGGGGCCGATCAGGCTGTCGCGGGCGCCGATCTCCTCGAGGTAGGACAACGCCTCCCGGTTGGCCGAGAGCAGGATGTGGTTGCCGTTGTCGATGCGCCGGTCGAGCTGGCCGTCGTGGAAGCTGCGGCAGCGCCCGCCGGCCCGGGCCGCCGCCTCGTAGAGCGCCACCCGCCGGCCGCCGCGCGCCAGCCGGACGGCACAGGCGAGCCCGGCGATGCCCGCGCCCACCACATGGACGCGTGCGGCGCTCGGATCGGCGGTCATGCTGGCTTGGGGTCCCAGTGATGAAGGGGCCGTGGGAGCAAAAGGAACCGCCCCCTCACCCAGCTTCGGCTAGGGCTCGGCCGTCGGCCTCGCCAAGCCTGCGCAACCCTCTCCCCCGGCGGGGAGAGGGGCAACTTCCGGGTGAGAGCTGGTGTTCCCCTCGCCCCAGCGGGCTATCAGATTCACACATTTTGGGAGAGGCTCCAGCCTTGGCTCATGGCTTTGAATTTGTGCCATCCGGCGGCCATGGTTTTGGGGCCTGGGGGGCCGTATCGTTGGTAGCCGCTCCATCCACCGAGCCGGGCGACGATCCAGGCGAGCCAGGCAAGCGATGCCTCTTGGTGCGGGTTCTTCTGCTTTTCGGTTTTGCCTTCGAGCCTTGGGTTCAAGGCCCGGGCAAAGTCCAGCTCCTGCGGCTCGATCAGCTCGCTTGCGCGCCGCTGTGGGCCGGCATCGCGGCCCTCGACCAGCTGCATCACCGCGACGCCGGCA